>CALUOW010000007.1 GCA_944322365.1 uncultured Bacteroides sp.
AGCAGGAGGACTTCACCCGCCCGTGGCTGGAGCATTCGCCTTGGGCGGACCGCATCGACTTCCGCATCGGCGACGCGTTGGCGGAGGTGCCCCGCCTGGGACTGACTTTCGACCTGGCCTACATCGACGCGGACAAACGGCGGTATGTGGAGTATTACGAGATGGTGCTGTCCTGCCTCCGTCCCGGCGGCTTCATCATCGCGGACAACACCCTGTGGGACGGCCATGTGCTGGATCCCCATCCCCGCCCGTCTGATCTTCAGACGCTGGGCATCCGGGACTTCAACGACCATGTGGCGCATGACACACGGGTAGAGAAGGTGATACTGCCGCTGCGCGACGGGCTGACGCTGATACGGAAGAAAGAAGGCAAGGAACAAGGAGGTTGTGAATAGTAATTTATTTCCTACATGATGCTCTCCTCGTCAGGATTGAATTCTGCATAAAAAGAATCCTTTCTTTTTTCAATATCCTTTAATTCCTGATACATAAATTTGCAGGCATAATCGTAAAACGGAATTGCCGTACCATATTCGTTGGAATCTCTGAAACCAAGATTTGCCTTATAGTAGTTGACGAGTAGTTCATCTGGCGTTAAATCGGCTGCAAACAAGAATAGGTATTCGCATCCTACGATCTTTCTTAATTCGTGGACTTTAGGGATAAGGAAATGCCAAAAGATGACAGTTCCCATCTTTTGTTTCATATTGAACTTTTTCCATGATGGCCGATACGCGTCATTTGCACAAAAATGTACTATTTCAACGCCTGCAAAAGTCTTTCCCACCCGTTTCAAATGGTCCTCAGATTCTTTTTCCAGTTCCTCAATGAGTTGACTTTTTCTTATGTGCGAGATTTTGGACAATTCTTTTTTCACAAGTCCTTTCCTTGTACGTATGCTTTCTAAAATGGAGACAATGGTGTTTTTGTCATCTTCCGTAGTAGACGGGTCTTTCTCCAGTTCCACTAGAAAGCGGAAAAGCTCGTTTATTTTACGTAGCTTTTCTTCTTCGCCAAACATGTCATACAGGATTCCGCATTTAATTGAGAAATAGAAAAGGATGTTTTCCTCTCTGTCTTTAATGAGATAGTAAGCGATATTCCCCGCTTCGTCTTCTTCATAAGCCTCATTCTTGAGGGTATGTTCCAGGCTTCCGTTCCTCGCGTTACAAAAAGTGTCGACCAGTTTGAGATTCCTTTCATTGGAAGACAGACGTTCGCAAACGAGGGAATTCAGTATCTGTAATTGTTCGTCAGTTATTTGCATGCTCTTTGGATTTTCTTATGGATTCTGCTTTCTCATAAAGAAGACGGCGGATTTTTACCCGTTCGGCATCTGTTTGGATGTCGTTTGTATTGATAAGCACATGTTGTTTTTCGGAGGTGATTTTTCGTCTGGCTTCCTGCCAAGCATATTCTCCGTGCGTGATGCTGCTCAGACTCCAGGAGTCTTTGGGGGCGTATGTCTCAAATACCTTGTCAAATACAGCCTTATACTTTTCTATTATTTCAGGCGACAATTCTTCATGCAATGCATTGTTTCTGTATTTCTGCCGTATGGAAACCATGACGGGGCCATATTTCCAAGCTTCAAAACAATCCTCGAACAAAGGCTTTCCTGTTTGGATGATTGATTCACGTTGGGTGAAATAAAGTAACTTATGCAGCTTCATTTCATCAATCTCCTTGCCAAACTGCTGTCGATAGCGCAAACAGATATAGGATGCTATGTTTTCGATATTTGTCATACGGATATTGCTTTTCTTTGCGAACAAAGGTAATAATCTTCTATGAGACTGACAAATGGATGGAATTTGTTTTTGTGACAATCGCACGTTTTTGCCTTACAGCAACCGCCTGCTCAGATACCTCACCGGCCACCACACCGACAGGCAACTGACCGCCACCACCGTCACAAAGACCAGCGCCACGTCTGCCACGTGCACGCTGACCGGATAAGCGTCTGTCACAAACTGCCCGCTGCCGCCCAAGGTGATTAGCCCGAACTGCTGCTGGAGGCCGCACAACAGCCATCCTATCCCAATGCCCGCCACCGCGCCGCACACGGCTATCAGCCCGCCTTCGCACCAGAAGATGCGGCGGATCAGCCGGTTGTCCGCGCCGAGGCTGCGGAGCGTCTGCACGTCGTCGCGCTTCTCCAGGATGAGCATCGATAGCGAGCCGACCACGTTGAAGCATGCCACGACGAGGATGAACGTCAGGAAGAGGTAGGAGATGAGTTTTTCGATTTCCATGATGCGGAACACGTCGGCCTGCTGTTCGTAGCGGTTCTCCACGCGGAAGCGCGGGCCGGCCAATGCCTGGATGCGTTGCTGCGTGGCGCGGAGGTCGGCGTCGGGCGTCAGGCGCAGTTCGATGGCGGAGACCTTTCCCGCCTGGCCGAAGAGGCGGCGCGCGAAGTCCAGCGACGTCAGCACGTAACGCCCGTCATATTCCTCTTGGTTGACAATGAAGATGAGGCCGCTGGCGTGCAGGTAGCCCTTGTGCAGGCCCAATGCCGGATTGGCCGGGTTGATGCGGATGCCCGGACGGGGCGCATAAACCTCCAGCGGGTCCACAAACGAGATGCCGCAACCCAACGACGACATCAGCTCGACGCCCGGCACGGCATACGCCGCCACCGAATCTTGCAGGACAAACTGTCCCGCGCCCAGCAGCAGGCTGTCTATCGAGGCCAGTTGCTCGAAGCGTTCGTCCACCCCTTTCACCACCGCCACCGTCTGCCGGTCTTTGTACTTCAGCAGGGCGTTTTCTTCCAATGTCTCGCTCCACACTGCCACTTCGGGCAGGCGGCGCACGGCCTCCAGGCACGAGTCGGCGGGCAGGAAGGTCTTGCCTTGGCGTGCGGTGATCTTCAGTTCGGGGTCGAAGGCGGTGAAGAAGCCCGCCACCATCTCCTGAAAGCCGTTGAATACGGACAAGGTGCACACCAAAGCCACCGTCGCCAAAGCCACCCCGCAGGCAGATAGGGCGGAGATGACATTGACGGCGCGGTGTTTCTTCGGCGCGAAGAGGTAGCGGCGGGCGATGTAATACGCTAGGGGCACGGCGAAGGGCGGTTGGCTATTACTTCTTCAGCAACTCGTCGATATGTGCCACATAGTCCAGCGAGTCGTCCAGGAAGAACTTCAGTTCCGGGATGATGCGCAATTGGTGGCGCACGCGCGTGCCCAGTTCATAGCGCACGGACTTGACGTTGGCATTGATGTTGCCCAGGATTTCTTCCGCCTTGTTCGGGGGGAAGATGCTCAGGTAGCCGCGCGCCACGCTCAAGTCCGGGCTGATGCGCACCGCGCTGACCGACACCAGCACGCCGTGCGTCGCCTGCGTCTGTTTCTGGAAGATGTCGCTCAGCTCTTTTTGCAGCAGGCGGGCTATCTTGTTTTGTCTCGTTGTTTCCATAATTATTCGTTCATTGGTTCGTGAGGGCAAAGATACGAATTGATAGCCAACCGTGCAAGTCTTATTCCTGGGTCATTTTGCCCACGACCATCCGGCTGACCTTTTCCACGGTTTTGTCGGGGTATTGGTCTTGGTAAGCGTCGGTCATGTCTTCGTAGAGCCACAGCTCGAAGTTCTGGTCGGCGGTGGGCGCTACAAATGCGTGGTACATGCGCGTTTCCTGGTCCGTGCCTTCGCCGTATCTTGCCCGCCACAGCATGTAGTAGTAGAAGTGGGGGATGTCGTTCTCGTCGTAGATGGCTATTTGCTTGTCCGAAGCGTTCTGGTAGTAGGCAAAGTCGGCATACGTGCGGCGTTCCTTCACGGTCAGTTCGGCTTCGGCCAGCGGGTTGCCTTCCGTGTCCGTCCACGTCAGCGTGCCCCGGTCTCCTTCCGTCGGGCTGGAGGTGGCGAAGTCGAAGCGCAGGCCCGTGCCCGACAGCATGGGCAAAGTCTCCAAGTCTGCGCGGATGTCGTCCGCGTTGTCGGCTTCGATGTTCAGTTGGGTGTTGACGATGTCCCAAGGCACCCGGAAGGCCGTGGGCGAGTCGCCGTGCGTGCGGACAACGGTCATGGCGCCGTTCTCTGCCTGTTCTTCGCCGTTGAGGTAGAAGCGGCGGGTGATTTCCGGGTCGTTCTTCGATTTCCATTCCAGGCGGTTGTAGACGGTGACGACGTCGCTGCTGCCGTCGCCCCAATACACGGTCAGTTCCTCGTTGTCGCAGAGGTCCTCGCCCGCCAGTTCGCCAAAGTAGAGGTAGTAGCGTCCGTATTCGTCGTACAGCAGCCGCAGGCCGTACTGGAAGGGCATGTAGTAGCGCGTCTCTGCCACGGTGGCATTCAGTTTGTATTCTTCGCCTCGGAAGGTGGCTTTGATTTCTTGTCCCAAGAGGTTGCCTTCGTTCTCCACGTTCAGCAGGTCGTTGCCGTCCGCGTCTTCCACGAACACGAAGACATTGACCGGCGGAAAGTCCCAAATGATGTAATCTTCTTCTTGGTCACAAGCTGTAAGCAGCGTCAGGCTGCATACCAAATAGATGGCTGCATAAAAAGCAGCGGATAAAATAGATTTTTTCATAACAAATGGTTTTGATGTTCGACTTTCCGCAAAGTTAGGAAATCCTTTTAAATAAAGCAAAATTAGTCTGCGAAAAATAAAATGCGCAAAAAGCGACGACGAGGGTGTAGCAAAAATGAGCGTTGCTATCAATGCTGTCATGCTGAACGTATGTGAAAGAAAAAGGCCCCGCCTGTCATCTCGACAAGCGAAGCCCGGAGGTTCACTTTATGCTAAAAGCGCTACCATGTATATTAGCCTTATCCTTATTCCAAAGCCAGGCCAGCATTAGTAGCAGACCAATAAGGATTCTGATACATGCTTGGAGCCAATGTCAACTCTTGGATGCCGATAGGTGTCAGGTAATAAGCCTTTCTCCACGTATAGCCGTTATACAAGTCATTGTTAGCTTGGAAACGCTGGTACGGGCGGAGATAGGTGCTGACGCTTTCCGGAGATACATTGGCATTTGTCGTTCCATCTGAAACCAAAGTAGTTTGACCGGTTTCTTCATCCACGTAGTTTTGGTAAGCCGATGCCCACAAATTGATTCCTTCAGGAATGAACGGTT
The DNA here is from genome assembly GCA_944322365.1 of uncultured Bacteroides sp. Lineage (GTDB taxonomy): Bacteria > Bacteroidota > Bacteroidia > Bacteroidales > Bacteroidaceae > Bacteroides. The sequence continues at coordinate 5,091 of CALUOW010000007.1, forward strand.
GTACGAACAGGCGATCCCACGAACGCCAACGCTTCAAGTCATCCCAACGCATGCCTTCGCCGATAAATTCACAGCGACGTTCACGACGGATATTGAACAGCGTAGCATCTACCAGTCCATCGCCTGACCAAGCGCCCAGGTCTTGGTATTCGATTTCCTTGTTCATGTCCGTAGCATTGATAGTCTTGTGGTAATCTTCATCCACACCGGCACGACGACGCAAGGCTTTCCAATATTGGTCAGCTTTAGCATCCAAAGCGGGGCCGTTCAACTCATAGCTTGCTTCAATATAGTTCAGATAGGCTTCGGCCACACGGAAGATGGGGCAAGCGTTGCTACCCAACAGGTCATCGCCCACAGACTGCGTATAGTCATACGTATAGTGCTTGCGTTGACGATACCCCGTGCGGTCCAGATTCTGCACGGCACTGTTATCAATAAGAGGTTTCTTAAAGTAAGCCACCTCGCCTGATTCGCCAATAGCAGCTTCCGACGGGTCTGTCTTCAGGACGGTACTTTCGCTCCATACAAACAGTTGCAAGCGTTCATCGCGGCCTTCCATCAGGTTATCGATGCTTTCATCACCCTTGTAGTCAGGGCTGGCGTAGATAGGCAGACCATCGGCCATCAGGAACGAGTTGATAAGGCTGCGCGTCAAACCGTCATTATCGCCTACCTTCAGACGGTTGGGGGCATCGTGGCTGATGCTGATTGTCTTGTTGTATTCCTTCCACAGCAATACTTCGGGCACGCTGCTCAATGAAGGCTGGCTGAACATCTCGAAATAGGGATTCCAGCCGTAGATTTGCGCGTAGCTGGGGTTGATGACATGCGTGTTCTCCGTCAGCGTCAGACCAGAATGATCGGCTACAGCACTGGCGGCGTTCATGGCCTCTTGCAGGAAGAAACGAATCTCTTCGTCAATGTTGCCATCGAAGTTGCCACCGGGCCAATTGGCATCACCCGGCACGCGACCGGTACCTTTGTGATATTTCTCGAATGTAGCTTCAAACAAGGCCACTCTTGACTTGAAAAGTTGGGCAACCTGCTTGTTGATGCGCTGGTTGTTCATGAAGCCGGCATCGTTCAGGCGTGAGATTGCTTCGTCCAAGTCACTCAGGATGAAGCGTGCCACTTCGTTGCGCGGTGCACGCACTGATTTTTCTTGCAAGTAGGATTCCTCGTTGGGCAATACCTCTGTGATGATAGGCAGGTCTCCGAACCTCACCATCGCATTGTAGTAGGCCATGGCGCGGAAGAAATAGCCTTCGCCAATGTACTGAGTCAGGTTTCCGTCTGTATCTTGGATTTCTCCAGCTTCAGCCTTGGGTACTACCGTATTGATGAAGTAGTTCCAAACACGGATGATACCGTAGTCACTCAGCAGGTTCTGGCCACTGGAAGATTGCCATTGTCCGGCAAAATAGCTGAGGTTGCCTTCACCTTCAACGAGGTTGTCCGTGTTGGCATCATTGTTAGCGATACCCGAATTCCAACCTTGTGAGTGGAATAGGGATTGTCCTTGGGAGTTTACCAAGTAGCCGTTGTAATAGTTGTTCACATAGTTGGCCACTTGGTCGGCTGTTGTGAAGTAGGCCTCCGGCGTCACTGCGGTGATAGGCTGGCGGTCCAAAAAGTCTTCGCACGAGCTCAGTCCCATGCCGCTCAGACAAATCAGTGAGTATAGGGATAGTTTTTTAATATTCAGTTTCATGATGAAGTAGTTTTTTAGAAGTTAACATTTAAACCAATAGACCATGTACGTTGCAGAGGGTAGAGTTTACCTTCACCCCAGTCGCCGCCCAGCAATTCAGGATCAAATACGCCACTGATATCACTGATTGTAAATACATTGTCCGCAGATACATAAACTCTGATGGATTCCAATCCGGCTTTATCCATCCATTTCTTCGGCAGCGTGTAACCTACTTGCAAGTTTTTCAGACGGATGTATGCTGCGTTTTGCAGGTAACGAGTCTGCGTCTGCTGGTTCTTAGTCTGTGAAATCAAAGGACGCGGATAGTAAGCATCGCGATTGTCTTCAGACCAATAATCCAAGTGCTCTGTATAACAGGTAGATTGCCACTGGCCGCCATTGGCACCCCAGAAGTACGGTCCACCTAACCAGTAGTCGCGCTTCATCACGCCTTGGAAGAAGATAGAGAAATCAAGACCTCTCCATTGGCCATCCAATGTCAAGCCAAACTTGTAACGCGGCGTATTGTTACCGATAACGCTCAAGTCACCCGGATTGTCCAACGTGGTATTACCGTTGTTCACGATACCATCGCCGTTCAGATCCTTATACATGATGTCACCGGCTGACCAATTGGTGCCCCAGTTCGGACGGTTGTTGGCCAAGTGTGCGTCCATTTCTTCCTGGCTTTGTGCGATACCTACGGTAGTATAACCCCAGATTTCGCCCATCATGCGACCTACGTAGTAGGAGTTCAAACTTCCTGTCGGGTTATAATATTTGGTGATTTTCTGTTGGTTATCATCCAATACGAAGCGTACGCCGTAGTTGAAATCCTTGATGCGGTCGCGCCAAGACAATTCCAATTCCCAACCGTAAGACTTCAAGTCGGCATTGTTCATGTTAGGCGAGCTTGTACCCAAGATACCGGGTAGAGGAGGAGCGGCAGCCACCATGTCCTTTGTCCAGCGGTTGTAGTAGCTGAACGAACCGGTGAAGCGGTTGTTGAAGGCACCCCAGTCGAAACCGATATCCCAGCTTTCAATGGTTTCCCATGTAAAGAGGCTGTTGACGATGCCCGGCAGGCCGGCAGCATTCAGTTGTTCGCCATTGATGAGCCAAGCAGTGCTGTTCACACCCAAAGGCATGGATTGATAGAACGGATAGTAAGAGTTCAGTTCGTTGTTACCCAACTGTCCCCAAGAACCTCTCAGCTTGAAGGTACCGATCCACGGAGTCAGCGGTTCAAAGAACGGTTCGCGAGCCATATTCCAACCGGCAGAGAACGACGGGAAGAGTCCCCAACGCTTGTCGCCAATGAAACGGGACGAACCGTCGTAGCGCAGGTTGGCTTCAAAGATGTAGCGTTCGTTCCAGTTGTAGTTGATACGGCCGAAGAAACCGGCGATGGCCAGTTCGCTGGCACTGTTGGAGGTCGATTGGTTGTCCTGTGTAGTGCTCAGTTCAGGTACAGTCGGGGTGATGATATTTTCACCGAAGCCGCTCAAACCGCTGGAGCGGTAAAGTTCAGCATTGAAACCGGCCAATACCTTGAAGTAGTGTCCGTTGATGGTCTTGGAGTAGTCCGTAAAGATGTTGGTCGAGAAGTAGTCTTCGCTGTCGCGTCCGTCTTGTACTTCCGTTGCACCGGCTGCACGACCGTCCCAAGACAACAGATAGGGTTCGTTGTTCGAGTCATAGCCATAGATAGGCAATACAGCCCAATGATACTTGTGGTTATACTGACGCAAACTTCCTTCCACTGTGATGTGCCAATCTTTGATGGGTTCGAAGATAGCTTGCAATTGGTTGGTGTACCAGTTCTTTTGGTCGTTCTGCACACCACCATCTTCCAGCTGGATGATTTCCATGTCGGCTGCATAGTGTCCGTGCGGGTCTACTACGAAACAGGTCGGCCAACGACGGGCAATGTTGTGGTAGAACAAACCGGTCAGATACGTCGGGCGTTCAAAGTCTTCGCGCGTCCATTTCGTCGTATAGTTCAAGGTCAACCAGTCGGTCATCTTGATGTTGAACTTGGCGTTCAATGTGTAGCGGTTGAACTTGTCCTCACCGTGACGCAACAGACCTTTTTGATCCAAGAAGTTACCGCTGATGATGTATGTCAGCTTGTCCGAACCGCCGCTGATACTCAAGTTGTGCTCGTGGGCAGGTACGTTCTTCTTATAGAATTCTTGGAACCAGTCCGTGTTGGCGAAAGCATTACCATAGTTGCGATAACGGCCCGTGTTGGGGTCAATGCTTGTACCATAATAAGCCGGGTCAGACGGGTCGGTGAATCCACCTTCCATATAAGTCTTGATGTTATTCAAGGCTTCTTCATTAAAGATAGGCGAACTACCTTCGTTGGTGGCAGCTGTATTGAAGTAGTTGGCGAAATCCCAAGAACTTACCATATCCGGCAATTGGATGGCGGTGGAGAAACGGACGTTGCCCGTGTAGTTGACGCGGGTCTTGCCTGATTGACCGTTCTTAGTTGTAATCAAGATTACACCGAAAGCAGCGCGCGCACCATAAATAGAAGCCGAAGAAGCATCCTTCAGGACGGATACGCTGGCGATATCGTTCGGGTTCACCGTATTCATATCACCCTCAATGCCGTCAATCAATACCAACGGTGTGCCGCTTGAACCGCTACCGATAGTACCACTACCACGGATACTGAAATTCAGCTCACTGTCCAAGGCACCGCCGCTGTTACCTACGCTCATGGTCAAGCCTGGGATTTGACCTTGCAGGGCTTGCGCCACGTTCTGCACAGGACGTGATTCAAACACCTCGTCCGTCACCATGGACACGGCACCGGTGACGTTCACCTTCTTCTGCGTGCCATAACCTACGACCACCACTTCTTCCAGCATGGCGGCGTCTTCCTTCAACGTGATGTTGAGGGGCGTGCCGTCCCACTTCACTTCGATGTTCTGGTAGCCCACGTAGCTGATGATTATCACCTCGCCCGGCTGGACGTTGGGGATGCTGAAGCGGCCGTCCAAATCCGTGATGGCGCCTCGCGTGGTGCCCTTCACCTGGACGGAGGCGCCAATGATGGTCTCGCCGGTGGCGTCTCGTACTGTACCCGTACAAGTCCCGGTTTGTTGCACCGCCCTTGTACCCTGTGTTTCGCTGGTTACCGCATGCACGGCCCCTCCCCAGCAGAAGGAGCATAACAATAGTGCTGCGATGGATTTAAAATGCTTTAACATAATTAGGTTTTTAAAGATAAGTGTGCGGCAAATTTAAGCAAAAATTTCACACCAGAAAATAGTTTTGCCAAAAATCTGTTCAATAACATAAAAAAACTGTATTTTTTCTTCATTTTTTTGGGTTTTTCCTTCTTTAACGTGCGTTCGATAGGTATGTGTTTATAGTTTGCGCGGGATGAATTTGTGCATTAAATAGGAATTTAGAAGTTGACAAGGGGACGAGTTAACGAGGCAACGAGGCCTGTTAGCAAACAGATTTACAAGTGATAAGCCCTGTCCTCGTAGTCTTGTTAACTTGTCAACTCGTCAACTAAATTACCATTTATTTTTCTACACCTACTTATAACCCAAATTCGATGGGTTACCTATAATAAAAAGAGGAAAGAGAGACAGAAGACTTTCTATTCTCTATGAAAAAGTTCGCGCATGCAGGATAAAACTCTGTCTTTAGGCTAAAGATGGAGAAATCCAGCCTAAAGATGTGCATCTTTAGCCTAAAGACGGACATCTTCAGCCTAAAGATGGAGATGCATCCGTGGAGTTTCAGGTTTTCCCCGCCGGCTTGCCGGTTTTCCTTCTTGCCGTTGCGGGATATAGTTGCGGGGGCGTGAAAGCGGGATAAAAGGCCGCCGGAAGGGTTATCAAGCAAAAAATATGGTTAAGGCGGCAAAAAAAGTGGGCAAAGGCTTGCGCATCTCGAAAGAATGCCCTATCTTTGCCTTTGGATTTGAGAATCCAACAAAGAACTCTCTCTAAATAGCGTTTTTTCATGTATTATTGACTTGTAACTCCGTCTTTGCCCGTGAGGGTAGGGACGGTTTTTTGTTTCGGCGTTCGTTCTGAGGAGTTGAGGGAGGAGGAAGTTAAGGAAGAGGCTGTGCCAAAACGGGAAAGGATAATCTTTTAGACGCGGATTAGCGGATGGGGCGGATTATTAAGTTATGAACTATCCGCTAAATCCGCATTATCCGCGTCTAAAAAATAACAAATGGTCTGTCTCCTCTCTATTTCGCCACACCCTCTGGATGGAGAAGGCTTCTAAATTTTACTATATATATAATGTGTGATATGAAAAGACTTTTGACGACTTGCTTATTGGCGGCCTCCCTGTTGCCCGCAACGGCGCAGACGGGGAAACCCGCCATCCCGCGCGACGAGCAGATAGAGCGGCGCGTGGAAGAAATCCTCCATCGGATGACCCTGGACGAGAAGGTAGGCCAGATGTGCCAACTGACCCTCGACGTGCTGAAAGACACCGAAGCCGATCCGTCCGCCGGCTACCAACTCAGCGAAGCCCGCCTGGACAGCGTCTTCGGCAAGTACAAAGTAGGCTCTATCCTCAACGTGCCCGACGGACTGGCCGTCGCGCCGCAAAAGTGGCAGGAGCTGATTGTACGTATCCAGCAGAAGTCCCTCGAAGAAATCGGCATCCCCTGCGTATACGGCGTGGACCAAATCCATGGCGCCAGCTACACGCTCGGCGGCACCTTCTTCCCGCAGGGCGTCAACATGGGCGCCACCTTCAACCGCGCGCTGACCCGTGCGGGAGCCGCCATCGCCGCCTACGAATCGCGCGCAGGCAGCATCCCCTGGACCTTCGCGCCGGTGGTGGACTTGGGCCGCGACCCACGTTGGCCCCGCATGTGGGAGAATTATGGCGAAGACGCCTACCTCAACGCCGAGATGGGGCGCGAGGCCGTGCGCGGTTTCCAAGGCGACGACCCCAACCACGTGGACGCCTATCACCTGGCGGCGTGCCTGAAGCACTTCATGGGCTACGGCGTGCCCGTCTCCGGCAAGGACCGCACCCCCTCGTCCATCGGCGTGCAGGACATGCGCGAGAAGCATTTTGCCCCCTACGTGGCGGCCATACGCGCCGGTGCCTTGTCCGTGATGGTCAACTCGGCTTCGAACAACGGCCTGCCTTTCCATGCCAACCACGAGTTGCTGACCGTCTGGCTGAAGGAGGGGCTGGATTGGGACGGCCTGATTGTGACAGACTGGGCGGACATCGACAACCTGTACAAGCGCGACCGCATAGCCGCCTCGAAGAAGGAGGCTGTCAAACTGGCCATCAACGCCGGCATAGACATGAGCATGGACCCGTATAGCTGGGAGTTCTGCCCCCTGCTGAAGGAACTGGTGGAAGAGGGCGAAGTGCCCTTGGCGCGCATCGACGACGCCGTGCGCCGCATCCTGCGCTTCAAGTTGCGCCTGGGCCTCTTCGAGCAGCCTTATAACGACTTCAAGGATTATCCCAAGTTCGGCTCCGGCGAGTTTGCCGCCCAAGCCTTGCAAGCGGCGGAAGAATCCCTCGTCCTGCTGAAGAACGAAGGCGGGCTCCTGCCCCTGGTCCCCGGCAAGCGCATCTTGCTGACCGGGCCTAATGCCGACTCCATGCGCCCGCTCAACGGCGGATGGTCCTACTCCTGGCAGGGCGACAAGGCGGACGAATGCGCCGGGCCGTACCACACCATCCGCGAGGCTCTCGCCGCGAAGTATGGCGCGGACAACGTGGTCTACGAACCGGGCGTCGCTTATAAGTCCGGCGGCCTGTGGTGGGAAGAGGACGAACCCCGGATAGACCGGGCGGTGGCCGCCGCGCGGGACGTGGACGTCATCGTGGCGTGCATCGGCGAGAACTCGTATTGCGAGACGCCGGGCAACCTGACCGACCTCCGCCTCTCCGCCAACCAGCGGGATTTGGTGAAGGCGCTGGCGCAGACGGGCAAACCCATCGTCCTGGTGCTGAACGAAGGCCGTCCGCGCATCCTGGCGGACATCGAGCCGCTGGCCGCTGCGGTGGTGGACGTCATGCTTCCGGGCAACTACGGCGGCGATGCGTTGGCCAACCTCCTGGCGGGCGACGCCAACTTCAGCGGCAAGCTGCCCTTCACCTACCCGAAGGAAATCAACTCGCTCGTCACCTACGACTACAAGCCGTGCGAGCACATCGGCCGTCCCATGCAGGGCGCTTACAACTACGACGCCCAGGTGGTGGCGCAGTGGGCCTTTGGCTACGGGCTTAGCTATACCACCTACCGCTATAGCAACCTGAAGGCGGACAGGGCGCGTTTCGATGCCGACGACGTGCTGACCTTCACGGTGGACGTTGCCAATACAGGCACGGTGGCGGGCAAGGAAAGCGTCTTGCTGTTCAGCAGCGACCTGGTGGCCTCGCTGACGCCGGACAACCGCCGCCTGCGCGCTTTCGAGAAGGTGGAGCTTCGGCCGGGCGAGACGAAGACCGTCACGCTGAGGGTGAAGGCTTCGGACTTGGCGTTTGTGGGCTATGACGGCCGTTGGGCGCTGGAGGAGGGCGACTTCCGCATCCAGGCCGGCGACCAGACGCTGACCGTGACTTGCACGGAGACGAAGCGGTGGGAGGCGGAGAAGGAGTGACATCCGCTTGGACCCCATAGCCATTATAAAACAAGCCCGGACAATGCGGAATTTCACGAATGATTTCCGCATCGTCCGGGCTTGATTGTTGGGAACGGTCCCGCTTCTTATGCCAGCAGTTCCTTCACTTTGGCGGAGATGGCGCGTCCTTCGGCGCGTCCGGCCAGTTTTTTGGTGGCGGCGCCCATCACCTTGCCCATGTCCTTGGGACCGGCGGCGCCCACTTCGGCGATGATTTCGCGCAGGGCGGCTTCCAGTTCTTCGGGCGTCATCTGTTGGGGCAGGTAGGTTTCCATCACTTTCACCTGGGCCAATTCTTCGTCGGCCAGGTCTTGGCGGCCTTGCTCTACGTAGATGGCGGCGGCGTCCTTGCCTTGCTTGGCCAACTTCTGGATGAGTTTCAGCGCGTCGGCGTCGCTCAGCGTGTCGTTGGCGCCCGGGGCGGTCTTGGCTTCCAGGAATACTTTCTTGATGTTTCTCAGCGTTTCGAGGGCCACTTTGTCCTTGGCCTTCATGGCTGCTTTGATGTCTTCGCTTACTTTGTCGAATAAATCCATGGTTTTATGCGTGTTAAATGATTCTTTTTCTTTTGGGTTTTAATCAAAACGTGATAAGTCCCTCGGCGCCCCCGCCTTGCGGCTGCACGGCTTCGGCCACCTGTTGCTTCTCTTGTTCCGCCTTGAGGCGTATGGCGCTCAGGCTGGTTTTGGTGCGGCGGTAGGTGGGCGAATTTTCCACCAGGCTGATGATGTCGTCGTTGTCCAGGTCTTCGGGGTTGAAGAGGTAGATTTGGCGGTGCTTGCTGTGGCGGTATCTGCCGTGGGCGTCCTTGCCGTAGTAGTCGTCGCGGCGTTGTGCCAGTTCGTCCAGGCGTTTTTGTTCCTCCAGCGTGCGCTGTTCGATGCGCTCGTCCATCTCCTTCATGTGGATATCTTGGATGCCGAATCCGGTGGCCAGCAGGGTTATTTTGACCTGTTCGCCCAATGCGGGGTCTTCGGCCATGCCGAACTTGGTCTCGAAGTCGCGGTTGAACTGGTTCATGAAGTCCTTCACCTCGTCCATCTCGCTCATCATCAGTTCGTGGTCGGGGCTGTAGGCGATGTTGAGCAGCACTTTCTGCGAGTTGAAGATGTCGTTGTTGTTCAGCAGGGGCGAGTGCTTGGCGTTCTCGATGGCCTTGCTGACGCGGTTTTCGCCTTCTCCATAGCCGGTGCTCATGATAGCCACGCCGCCGTCTTTCATCACCGTCTTCACGTCGTTGAAGTCCAGGTTGATGATGCCGCGCATGGTGATGATTTCCGCAATGCTCTTGGCGGCCACCAGCAGGGTGTCGTTGGCCTTGGCGAAGGCGTTTTTTACCGAGAGGTCCGGATAAATCTCGCCCAGCTTCTCGTTGTTGATGACCAGCAGGGCGTCTACGTTCTTGCTGATTTCTTCCACGCCGTCCAGGGCTTGGTCAATCTTCTTGTCGCCTTCCCATCGGAAGGGGATGGTGACTATGCCTACGGTGAGGATGTCCATCTCCTTGGTGATGCGGGCAATGGTGGGGGCGGCGCCCGTGCCGGTGCCTCCGCCCATGCCGGCGGTGATGAAGACCATCTTGGTGCCGTCGTTCAGCATGTTCTTTACTTCTTCGATGCTCTCTTCGGTCGCTTCGCGCGCCTTGGCGGGACGGTTTCCCGCCCCCAGGCCCTCGTGCCCCAATTGGAGCTTGACGGGCACGGGCGATTCTTCCAGCGCTTTGCGGTCGGTGTTGCATACCACGAAGGATACCTCGTGGATGCCTTCCTTGTACATGTGGTTTACGGCGTTGCCGCCGCCGCCGCCCACACCGATGACCTTGATGATTTGAGGCGAGTCGGTGGGGAAGTCGAATTGTACTCTGTCGTCCATATCTTTGTTTTTTTATCGTTTCTTATCGGTCAGTTTTTCAGTGAATCGCTGGTGTCGCCCAGTGCTTCGTTCTTCAGGTCGTCAAACAAGTCCTTGCCCATCTGCCACCATCTTTTCTTTTTCTTCGTAGTAGTGGGCTTGGGTTCCGGTTCGGGTTTCGGTTGCGGCTCCTTCTTGGGTTCGGGTTGGGGCGCGGGTTCCGGTTCGGGCTGGGGTTCGGGTTTCGGTTCGGCGGGTTGGGGCGCCGGGGCCGGGTTGTCGAATCCCAAGGATGCCTGCGTGGGTTGGGGCGCGGGTTGCGGCTTTTCGGGCGTGCAGCAGTTCTCGGTGCCGGCCACCAGCAGGCCCAGCAGCGTGTTCTGCCGTCCGTCGTGGGTCAGGTCGTCGTCGTATCCGCTGACAACCTCTTGCACGAAGGCGGCGGTGCGGACCTTGTCCGTGTGGCTGAGCGAGCGGAACAGCGCCTCGGTGTTGGGCAAGTTGGCGTTGCCGCCTGTCAGGACGACGCCTGAGAAGAGTTCGTTCTCGTAGCCGGAGAGTTGTATCTGGTTCCAAGCATTGCTCATGATTTCTTCGGCGCGTGCCCCGACGATGTCGTTCAGCTCGCCCAGTTTGACGGCGCGCCCGTCGTTCAGCAGGCACGAGGCAGGCGCGCCGCTGTCGTTTTCGTCTTCTTTGTAGAGGGCGTCGCCGTATCTCAGCTTCAGGTCCTCGGCTTCGGTTTCTTCAATCTTCAGTCCCGTCAGGTCGTGGCTTATGTTGTTGCCGCCCAGCGGCAGGACGCAGAGGTAGCGCAGGATATTGTTCTTGTAGACCTGCACGGTGGTGGTGGCTGCGCCCAAGTCGACGAGGGCGCAGCCGGCGCGCATCTCGTTTTCGGTCAGCACGGCGGGAGCCAGGGCCAGGGGGGATACCAGCAGGCCGGCTATCTTGACGCCTGCTTTCTCGAAACTCTGCTCCAGGTTTTTCTTGAGCGCGTGGCGGGCGATGATGTTCTGGTAGCGTCCGGTGATGGACCGTCCGGTGACGCCCACCGGGTCGGCGTGCAGGGTGTTGTCAATCTTGTATTCCTGCGGGGCCACGTCCAGCACGCACATGTCGGACAGCGGGAGGTCGCGGTTCTCATAACACAGTTCGTCCACCAGTTCGTCCGAAATGATGCCTTCCTCGTCCAGCAGGCGGCTGACTTGGTTCTCGGCCGTGCGCAGCGATTGCCCGCCGATGCCGGCATAGACTTGGGCGATGGAGTGGTGCAGTTGCTCTTCCAGCCGGCTGACGATGTTGTGTATGGCGTGGGCGGCCTTGTCAATGTTGTACACCTGCCCTTTGCGCACGAAGGTGGAAGAGTCCTCGCGCGCGTAGGCCAGTACCTCCAGGCTTCCGTCGGCGTGTTTGCGGCCGGCAATGCCGGCGATGCGCGACGAGCCTAGTTCGATGGCGGCGATAAATTCTGTTGTTGCCATAGTTCTTGGGTTTTATTGTTATTATTATTGTTCTTCTTTTTTCTCCTATATCCCTGGCGTGCGGCGGATATATGCGCCGTCAGCGGGCGATATAGGTCCAGCCGGCGGGGGATATAGGACCCGTCCGGGGGTGGTTATTCGCGCTTGGTGCAGATGATTTGGTTGTCAAACTCCACGTTGATGCGCGAATACTTGTTCCATCCCACCTGGCTGAGGGCTTTTTCGTAGAACAGCTTGACGCGTTTCAGCTTCCGTTCGTAGCCTTTCAGTTTGCCCAGGTAGATGATATGGTTGCCCACGCGCGGCACCAGCTCGATGGTCTGGTCGGGCCGCACGTTGATTTGTTCTGTTTGCGCGTTCCAGAAGCCGTTGTCCTGCAAGAAGAGCCCAAGGGGGTACAGTTGCCGGGTGGCGAAGTCGCGGCTGACGTGCCCGGTGACTACGGCCAGATGGGCCACGCACTTGGCGGTGGCGGGCATGGCGCGGCCGTGGTTGTCCACGTAGTAGTTGTCGCCGTCGCTGCTCATGACGCGCAGCACGGGGATGCGTTGGCTGACCTCGACGCATACCTTGCCTCCGGGCGTCAGGTAGCACTCCACGCCGTCGACGAGCGCATGGCCGGCCAGGGCTTTTTCCATGGCGCGGGTGTCGATGTTGTCCGCTTCCTTGCCGACGGGGTTCAACCCTTCCTTGTCCAGCAGGGCGATGACCTCTTGCTTGGTGATGAAGCCGGCGTAGGCCGTGTCGTTCACACGCAGGTCCACGTCGGGACAGGCCTGTCCTTGCGGCTTGCGGTTGAAAGCCGTGACGGCCAGGAAGAGGTAGGCGGCCGCCAGCACCGTGCAGAGGATGGTCAGGATCTTCTTGAACATGGCTTTATTCCTTTTCTTTGGCTGCCAGGCGTCGGGCGATGTCGGCGGACAGGTTGTCCAGGTCGCCGGCGCCCAGCAGGATTAATACTTCGGTGTCTTCGCGTTCCACCAGCGCAGGCACGTCTTCTTTACGGCAGAGGCGCTTCCGGATGTCTGGGCGCAGGCGGTCGTAGATGAGGCTGCTGCTGACGCCGGGGATGGGCGCCTCGCGTGCAGGGTAGATGTCTGTCAGGATGACTTCGTCGGCCAGCGAAAGGCTTTCTGCAAACTCGCGGTAGAAGTCTCGCGTGCGGGTGTAGAGGTGCGGCTGGAAGGCGACGGTGATGCGGCGGCCGGCATACAACTCGCGGACGGAGCGGATGCTTTGCGCTATCTCGGCCGGATGGTGGGCGTAGTCGCTCAGCACGGCGGTCCGGGCAGTGCGCAACTTGAAGTCGAAGCGGCGTTCCACGCCCCGGAAGGTCTCCATGCCCCGGCGAATTTCTTCGTCCGTAGCCCCGTTGAGGTGGGCCAGCGCCATGGCGGCCACGCCGTTTTCGATGTTGATGCCGACAGGCACGCCCAGGCGGACATCGCAGATGCGCGTGTCCGGAGCGACGAAGTCCAGCACGATTTCGCCGCCTCCGATGCGGATGCGCTCTGCATGGAAGTCGCCCTCCTCGCGGTCGTAGGTATAGACACGCACGCCCGGTTGCACGTCGGGCACGAGAGCCAGTCCCCGGTGGATGATGAGCGCGCCGCCGGGCTGTATCAGCGTGGTGTAGTGGCGGAAACTCTCCAAGTAGGCTTCGCGGGTGCCGTAGATGTCGAGATGGTCCGGGTCGGTGGCGGTGATGACGCTCATCCAGGGCGAGAGCCAATGGAAGGAGCGGTCGAACTCATCGGCCTCGATGACCGTATAGGGACTGGCTTTGGAGAGCAACAGGTTGGTGCCATAGTTCTGCGATATGCCGCCCAAGAAGGCCGTGCAACCCACGTGCGACTGGTGCAACAGGTGGGCGGCCATGGTGCTGGTGGTGGTTTTTCCGTGCGTGCCGGCCACGCAGAGACCCTTGCTGCTGCGGGTGATGAGTCCCAGGACTTGTGCCCGCTTGTGGATCTCGAAGCCGTTTGCGCGGAACCACGCCAGTTCGGCATGTTCTTGCGGCACGGCGGGGGTATAGACCACCAGCGTGCTCTGCGGACGGCGGCAGTCGTCGGGAATCAGGGCGGCATCTTCGTCGTAGTGGATGCGTGCCCCTTCGTCGATGAGGCGTGCGGTCAGCGGGCTGGGCGTGCGGTCGTAACCGGCTACTTGCTTGCCTAAGTGCAGGAAGTAACGGATGAGGGCGCTCATGCCTATGCCTCCCGCGCCGACAAAATAGACGGATTGTATGCTTTCGATGTTCATTGTCTGTCCTCCTTTCCTCCTATCAGTCCCAAAACTTCGCGCGCGATGGCGTTGGCAGCGTCGGGCAGGGCCAAGCGGCCGATATTGCCGGCCAAGCTTTGCAGGCGCGCGTCGTCGGCCACGGCTTGCAGGGCGGTGTCCAACAGTTGCTGCGGGGCATCGGCATCCTTCACGTAGAGGGCGGCATCTTTCTGCGCCAAGGCCAAGGCATTCTTGGTCTGGTGGTCTTCGGCCACGTTGGGCGAAGGCACCAGAATGACCGGCTTGCCCAACAGGCAAAACTCGGATATGGAGCCTGCACCCGCGCGGGATACCACCAGGTCGGCAGCAGCATAGGCCAAGTCCATGTGTTTGATGAAGTCCGATACGAAGAGGTTGGGCAAGCTGGCGACGCGCACGTTGCGCACTGCCTCGCCCGTGAAGGCTGTGATGGCTTGCTTCACCTCGTCGATGTAAATCTTGCCCGTTTGCCAGATGAACTGCACTTCCGGATGGCCCAGGATGGTGCGCAGGCCGGCTTCCATCGTGCGGTTCAGCGTGCGTGCCCCCAGGCTTCCGCCCAGCACGAGGATGGTCTTCTTTTGCGGATCCAGCCCGAAGTGGGCGGCGCCCTCGGCGCGGGTGGCGCGGTTATCGCGCAGGTTTTGGCGCACGGGGTTGCCCGTCAGGATGATTTTGTCGGCGGGAAAGAAGCGTTCCATGCCTTCGTAGGCCACGCAAATCTTGGCTGCTTGCTTGGCCAACAGCTTGTTGGTGACGCCTGCATACGAGTTTTGCTCTTGTATCAGCGTGGGGATGCCGGCCATGGCGCACGCTTTCAACATCGGTCCGCTGGCATAGCCGCCCACGCCCACGGCCACCTGCGGGCGGAAGTCGCGGACGATGCGGCGCGCCTTCAACTGGCTGCGCAGCAGCTTGACGAGGACAGCCACGTTCTTCCACAAGTGCTGACGGTCGAAACCGGCCACGGGTAGGCCGATGATGCGGTAGCCGGCATCGGGTACGCGCTGCATCTCCATGCGGCCTTCGGCGCCTACGAACAGAATGTTCGCATCGGGGCACAGTTCCTTCAGGGCATTGGCGATGGAGATGGCGGGGAAGATGTGTCCGCCCGTGCCTCCTCCGCTGACGATGATGCGGGGGGCGGCAATCGTATTATGGTTGGTTTTCTTATCCATGATGATTTTTCTGTTATAAGTTGATTGCATTCAAGCCACAGGGGCGTCGTCGTCCGGCAAGGGCGTAGCAGGGGCAGCCGATGGGGCAAGCCCGGCCGGCAGGGCATCTTGGGACGCCTCGGCTGCCAAGCGTTCTTGTTGCTCGATGTTGTAGCGGCTGACGCTGAGAATCATTCCGATGTAGACGCAGTTGAGGATGGTGGACGTGCCGCCTCGGCTGATGAGCGGCAATGGTTGCCCCGTGACGGGCGCCAATCCCACGGCTACCATCATGTTGAACATGGCCTGTACGGTCAGTATCAGCCCGATGCCCAGCACCAAGAGGCGGGGGAAAGCGCGGTCGCACTTGTTGGCGATGCGCCAACAGCGGATGAGCAGGCACCAATAGAGGAAGACGACGAATGCGCCGCCTGCCAGTCCCAGTTCCTCGATAATGATGGCAAAGATAAAGTCCGAGTAGGCTTGGCTCAGGAAGTCGCGCTGCACGGAGTTGCCCGGCCCCTTGCCGATGATGCCGCTGGTGGCCACGGCTATGCGCGCGTGTCCCACCTGGGCATTGTCGTCGATGTCGAACTTGGAGGGCGGCACCTTTTCGTTGGAGGTGAAGTCGGCGATGCGTCCTTTGACGGTGGTGAAGCGATGGCCCAGCGGGATCTTTTCCAGCGTCTGGTTGGGCGTGACGAACAAAAAGCCGACAAACAACGCTATGGCCGCAGCCAGGGTTCCGCCCAACTTCAGCAACTTGGTTGTCTGTACGCAACCCACAAACATCATCAGGAACACCACCCCGAACAGCAGCACGCCCGTCGAGTAGTTTTCCGGCAGGATGAGTAGACATATGAGCCCCGCCAGCTTCAGTATCTTCTTGAAAGCTTGAGGCGAAGCGCCTTGTTCGGTCCGTCCACGCGAAAGGGTGTGGGCCGTAAAGATGATGATGCCCATCTTGGCAAATTCCGACGGCTGGAACGGCACGCCGAACAGGCGGACCCATCGGCCGGCTTCGTTGGTCTTTTCGATGACCAAGATGCCGCCTATGTGCAGGTCGTCAAACATCAGCAGCAGCACCAGGAAGATGGCGGCTCCGAAGATGAGGACACGGGGGAAGAGCTGGAACCAATGGTAGGGCATCAGGTGGAAGACCCACATCACGACGGCGCCTGCCAGAAGAAAGCCGGCATGGCGGGTGATGGGCGCCCAATGGTTGCCTGAGTCGTAGACCAGCGTGCTCGACGCGCTGAATACTTCGACTACCGAGATGAGGCAGAGGAAAAGGAAGATGATCCATACCACCTTGTCACCTTTGAATATGTTGCGTAATAAGTCCATCTTAATGCAGAATTAAGAATGAAGAATTAAGAATGACTCCCATTGCAAACGGTTATTCTTCATTTCTCCGCGAAGCGGATATTCTTCATTCATCATTGATATTATAGTGCTCTGACACATTCCTTGAATTGGTCTCCCCGATCCTCGTAGCTCCGGAAAAGGTCGAACGAAGCGCAACAGGGGCTTAGCAGCACGGTGTCGCCTCTGCGTGCCAAGCGGTAGGCGGCATCCACGGCGTCGGCCATGCCTGTCTGTACGTCGGCGGTGGGCAAACCCAGAGGGTCGAAAAAGTCGTGCAGCTTCTCGTTGTGCAATCCCAGGAAGACGAGGGCGCAGCACTTCTGGCGCACCAAGTCCTCGATTTCCTTGTAGTCATTGCCCTTGTCCTTGCCGCCCAGGATGAGGACGACGGGCGTCTTCATGCTCTGCAAGGCATACCAACAGGAGTTGACGTTGGTTGCTTTCGAGTCGTTGACAAAGCGCACGTCGCGCACCGTGGCCACGTATTCCAAGCGATGGGGCACTCCTTTGAAGTCGGACAATGCCTTGCGGATGTTCTCCTTTGCAATGCCGGCCACGTTGGCTGAGATTCCCGCTGCCAATGAATTGTAAAGGTTGTGCGTGCCGGTCAAAGCCAGTTCTTCCTGCTCCATGTTGAAGGCGATGGGCTCGTTTATCTTTACTTCGTCGTCTTCCACATAGGCAATGACTCCGTCTTCTTTCACGGCGGCGAAGGGGTAGAGGCGTGCTCGCAGGCCGTGCTTGGCCAGTTCGCGACGGATGATGGGGTCGTCGTTCCAATATATGAAGGCATCATCCGGTGTCTGGTTCTGTGTGATGCGGAACTTGGCGTCCACGTACTTTTGCATGCAGTGGTCGTAACGATCCAGATGGTCCGGCGTGATGTTCATCAGTACGGCTATGTTGGCGCGGAACTGGTACATGTTGTCCAACTGGAAGGAACTTAGCTCGATGACGTAGTAGTCATACCGACATGTGGCTACCTGTAAGGCCAGACTTTGTCCGATGTTGCCAGCCAAGCCGACGTTCATCCCTGCGCTCTTGAAGATGTGGTAGATGAGCGAGGTGGTCGTGGTCTTGCCGTTGGAGCCGGTGACGCAAATCATTTTGGCGTCCGTATAGCGGCCCGCAAATTCTATTTCGGAGATGATGGGCGTGCCCTGTTCCTTCAGCTTCAGGACCAGGGGCGCGTCGTTGGGGATGCCGGGGCTTTTTACCACCTCGTCGGCATTCAGGATTTTCTCTTCCGTGTGCTGCCCTTCTTCCCAAGGGATGCCATATTGGTCCAGCAGCGTTTTGTATTTGTCTTTGATGCGTCCTTGGTCAGACACGAAGGTGTCCAAGCCCTTCACCTTCGCCAGCACGGCGGCTCCTGCGCCGCTTTCGCCCGCGCCCAGCACGACAAGGCGGCGTTTCCGCCCGTCGGCCGTTTCCGTTGTTTTTTCCATATTCATTTTCGATTCTTCTATAATTCAGTCTTTTTTCTTTGTTAATCTTTTGCCGGCGGCTCATCTATCGCCCGTTTCCTGGCGATTGATGTCCCGCTTGCTGCTTATCTATGCGCCGCGTGCGAGCGATAGAAGGCCCGGTGGCGGCTGTTTCGTTCATCGAATCTTCAGCGTGATGATGGTTATCGCCGCCAATACGATGGTCACAATCCAGAAACGGACGGTTATCTTGGATTCGTGGAACAACTGATCCGGCTTGCTGAATACCACGCTGCATCCCGGTTCTACCTGCGACAACGATGTGCGGAAGTGGTCGTGGATGGGCGTGCGCTTGAAGAGGCGTTGTTTTCGTCCGTGCCGCTTGCCTGCCTTGTAATACACCCGTTGGAGGATGACCGAGAGGTTCTCCACCAAGAACACGCCGCACAGGATGGGTATAAGCAGTTCCTTGTGGATGATAATGGCAAAGACGGCGATGATTCCGCCGATGGTCAGGCTGCCCGTATCGCCCATGAACACTTGCGCGGGATAGGCGTTGTACCACAAGAAACCTATCAGCGCGCCGATGAAGGCGCAGATGAAGATAACCAGTTCTTCCGAGCCGGGTATGAACATGATGTTCAGGTAGCCTGCAAATTCGATGTGGCTGCTGACGTAGGCCAGGATGCCGAGCGTCAGGCCGATGATGGCCGAATTGCCTGCTGCCATGCCGTCCATGCCGTCATTTAGGTTGGCGCCGTTGCTGACGGCTGTGACGACGAAGATGGTGATAAAGACAAACAGCACCCATCCGACGGCCTGTGCGTGTTCGCCGAGGAAGCCCACCAGATCGGCATAATCCAAGTTGTTGCTCTTGAAGAAGGGGATGGTGGTTTGCGTGGCCTTGATTTCTTTGGCGGCGTGCACCACCTCGACTTTGCCGTCCGGCTGCTCCACCTCAATGTTTTCGCGGATGACTACTTGCGGGCTGAGGTAGAGCGTCAAGCCGACGATAAGGCCCAAGCCCACTTGGCCGATGATCTTGAACTTGCCGTGCAGCCCTTCTTTGTCTTTCTTGAATATTTTGATGTAGTCGTCGGCAAAGCCCAGCGTTCCCAGCCAGACGGTGGTGATGAGCATCAGCATCATGTAGATGTTGCCTAGTCTGCCCAACAGCAGGCAGGGAATCAAGATGGCTACGATGATGATGATGCCTCCCATGGACGGCACGCCTACTTTGTTCACCCCGAAAGGATCGATGCGGGCATCGCGCTGCGTCTCGGTGATTTGCTTGCGCTTCAGCAGTCGGATGAAGCGGTCGCCCCAAATGCTGGAGATGAGCAACGCCAAGATGACGGCCATCAGCGAGCGGAACGACGTGTAGGCAAACATGCCTGCGCCGGGTATGTCGTATTGGTCGAGCCAATTGAATAGGTAGTATAGCATCTCTTTGTAATGGTTAATAGTGAATGATTAATGATTAACGATAACGGTTGGCGGTTTGCGATGGATTAACCATTCATCATTTGGCATTAATCATTGATAAAATCTCTTCTTTGTCGTCGAAGTGGTGCTTCACGCCTTTTACCTCTTGGTAGTCTTCGTGGCCTTTGCCTGCTACGAGGACAACGTCTCCCCGCTGCGCCAACATGCAGGCGGCGCGGATGGCTTCGCGGCGATCCGTGATGGCGAGTGTCTTCTGCATATCTTCGGCGTTCAACCCGGCCAACATGTCGTTGATGATGTCTTGTGGCTCTTCGAAGCGGGGATTATCACTGGTGATGACGAGGCGGTCGCTCAGGCGGGCGGCTTCTTTGGCCATCATCGGGCGTTTGCCTTTGTCGCGGTTGCCTCCGGCTCCCACCACGGTGATGACGTGCCCGCGCCCCTCCAGCACGCCGTGGATGGCATTCAGCACATTCACTAGCGCGTCCGGCGTGTGGGCGTAGTCCACGATGGCTGTGAACCCCTTGGGCGAACGGATGGATTCGAAGCGTCCTGCCACGGGATGCAGCGTGCTCAGGCCGATAAGTACCTCTTCCACCTTCTGCCCCAGCAGGACAGCGGCGCCGAACACGGCCAGCAGGTTGTAGGCATTGAAACGGCCGATGAAATGTACGGCCAGTTCGTGCCCGTTAAAGTCCAGCAACATGCCTTCGAAGTGGCTCTCCAGCACGCGTCCTTTGAAGTCGCAGAGGCTACGCAGGGAGTAAGTGTGGACGTGCGAGCGCGTGTTTTGCACCATCACCATGCCGTTTTTGTCGTCCAAGTTGACCAGACTGAAAGCATTGGCGGGCATGTCGTCGAAGAATTTCTTTTTGGCGCGCAGGTAGTTCTGCACCGTTTTGTGATAGTCCAAGTGGTCGCGCGTCAAGTTGGTGAAGATGCCTCCGGCGAAGCGCAGGCCGCTGATGCGTTTTTGCGCGATGGCGTGCGAACTGACTTCCATGAAGGCGTATTGGCAACCCGCGTCGGCCATACGGCCCAACAGGCGGTTGAGCGTGATGGGGTCGGGAGTGGTATGTTCGGTGGGTACAGGCTCGTCGTCGATGTAGTTGCAGACGGTGGAAATCAATCCTACCTTGTAGCCGAAGTAGCGGAACAGGCGGTAGAGCAGCGTGGCCGTGGTGGTTTTGCCATTGGTGCCTGTCACGCCCACTAGCTCCATGCGGGCCGTCGGATCGCCGTAGAACAGCGTGGCTATACGGCCCGTGGCTTCTTCGCTGTCCTTCACCACCGCGTAGGTCACACCCGGCTGCAAGTCCTTGGGCAGTTCTTCGCACACGATAGCGGCGGCGCCTTTCTGTATGGCAGCGTCGATGTATTGGTGACCGTCGGTCTGCGTGCCGCGAACGGCCACGAAGAGGTGGCCTGGCTCCACTTGGCGCGAGTCGATATCCACGCCTGTGATTTCGGTGTCGCGGTTGCCGATGATTTCGTCCGGCGTTCCTGTTTTAAACAATTCAATCAGTTTCATTATATATATAATGTATAAGTCGTTATTCAGATGATTCGTTAGTCTTATTTCAGGGTCAGGGCAATGGTGTGTCCCCGTACCAAGCGGCTACCGGGTGAGAGCGACTGCTTTCTGACGCGGCCTATGCCGCTGAGGCGTACTTTCAGACCCTCCTTCTCCAGCAGGTAGACAGCGTCTTTAGCGCCCATTCCCACTACGTTGGGCACGAGGCCCGCTTTTAGTTCCCGTTCTACCAGTTGTACGGCGGCTGAGTCGGCTTTCGAGATGCCCCAGATGTCAGTCCTGTTGTCGGCAAGGGCTTCTTCGGTAGGTACATCCAAGTCGGTCAATACGGTCAGGGCCTCTTGCAGTTCCCCGGCTTTGACGGTCGGTATGGGATTGGACGTACTGTCTATCGCGCTGCGCAGGTCGAAACGCAAGTCCTGCGCGTACACCCGCCGGGCGATGTTGCCGAATACGCTGCCTGCCATCAGGCCGCCCGATGCCGGCAAACCTGGCTTTTGAATGGAAACGATGCAGCTATACTTAGGAGCTTCGGAGGGGAAGTATCCGCAGAAGCTGACTAGATAGTCTGTCCGTCCGGACTTATAGCCTGCTTTCCCTTTGGAGATTTGCGCTGTGCCGGTCTTGCCCGATACGGCAAACTGATCGTTGCCGGCAGGCTTGGCCAATCCGTTCTTCACCACGCTGTGCAGGATAGTACGGATTTGCGCCAAGGTAGTATCCGAGCAAATTTTCGGATTGATGATCTCCGTCGGATATTCTTTTATCACATTGCCGTCCCTCATCAGCGCTTTCACCAGTTTGGGCCGCACCATGACACCATTGTTGGCTATGGCGTTGTAAAAGGTCAGTATATTCATCGGCGGCAACTGCGATTCGTAGCCGATGCTCATCCAAGGCAGGGTGGTCTTGGCGAAGTAGCGTTCGTCAGGGCCTTTCAGGTTGGGCTTCCCTTCGCCTTGTATCTGCAAGTGCAGAGGCTGGTCGAGGCTCATGCGCTTCAGGCCGTCCACAAACTTCTGCGGGTCGTCGCGGTAGTATTTGTCGATGAGGTAGGACACGCCGACATTGGACGAGACTTCGAGGATGCGGGTCACGTCAATCTTGCCGTAGCCGCCTTTATACCAGTTGTGGTCGCGCATCTTGCTGCCATACATGTTCATCACACCATTGCCCGTGTCCACCATGGTGTGCGGCGTGATTTTTCCATCCTCCAACGCCACCATGATGGAGGCGGT
Organism: uncultured Bacteroides sp.; assembly: GCA_944322365.1. Lineage (GTDB taxonomy): Bacteria > Bacteroidota > Bacteroidia > Bacteroidales > Bacteroidaceae > Bacteroides. The sequence continues at coordinate 27,201 of CALUOW010000007.1, forward strand.
TTTGAAGGTAGACCCCGGCTCCAGCAAGTCGCTGATGGCGTTGCTGTTCATCTCGTAGTAGTTTCCGTCGTTGGCCTTGGTCAGGTTCACGATGGCTTTCACCTCGCCCGTGGCTACCTCCATCAGCACGGCCACGCCTACGTAAGCATTGATTTCTATCAACTTGTCGCGCAGTGCCTTTTCGCAGATGTCTTGCATGCCGACATCAATAGTCGAAACGACATCGCATCCGTCTTGCGCGGGGATGTCCACAATGTCCAAGTAGCGGTCCATCACCTTTTGGCGATGAGTGATACCGTTGCGCCCGCGCAACACCGAATCGAATGCCAGTTCGATGCCGTTGCGCGCGCCTAGGGCGGTATCTGCGTAGAGGCGACCCAACGTTTGCGAAGCCAGCGATCCGAAAGGTTTCTTGCGCTGGTTGTATATCTGCGCGTGGAAACCGCCCGAGTAGATGCTTTGGCGGAAGATGGGCAGTCGTTTCACCTCTTTATATTGGATATAGGAGATGCGGTTGGGGTAAATCAGGTAATGGCGGCTCTTCTTCTTCCGGCCCTGCTTCAGGTGGCGCTTGAAGTAGGCCACGCTCTTGTCTGGGAAGATGCGGTGCAAGCCGTTGCAGATGCTGTCCAGGCTGTCTTTCAGTGCTTCGTCGCGGCGTTGTTGGTCCTTAAGGCGGCGTTTCTCGTCCCGTTCGCCGGACATGAAGTCCATGTAGATGCGGTATTCGGGCAGCGAACTAGCCATCAGTTTGCCGTCGGACGAGAGTATGTTGCCACGATTGGGGCGGATGGTCACGTTTTCGCGCACGAAGCGGTCGGCCACTTCCTGCCAGTAGGGGCGTTCGGCAAACATAATAACCCCTGCTTTGACGATGACAAACACGCCCAGCAGCGACAATACTACCACGATGAAGAAGTAGCGGTTGATGATGTCTTTTCCATTTACGGCCATAATTCCATGCTCCTTTCTTTTCTTCTTGGTTAGTTTCTTATCAGGTAGGGCGGCGTAGTGGCCGTTTGCAAGTCGCTTTCGCGGCTGTTGACATATTCTTCGATGCGCGACTGGCGGCTGCGCTCCATCAGTTCGGAGTTACGTGTCAGGGCGTCGTATTTGATGTCTGTCAGTTGTTCCTTCAAGTCTTCTATTCGGATCATCTGTTGTTGGCATTCGTAGCGGTTGCTGATGTAGAACAGCACGAGCACCATGAGCAGCACCAGCAATTTGGCTTGCCGGCGGAAGAATTCAGTGGCCAGGATGTCGCCTCCGATGAGGCTTTTCCACGTAGTGTGGCTGGCGCGGCGTTTATATTGTTTTTTTTCAGTTTCCATATGCAGGGTTGTTTAGTGGTTCTTGTCGGGTTGCGTGGTTTCTTTCTTTTCGGCTATTCGCAGCTTGGCGCTACGTGCGCGGGGGTTATGTGTCACCTCGTCTTCGTCCGGCACGATTACCTTGCTGTTGACCAATCGGAAGGGCGTTTGCACGTTGCCAAAGAAGTCTTTTTCTACCTTGCCTTCCACGTTGCCGGTCTTCATCAGATTTTTGACCATTCTGTCTTCCAGCGAGTGGTAAGTAATGACAGCCAGGCGGCCTCCGGGTCGCAGGGCATCGGTGGCTGCACGGAGCATTTCCTTCAAGGCGTCCATTTCTTGGTTCACTTCGATGCGCAGGGCTTGGAAGACGCGCGCCAAGTCCTTTTTCTCGCGTTCCCGCCCGAAGAAAGGCTTCACGATGTCCAGGAATTGGCCGATGGTCGTCACTGCCTGCCGGGCACGTGCCTGCGTCAAGGCGGTTGCCAGCCGGCGGCTGTTTTTCAGCTCGCCGTAGAGGTAGAACACGTCGGCCAGCCGTTCTTCATCATACGTGTTCACGATGTCGGCCGCCGTGCGCCCCGCCCGTTTGTTCATGCGCATGTCCAGCGCGCCGTCGAAGCGGAAGGAGAAGCCCCGATCGCTGTCGTCGAAGTGGTGGGACGATACGCCCAAGTCGGCCAGCAACCCGTCTATGGTTTCCACACCGTAATATCGAAGGAAGTTGTGCAGGTAGCGGAAGTTGCTGCGTACAAAGGTGAAGCGCGGGTTGTCCGGGATGTTGCGTTCGGCGTCCTCGTCTTGGTCGAAACCCAGCAGGCGTCCGTCGGGACCCAGGCGGGAGAGTATCTCGCGCGAGTGTCCGCCTCCGCCCATGGTGACGTCCACGTAGATGCCGTCCGGCCGGATGTGCAGCCCGTCCACGCTGGGTATCAGCAGCGCCGGTATGTGATATGTCCGTATTTCTTCAGTCATGTATCTAATCTTCGTTTTCTTCCCACAATTCGTTGCCCAACGCTTCTTGCAAGGCTTGGCCAAAGGTTTCCGACTCCATGAAGGGGACTTCGGCGCGCTCCTTGGCCCAAATTTCGATGGTGTTGTCCATACCGATGAAGCGCACTTCGCTCCCGATGCCTGCCATTTGCAGATAACGCTTCGGGATGAGGATGCGTCCGTTGCCGTCGGGTGTTACCACCTCGGCGTCACTGACAAACTGGCGGAAGACGGCTTGCTGCCGTGCATTCCATTTGTTCAGTCGTCGGCGCAGTTCGTTTTGTGTCTTGAACCAGACGCTTTCCGGATACAGCACCAAGCAGTCTTGAAACACGTCTTTGCGCAACACAAGGCTTTCTTCGGAGGCAGCTTGCAGTTGCTTCCGAAACGTAGCAGGGATGAATACCCTCCCTTTAGCGTCCGTCTTCGCTTCTATGTTACCCAAAAAACGTATCATTTAGCCTTTCGCGTTACTTTATTATAATAAGCGGGGGTAAAAGTACACATTTCCCCACAATTCCCCACTATTTTTGCGGGAAAAACTTTCGAAGAAGTTTTCAACACCCTGTTTATTGCTTATCCGTTTGATAATGAAGATGCTCCTGAAAGCCTTTCCTGGTGGGGGATTGCGGCTCTTGCAGCGGGCTTGCGGACCGGGCGGGCGGCGGCCATCTATCGCCCGCTTCCGGGCCATCTATCGTCCGCTTGCTGCTCATCTATCGCCTGCTCGCTGCTTATCTATCGCCCGGTTGGCGGTGACAGGCGGCGGGTGGGCGCAGGATTGGCGCATCGGGTGTGTCGGGCAAAGATTTGCGTGGGGCTCTTGCATTTTCCCGCCGCAGCCTGCTTGTTTTTTCCAGAATAAATCGTAATTTTGCCCTCGTGACCATAAAACCTGAAAAAACAGTGTAAGTATGAAGAAAACATTCTGCAAAACGGCTCTTGTGCTGCTGTTGGGGCTGATGGCGATGCCCGTCATGGCCCAGTTTAATTTGAAAAAGGCTGTGAGCGGCGTAACCAAGGCTGCCAAGGCAGTGACGTTGACCGACGAACAGATGACCGAGTATGTGAAGGAGTATATCGATTGGATGGATGCCAACAATCCGGTTTGCGCCGACGACAGTCCCTATACCCTCCGCTTGAACAAACTGACCGAAGGCCTGAGCGATGCGGACGGCATTCCCCTGAACTTTAAGGTTTACTACGTGACGGACGTGAACGCTTTTGCTTGCGCCGATGGCAGCGTGCGCGTGTTTTCATCGCTGATGGACATTATGACGGACGAGGAGTTGCTGGGCGTTATCGGCCACGAGGTGGGGCATGTGGCGCATCGCGATTCGAAAAAAAGTTTCCGCACGGCGCTACTGACTTCGGCGCTGAAAGATGGCGTGTCGTCGAAGGGCGGAAAAGCGGCGGCGCTGACCGATTCGCAATTGGGCGACTTGGGCGAGGCGTTGGTCAATGCCCGTTATTCGCAGAAGCAGGAGCGTGATGCCGACGACTATGGATATGAATTCCTGAAAAAGGCGGGCAAGAATCCGTGGGCGATGGCGATGTCCTTCCAGCGGCTGAAAGAGTTGCAGGGCGAACAGAAGACCGACAAGCTGAACCAACTCTTCTCTACGCACCCCGACCTGGACGCACGCATCGAACGCATGGCAGAGCGCGCCACGTCAGAAGGCATTGAGAAGCCGGAAACGAAAGAATGAGGAATCGCTGAAAAGAAACAGAGGAGAGCGTGCGAAGCGCTCTCCTCCCGTGTCTTGTCCGGTCAACGGAAGTCCTTCAACAGTTGTTGCAGCCGTTGGCGGGTGAAGAAGATGCGGCTCTTCACCGTGCCCAGCGGGAGGTCCAACTTCTCGGCTATTTCGCGATACTTGAAGCCTGCCACGTGCATCGAGAAGGGGATGCGGTATTCTTTTGGCAAGGCATTGACTACGCGGTGCATTTCCTTCAGGTCGTAGGCACTTTCCGTGCTCTCGAATCCTTGGTCGCCCGGCCCGTTCAGGTGGTACTGGTTTTCGGTGGTATCCACGTAGGTTTGTTCGCGCACGATGCGGCGGTAGTTGTTGATGAAGATATTGCGCATGATGGTGTAGATCCAACCTTTGAAGTTGGTTTTCGGCTCGTACTTGTCTTCGTTGTCCAGCGCCTTGAGCGAAGTCTCCTGCAGCAGGTCGTTGGCGTCTTCGTGGTCGGCGGTCAGTTTGTAGGCAAAGCGCAAAAGTTCTTCTTGCGCGCCTACCAGTTCTTTTGTAAATGTTGCACTGTTCATAATGTTCAATGTTTAATCGGTTCAGGCCGGCTCCCTTGCGGGTGGCCGTTGGCGGTTCTTTGATTTTTCTCTGCAAGTTTACGGCTTTTTTCGCTGAAAGGGGGACTGATTTCTGGTAATCTTTAGGGGGAAAACTGTTAAAAGACTGTTTTCGCCTGTTTTTTGGAGAGATTTCAGCCTGTCCGAGGTGGGGAAGCAGCGCGTGTTTTCTTGCACATTCTGCCTGATTTTGCGCAATTTGGCGGTGAAAAATAGACAGTTGGCAGGCGAACTGCGTTTTTTGACAGATTCCGGGCGCAGTTTTCCGTCGAATCCTTGCAATAAATTAAAAAGATGCGTTAATTTTGCGCAGTTAATTCAAGAAAAGAAGAATGGCTGACGACTCTTTATTTCTGATAGACATAGACAAGGTGTTGCGGGAGAAAGCCCCCAGGCAGGCCCGGTATATCCCCCGTTTCGTCGTCTCCTACCTGAAGCGCATCGTCCATCAGGACGAACTGAACGGCTTCTTGCGCGGCGCGCAGGATAAGGTGGGGGTGGACTTCTTGAAAGCCAGCCTGGACTTCCTGGATGCCAAACTGGTGGTGAAGGGGCGTGAGAACTTGCCCAAGGAAGGGTTATATACCTTCGTGTCCAATCATCCGTTGGGCGGGCAGGACGGCTTGGCGCTGGGCTATGTGCTGGGCACTTTCTACGACGGGAAAATCAAATACATGGTCAATGACCTCCTGATGAACCTCCACGGCTTGGCGCCGCTGTGCATCCCCATCAACAAGACGGGCAAGCAGGCCAAGGACTTTCCCCGCTTGGTGGAAGCAGGATTCGCGTCGGACAACCAGTTGCTCATGTTTCCCGCCGGCCTTTGTTCGCGCCGCCAGCATGGAGCCATCCGCGACTTGGAGTGGAAGAAGGCTTTCATCGTCAAGAGCGTGCAGCATGGGCGCGACGTGGTGCCCATCCACTTCGACGGGCGCAACTCCGACTTCTTCTACAACCTGGCCAATGCCTGCAAGGTGCTGGGTATCAAGTTCAACATCGCCATGCTCTACCTGGCAGACGAGATGCTGAAGAACCGCCATAAGACATTTACCATCACCATAGGGAAGCCCATTCCCTGGCAGACGTTCGACAAGAGCCGGACGCCTCTCCAATGGGCGCAATACGTTAAGGACATTGTGTATAATTTGAAATGAATATGGAAGAAATCATCGCACCGGTAAGCAAGGAACTGCTGAAGGCGGAACTGACCGAGGACAAACGCCTGCGCATGACCAACCGCAGCCATAACCAAATATATATCGTGACGGCCCACGATTCGCCTCATACGATGCAGGAGATTGGACGCCTGCGCGAAATAGCTTTCCGTGCTGCCGGCGGAGGCACGGGCAAGGCGGTGGACATCGACGAGTTCGACGTCATGGAGCATCCCTACAAGCAGCTTATCGTCTGGAATCCGGAGGCCGAGGAAATCTTGGGCGGATACCGTTACATCTTGGGCACCGATGTCCGCTTCGACGCGCAAGGACAGCCGTTGCTGGCCACGGCGCACATGTTCCACTTTTCGGATCGTTTCCTCCGCGACTACCTGCCTACCACCATCGAGTTGGCACGCTCGTTTGTCACCCTCGAATACCAATCCACCCGCATGGATAGCAAGGGACTCTTTGCCTTGGACAACCTTTGGGACGGGTTGGGCGCGCTGACGGTGGTCATGCCCAACGTGCGCTATTTTTTCGGCAAAGTCACCATGTATCCCAACTACTCCCGCCGTGGGCGCGACATGATACTCTACTTCCTGCGCAAGCACTTTGGCGACAAGGAAAAACTGGTAACTCCGATACAGCCTTTGCAAATCGAAACCGACGAACAGGAATTGGCCGCCCTTTTCTGCAAAGATACCTTCAAGGAGAACTACAAGATCCTGAACGCCGAAGTACGCCGCCTGGGCTACAACATCCCGCCGCTGGTGAACGCCTATATGAGTCTCAGCCCCACGATGCGCATGTTCGGCACGGCCATCAATACTGAGTTTGGCAATGTCGAAGAAACCGGCATCCTTATCGCTGTGGACGAAATTTTGGAAGAAAAGCGCATGAGGCACATTCAATCCTACGTGGAGAACGAAGCGAAGCAACATAAGTGATAGGATGAAGGTGGGGCTTCTCTTCTTCTTTCTGTGCAGACGTGCCGCCCTTATTCCTTTTCCCTGATTTTGTCGCAAGCGGGGGATTCTGTATTTAACGTGAGCTCAAGACAAGGCTTTTGATACATGCGCCGGTGCTGGTTGGCGGACGATATGTGTGCTGTTTATCCGGCATGAACCCTATCTTTGGTATGCTCATTGATTCTTTTATATATAATAATGTATAACGTGTGTAAGATATGGCTGCTCTCTTTGCTGCGCCTGTTCATGCCGCGTCATTGCGCCGTGTGCGGCGACGGGTTGTGCGAGGACGAGGAAGTCATCTGCTTGAAGTGCAACATGGGATTGCCTCGCACGGATTATCATCGGTTGGCGGACAATCCCGTGGAGCGTGCGCTGTGGGGAAGAATGCCGCTGGTGCGCGCGTCGGCTTACATGTTTTATAGCAAGGGTGGCGACTACCGGCATGTGCTGCATCTGCTGAAGTATGGCGGACGGAAAGATTACGGCGAAGCCATGGGGCGGATGATGGCAGCCGAGTTGGCGCCGTCGGGCTTCTTCGACGGGGTGGACGTGATAGTGCCCGTGCCGCTGCATCCTCGCAAGGAGCAGCATCGCGGATACAACCAAAGCGAGTGCATCGCGCGGGGTGTCTCGGCTATTACCGGGCTTCCTGTAGACGTGGCTTCATTGGTTCGGACCAAAGACACGGAAACACAGACGCATAAGTCGGCGATGGATCGGCAGGAAAACGTGGCGGGTATTTTCGCCTTGCGCCAGTCCGGGGCATTTGTAGGGCGGCATGTGTTGCTGATAGACGACGTGCTGACGACGGGCGCCACGGTGACTGCCTGTGCCGATGCGTTGGCGGGGGTGGAGGGATTGCGGGTCAGCGTGCTGACGTTGGCCGTGGCGGTCGGATGAGTCACAAAAAAAGAGGAACGTGTCTTGCGTTCCTCTTGATGCTCTTCGTCTTGGACTTGAACCAAGGACCCTCTGATTAACAGTCAGATGCTCTAACCGACTGAGCTAACGAAGA
>CALUOW010000008.1 GCA_944322365.1 uncultured Bacteroides sp.
GTACCCGAAGCGGGACTTGAACCCGCACAGCCATCACTGGCCAAAGGATTTTAAGTCCTTCGTGTCTACCATTCCACCATCCGGGCAGCCTTATGGAAAGAGCGGCAAACGAGACTCGAACTCGCGACCCCGACCTTGGCAAGGTCGTGCTCTACCAACTGAGCTATTGCCGCATTGCTTTTCGCAGAACGGCTGCAAAGATAGGAAGTTTCCGGTTGCCACGCAACTTTTTAAGGAAAAACTTACGTCTTCGCCCCATACAACCTGTTTTATCAACGCCCCAACAAAGTCTTCTCCGCTTGCTCCATCCGTGCAAAATCGAAGCCTTCGACTACGCGATGCATCAAATCGGCAATGCGGTCGTTGCAAAGGTTGCCAATGCTGCCCTCATGCGTGTGATGCACTTCCTTGACGGGCACAAAGTCTCCGGCTTCTATCTCCAAACCGACTTTTTTGTAAGCATCGCGGAAAGGCATCCCTTCGCGTGCCAAGCGGTTCACTTCTTCCACGCTGAACATCAAGTCATAGCGCTTATCCTCCAAGATATGCTCGTTCACTTTGATTTCGTGCATGATATAGGTAGCCATCTGCAAGCAATCCTTCAGTTCCTGGAAAGCGGGCAAGAAGACTTCTTTGATGATTTGCAAGTCGCGGAAATATCCCGAAGGCAAGTTGTTGGCAATCATCATGATCTGCTGCGGCAAGGCTTGGAGTTTGTTGCACTTGGCGCGCGTCAACTCGAAGACATCGGGATTCTTCTTGTGCGGCATGATGCTGGAGCCTGTGGTGCAATCGTCCGGCAACTTCACGAAGCCGAAGTTCTGGCTATTGAACAAGCAAGCGTCGAAAGCCAGCTTGGACAGCGTGCCCGCAATGGAGGCAAGGGCAAAAGCCACATTCCGCTCCATCTTGCCACGCCCCATCTGCGCGTACACCACGTTGTAATTCATCGAGTCGAAGCCCAACAAATCCGTGGTCATCGTGCGATTCAGCGGAAACGAAGAGCCATAGCCTGCGGCCGAACCCAGCGGATTGCGGTTGCACATCTTGAACGCCGCTTGCAAAAACAGCATATCATCCACCAAGCTCTCCGCATACGCCCCAAACCAAAGGCCGAACGACGAAGGCATCGCCACCTGCAAGTGCGTATAACCCGGCATCAACACCTCCTTATATCGCTCGCTCTGCTGCATCAACACGCCGAACAACAGCTCCGTCGCCTCGGCAATCTCCTTGAGCTGCGCGCGGGTGAAGAGCTTGAGATCCAGCAACACTTGGTCGTTGCGCGAGCGCCCGCTATGTATCTTTTTGCCCACATCGCCCAACCTGCGCGTCAGCATCAGCTCCACCTGCGAATGCACGTCCTCCACGCCCTCCTCTATCACGAATTCGCCCCGCTCGGCCATCGCGTAGATGTCTTTCATCTCCGTCAAGAGTTGCTGCAACTCTCCGGCGCTCAGCAAGCCGATGCTTTCCAGCATGGTGATATGAGCCATCGAGCCAAGCACATCGTACTTGGCCAGATAGAGGTCCATTTCGCGGTCGCGCCCCACGGTGAAGCGCTCGATGTCTTTATTGATTTGTACGGATTTCTCCCAAAGTTTCAGTGCCACGTCGAAAAGAATAAGATGCCAATAGGTTAATCGTTCTCCGTGTAGGGAATCATAGCCAATAAATCAGCCATTTTCTCCAACCCGTCCTGCAAGGGACGCTGTATCATGTTCTTGATGAAGGGATTCACCTCCATGTTGATGGCCAACTTCAACTGGCACGCAGCTTCCGACACCGGCGTGATGTGAATCTGCAGGTCGAAGGGCAGAGGCGAAGAAGTCGTGCCGAACGTGATGCAATGTTCCGGCTCGCGGGCCACAATCTTCAGCGTGATGGTGCCGATGGGCGGCGCCTGCATACTCAGCGTGTCCGTATCAAACGTCATGTTCTTCACCTTATGTTCCGGAAGACGGTCTTTCACTCTGGCCAGGTTGCTTAAGTCGGACAACTTGGCGTACACGATTCCCTGCGGAGCCTGTACTTGCTTTACGTTGCTTTCAAATGTAGTCATAGGGCAGTTCTTTATTTGGCTGCATCCCAGTGGGCCGGATCTTTCCGCCACTCGTTCAGCGTTTCAATATCTTGTTCTTCAATGTATCCGGTGCGGAGGGCCACATCCATCACCGCTTCATAATTAGTGAGGGTCACCAGCGTCACCTTGGCATCCTTGAAAGCCTTTTCGGCCACGGGGAACCCATACGTGTAAGCGGCCACCATGCCGATGACCTCGCATCCGTCTCGCCGGATGGCATCCACCGCCTTCAGGCTGCTGCCGCCCGTCGAAATCAGATCTTCCACCACCACGACCTTCATGCCCGGCCGCAGTTCGCCTTCAATCAGGTTCTCCAAGCCATGGTCTTTCGGCGTAGAGCGCACATAGACGAAGGGGAGATTCAGCGCGTCGGCCACCAAAGCGCCTTGCGGGATGGCACCCGTGGCCACGCCGGCAATGGCATCGACTTGTCCGAAACGCTCCAGAATCAGGCGCGTGATTTCCGTCTTCACAAAGCTGCGCAAGGAGGGATAGGACAACGTCTTGCGGTTGTCGCAATAAAAAGGCGATTTCCACCCGGACGCCCACGTGAACGGGTTGGCGGGTTGAATCTTAATGGCTTTGATCTTCAATAGCTTTTCAGCGAACAATCTTTCTAAAGTCTTCATAGCTAACCAGTATTTAGAGATTAATCAAGTGCAAATGTAAGCAAACTGAATGGAATTAAAAGAAAGAAACGGTATATTTTTTCACAAATAGGCTTATTTTGTCCTTCAATTCATTTCTTCTTCCACTTCCACCTCGTCTTCAAAGTTGATGCAACGCCGGATTTCGTCGGCCGCGAATCCACGGCTCAGGGCAAAACGCATCAGCTTGCCATTGCGTTCGTAGTCGCTCGCGGCGCGGATGCTCTTGCGCTTGGCTTCCAGCAGCGCCTGCAAGATGTTGTGATACTCTTCGGGGTCTATCTCGTTGAGCATCGGGCGGTAAACGTAGGGGTCCACCTTCTTCTGCCGCAAGGCCATGTCTATCTTCAGCCGTCCCCACTTGGCCAGGCGCAACTTGTCGTGGATAAAAGCGCGGCTATAGCGGGCCTCATCGATAAAATGCTCTTGCTCCAAACGGTCCGCGATGCGGTCGGCCATGGCGTAGGGCACGCCCCGACGCACCAACTTCTCGGTCACCTCTGCGCGGCAATGTTCGGCGGAAGCGCAATAAGCCTCCATTCGCTTCAATTCTTCGTTTTCGTTCAATTCGGTCATATTGTAGGATGTAATTAACGTAACATGGGTTGGCGGGCCATCACAAAGCGGTCGTTCCCGCTCAAGTCCCGCCCCGTGCGTACCTCGTCAAAACCTTGTGCCTGCAAAAGTTTCGCGGTGTCTTGCACAAAAGTTCGGTTTGCCTCGAAGTAAATCCTCCCGCCGGGCGTCAGGCAATGCCTTCCCAGCTGCCCGATGCATCGGTAGAAACGCAAAGGGTCTTCGTCCGGCACGAAGAGCGCTCCCGCAGGCTCGTAGCGCAGCACGTTAGGCTCCATCTCCGCACGTTCGGATTCGGTCACATACGGCGGATTGCTGACAATGACGTCCCAACGGCCTGCCCCGTCCGGCTCTTGCGCCAAGGCATCCCGCAGCGCGAAGTCCACCTCCGCCCCCAGCGTCCGGCTGTTGCGGCGCGCCACGGACAAGGCTTCCGGCGAGACGTCCCACGCCTCCACCCGCGCTCCGGGCACTTCCAAAGCCAACGTCACAGCTATGCAACCGCTGCCCGTGCCCACATCCAATATGCGACCGCCCGCAGGCATTTCCGCCAGCATCCGCTCCACCAGTTCTTCCGTTTCCGGCCGGGGCACCAGCACCCCCGGCTCCACATGGAAATCGCGTCCCAGGAAGCGCGCCTTGCCTTGGATGTATTGCAAGGGTTCGTAGCGCAGCAGGCGGTTCTCGATGTCCTCCGCCCTCTGCCGCGCCGCCTCGTCCTGAGGCAACGGCTCGTTCAGCACATAGCCGGCTATGCCCTGCCCCAACATTTCGCAACAGACCGCACGCGCCAAGGCGGCCGCCTCGCGGTCGTCATATCGGGTTTTCAGTTTGTTGCGCCATTCGGCAGGGGTTCGAAGCATCTGATTCCTGTTTTTGCGGCGCAAAGGTAGGCATTTGCCTCTTATTTCGTATGGATCTCGGCCGAAAAATGCGCGAGAGATAAAAGTTGTGTACAAAACAAGCGAGACAAGTTCGCTCCAAGTTCGTTTTTTCTTCGTTCCTAAGGAGACGAACATGGAACGAACATGGAACGAAGATGGAACGAACATGTCCCGAACTTGTCCTGTCCCGGCAATAACTCCTCTACAAACCCGGCCAGAAAATAAGAATAATTTACATCACGAACTCGCACGCGGGCGATTAAAGGGCAGGATAAGGCGGACGAAGCGGAAGCCATGGGGCGTAAGCAGTTGGCGGTTTGAGGAGCTTTTCGTATCTTTGCGCCCATATAATCCGATACATACCATGCAAAGATTCACCTTCTATCTATGCCTTCTCCTTGGCTGGCTGCTCACGGCTTGTGCCGACGGCCTCGACGTGCACACCCGCGCGGCATTGGCGCGGGCGGACTCGCTGTTAGAGGTGCAACCGGACAGCACGTTGCATTTGCTGCAATCCCTCTCGCCCCAAGCGTGGAAGAATCGGGACGGACAAATGTATCATGCCTTGTTGATGGCGCACCTTAAAAGGAGCAAAGGCATCCAGCTGGTGGACGACTCGCTGCTGAAGGAGTTGGCCGCTTACTATGAAACGCAGGGAAACGACAGGTTGCAGGCACGTGCCTGCCTCTTGCTGGGACACTATTACCAAAGCGCAAGTGAACCCGGACAGGCATTCAGCGCCTACTACCGGACGACGGCATTGTTGCGCCAGGTGGGCGACAGCCGTTTCTTGGGGGAGGCATACAACTGCTTGGCACGGATTTACCGCACGCACAAGATGGACGCACAGGCGGATTCCTTGTATCGGGAGTTGGAAAGCCTGGCACGGCAGACGGGCGACAGCACGCGCTTGGCGGAAGCATTGCTGCGCCAAGGAGACTACGCTTTGTCTTTCCGGCGCGAGAAGGATTACCCCAAGGCGGAACGGCTCATCAGGGAGGGCTATAAGATGGTGCTGCGCCGGCACGACTATGCGAATTATTCCTTGGCCTATGGCACCATGGCGTCCTACTATCATCATACGCATCAATATGACGAAGCCCTGAAGGTGGCCAAAGAATATATACGCGCGGCTTCCCCCCAAGATGGTTGGAATTGGCCCAGGGCCTGCGCCGGCTTAGGAAAGACTTACGCCTCTTTGGGACAGGATGATTCGGCTTCCGTGTGGTTGCATAAGGCATTGGATACGCCTGATTATGCCGTCAAAAAGGATGTTTATTTCTGTTTGGCCCGCATGGCGGAAAATAACGGGGAGTATGAGCAAGCGTTGCATTGGAAGGATTTGCAAAACAGTTGCCAGTTTGAATTGGATGCCAAGCTACAGCCGGCGGAAGTAACATTGGCCGTCCGCGAGGCGGCTTTGGACAATGCACGACGGGCGCGGGAAACAAGCGGACCGACTGCGGCCACTTACGCTTGGATTGCCGCTTTGCTGTGCATGGTCGTGGCAACGGGCATCGCACTGCTACGGCGGCGGCATTCCCGATTGAACGACAGGCAAGCGGCGTGGCAGCAGCAAGTCCTCCGGCAAGGGATGTGCCAGACAAATGTTTATAGCCGTATACTTGCCATCTTGGACTACTACAAGCAGTATGCCGATTATGAAAGCCATTGGACCGCAGCCGACATGCAGGCGTTCTTCCAAGAAGTGGACGCGCTGTGGCCGGGCTATCGGTTGGCTTTGATGGAACGTTATCCGAAACTGACTGCCGAAGACGTCTTCTTGTGCCTCCTGTATTTGCTGGGATTCAAAGATCGGCAGATAGGTATTCTGTTGGAGCGGAACAAGAGCACCATTATCCGCAAGCGGCAAACCATGCTTCAGGACAAAATGGGGAAGAAACAGACGCAAACAGAAAACTTGCTGAAAATCTGCCTATTAAGCACATAGGTGCAATAAATGCACCTGCCTCTCACAGGAACTTTCTTTGAAAATGCACCTCAAATGCACCTGCGGCTTCGGAGCCAGTCCTGTAACTTCGCGTCATCTTAAAACTTAAACTTAAAATGATTCGTAGTTATGAAGAGATTGTTTAGAAAATCCGTATGGGCGTGCCCGCCTTGCTTGGCAATGGCCGCCGTGTTGTGCATCTTGTTGCAGGCCTGCAATCGTTCGGCCACTTCGCCGGCTGTTCCGATTTTGAAAGTCAATTTGGAGACGGATTCTCCCGGTGTGGACGAGTTGTTTTCGCGCATTGAGGTGGTGCCGTTGGAGGAGAGCGACAGCAGCCTGGTGATGCGTCTCACGCGGGTGCTGCCGTACAAGGATAAATTGTTTGTGGTCGATAGGAAGATTCCTGCCTGCTTTCTCTTCGACAAGGATGGAAACTTTATCCGCCAGGTTGGTCGTATGGGCAATGGACCGGGCGAGTATTATCAGATAGAAGACGGTTTTGTGGACGAAAGCAGGCAAGAATTCAGCCTGTTGGATTGCAACGGCATCTGGTTTGTTTACGACTTGGATGGGAAATATCTCCGCAAGCAATGGCTATCTGATGGGGGAGCCTGCCAATCGCTGGTTCAGGCGCAAGACGGCTATTTTGCTTTTTGGTTTTTAACGCAGAAAGATCGCGAGGCTATTAGGTTGTTCGATACTGCGGGGCAATATGTCAAAGGCTATTGGCACCAACCTTTCCAATTCAACTTCATGCTATTTAAACCTTTTTACCGTTATGACGGGAAGGCTTATTTCTCCACAGCTTGTTACCCATCCGTTTATGAATTGTCCGCAGACACGCTTCGCGAGGTTTATCGATGGGATTTTGGCGACAAAGGCATAGACCCGCAGGTGGTGCAAATCATTGCAGAATCGGATGAATCGGGACCGGATGACGGCTACGATAAGGCCGGCAAATTCTTGTTTGAAGGCAGGTTGGCCTTTGTGCAGCAAAATCAGTATCAGACAGACCGTTACTATTATGTGCAATTGATGAAAGTCCGGAATGAACAGTGGCTTTTCACCAATGTCTTTTACGACAAGCGCAACGGACATTCCTGGGTTTTTGACAAGGTGAAGGAAGGGTTTCCGGTCTCTCCCTTGTTTATGAACGACGAGTATCTGCTTACCACTGTGGCATACAAGGACTTCGGCTTGCTGAAATCAGTCCTTCCTGCTGAAGAATATGCCAAGTTGGAGGCATTGGACGAAGAATCCAATCCGTGCTTGTTGCGGATGTATTTCAAATGATTAAAAAGGTTCCCCGCCCAAGAAGGGAAAAATATGCGTGCCCTTTTCCAACTTCGCATATTTTTCCCTATCTTTACGCCCCGAAACAGAAACCATAGATACATGCCATTAAAGTTACCAGACAAACTGCCAGCCATCGAGTTGCTGAAGCAGGAAAACATATTCGTGATGGATACGACGCGCGCCACGGGACAGGACATCCGCCCCTTGCGCATCGCTATCCTCAATCTCATGCCCTTGAAGATTACGACGGAGACGGACTTGGTGCGCCTCCTCTCCAACACGCCGTTGCAGGTGGAAATCTCGTTCATGAAAATCAAAAGCCATACGTCGAAGAACACGCCCATCGAGCATATGCGGGCATTCTACACCGACTTCGAGCTGATGCGCCAAGAGAAGTACGACGGAATGATTGTGACCGGCGCGCCGGTGGAGCAAATGGACTTCGAGCAAGTGACGTATTGGGACGAGATTACGGAGATTTTCGACTGGGCGCGGACACACGTCACCTCCACCCTCTACATCTGCTGGGCGGCACAAGCAGGATTGTATCATTTCTATGGCATCCCCAAGTATCCCTTGCCGCAGAAGAAGTTCGGCATCTTCGCCCACCGGACGTTACAACCCCTCCACCCCATCTTCCGAGGATTTGACGACGTATTCTATGTTCCCCATAGCCGCCACACCGAAGTGCGCCGCGAAGATATTCTGCGGGTACCGGCACTGACGTTGTTATCCGAATCGGACGAGGCGGGCGTCTACATGGTGATGGCACGCGGCGGACGCGAGTTTTTCGTGACCGGACATTCGGAGTATTCGCCCTTGACCCTTGACGGAGAGTACAAGCGCGACTTGGGCAAGGGACTCCCCATCGAGATGCCGTGCCATTATTATGTGGACGACGACCCGGAGAAGGGCGTACGGGTGACGTGGCGCGCCCATGCCAACCTGCTCTTCTCCAACTGGCTGAATTACTTTGTCTACCAAGAAACCCCTTATAACATCGACGATATAGCATGACGCCACGCCCCATAGAACTGCTCGCACCCGCCAAGAACTTAGAGTGCGGCTTGGCCGCCATCGACCACGGGGCGGATGCCGTCTACCTCGGCGCCCCGCGTTTTGGCGCGCGGGCAGCTGCCGGCAATTCGCTGGAAGACATAACTACGTTGGTGGAATATGCGCATACGTACAACGCACGCATCTACGTCACGGTGAACACGATACTGAAGGACGAGGAGTTGGCGGAAACGGAACGCCTTGTCCGCTCGCTCTACGACATCGGAGTGGACGCGCTGATTGTGCAAGACATGGCCCTTCTGCGCCTTGACCTTCCCCCCATTGCCCTACATGCCAGCACGCAGATGGACAACCGCACGCCGGAGAAGGTGCGCTTCCTGGCCGACGAAGGTTTCCGCCAAGTGGTATTGGCGCGCGAGTTGTCGTTGGCAGAAATCCGGCGCATCCACGAGGCTTGCCCGCAGACGCCGCTCGAAGTGTTTGTACACGGCGCTTTGTGCGTCAGCTTCAGCGGGCAATGCTATGCCAGCCAAGCGTGCTTCGGGCGCAGCGCCAACCGGGGGGAATGCGCGCAATTCTGCCGCTTGCCCTTCACGCTGGTGGATGCCGACGGGAAAACCATTGTGCGGGACAAGCATTTGCTCTCGTTGAAAGACTTGAACCAAAGCGACCGGTTGGAGCAGTTGCTCGATGCCGGCGTATCCTCCTTGAAGATAGAAGGGAGGCTAAAAGATGTAAGCTATGTGAAGAACGTCACAGCCGCCTACCGGCTTCGCCTCGACGAGGTCTTGTCTCGCCGAAAGGAATACACGCGCTCGTCTTCGGGAAGTTGCCGCTATACGTTCACCCCACAGTTGGACAAGAGTTTCAGCCGAGGATTCACACACTACTTCCTTTCCGGACGAGGCGAAGACGTGGCATCGTTCGACACCCCGAAATCGTTGGGCGAAGCCATGGGCACGCTGAAAGAGCAACGCAACGGAAGCCTGACGGTGGCGGGCGTGAAGCCCTTCCACAACGGGGACGGGGTGTGCTACCTCGACGAGCAAGGCCGCTTGCATGGTTTCCGCGTCAACCGGGTGGAGAACAACCGGCTTTATCCTGCCGGCGAGACGCCCCGCATCAAACCCCGCACGCCCCTGTTTCGCAACTACGACCAAGAATTTGAAAAGCTCCTGTCGCGCAAATCCGCCGAGCGGAAAATCTCCTTGCATTGGCGCTTGTGGGAGACGAGCTTCGGCTTTGCCCTTTCGGCAGAAGACGAAGACGGGTGCCGGGCGGCCTTGTCTTTCCCCTACCCCAAAGAAGCGGCACGCACGCCCCAAGCTGGAAATATCCGCGCACAACTGGCCAAACTGGGCAATACGCCTTTCGAAGCAAAAGAGGAGGCGGAAATAGACGTGGCAGGCGAATGGTTCTTGCCTGCATCGGTGGTGGCCGATTGGCGGAGGCAAGTGACCGACAGGCTTTTGACGGTTCGCCGCCTCCACTGCCGGCGCGAAGCGGCTGTCCGTAAGCCGGGCAAACTTCCTTACCCGGCTGCATCGCTCACCTATTTGGGCAATGTGATGAACAAGGAGGCGCGCCGTTTCTACTTGGAGCATGGCGTCTCATCCGTAGCTCCTGCTTATGAAGCCGAAGCCGTGGCGGGCGCCGCATTGATGTTTTGCCGCCATTGCCTGCGTTATAGCTTGGGGTGGTGTCCCAATTATCAGAAAGGACGTTCGCCCTATCGCGAGCCTTACTTCCTGGTGGCATCGGACGGGCGGCGTTTCCGCTTGGCCTTCGATTGCAAGAATTGTCAGATGAAAGTCTATGCGGCAGAATGAGGACAACCGGAAAAGAATACGCCGGATGCCGGCAAAAAGAAGCAGCCTGCGCGGGTTGCTTTTGTTCGGCTTGCTTTTGCTGATGGCGTCTTGCCGGTATGCCGTGCCCGATTTCACCAACGAGACGCTGGACAAACGGACACAAGACTCCTTGCGCTACCTATATGAGCGGCATTATACGTGGGATGCCAACCTGGTGCTGCACGCCGACTCCATACGTTTGATGACTTTGCCATTGAAAGAAGGCTATGACACTTTGTATCGGGGCGACCGCGTGGTAGTGGCCGAATTCGACGTGCATCCCAACGACACTATAGACAGCATTTGGGTCAAGTTGGCCCATTCGCAAGAGGTGCAAGGCTGGCTGCGGGAGTGCGAAATGAAAGAAGCATTCATGCCTGCCGACAGCCTATCCCAAGCCATCCACTTGTTCAGCAACACGCACATGCCCTATTTCATTGCCATCTGCGCCTTGTTCGTGGCTTTTTGGTTGGCGCGCGTGCTCCGGCGCAAACCTTCGAGGCAGATTGGCTTTGCCGGCATAGACAGCGTTTACCCCCTGCTGCTCTGCCTGCTGATGGCCGGATGCGCCACGCTCTACGAGACGATGCAAGTCTTCGCGCCGGATACTTGGGAGCATTTCTACTACAACCCTACCCTATCGCCCTTGCAGGTTCCTCCCGTGTTAGCCTTGTTTTTATCGGGCTTTTGGCTTTTCTTGGTGACGCTGGTGGCCACGATAGACGTGCTTTTCCGCCGGTTGCCTTTCATGCAAGCCGTGTTTTATCTGCTGGGGGTGAGCGTAGCCTGCATTTTCTGCTATTTCTTTTTCATCCTTACCACACCTATTTATATAGGCTATCTTTTCTTGTTGGCTTTCGCCGCCGTGTTTATCCACTGCCTGTATCGCTCGCTGCACACGTCGCGCTATCGCTGCGGGCAATGCGGGGAAGTCCTGCTGCACAAGGGGGTATGCCCGCATTGCGGAGCGGTCAACGAATGAGTCCGTCCGGCGGTTTTTTGCTATAGGAAAAAACACCTAAAGTATGGAGAAAAACTGCCAAGCAGGCTCGGAAAGTTCAAACGTAGGCTGCGTTTATAAAAACGTAGGTTGCGTTTATATAAACGTACGGTGCGTTTATATAAACGTACGGTGCGTTTATATAAACTTAGGCTGCGTTTAAACTTTATCCACGGCTTTGGAGTTTTTTCCGGAGGGACTTTGGCGGTTTTTCCCGAAAGATGGGAAGTTTTTCTCAAAGGATGGGGATGCGTTTGCCCGGACATCGGGGGGTGGCATTTGCGGATATTCATTTAATATATTACTTTTGCACGTTCAAAAAGGAAAGTATGGAAGATGAGAAATACATGCGCCGGTGCTTGCAACTGGCCCGCAACGGCTTGTGCCGGACAGCCCCCAACCCCATGGTAGGGGCAGTCATTGTGTGCGACGGCCGAATCATAGGCGAAGGCTACCATGCCCGGTGCGGGCAAGCCCATGCCGAGGTGAATGCCATCCGCTCGGTGAAAGAGCCGGATTTGCTGAAACGCTCCACCCTGTATGTCAGCCTGGAGCCATGTTCGCATTACGGCAAAACGCCCCCTTGCGCGGACCTGATTGTCGAGAAAGGCATCCCGCGCATCGTGGTGGGTTGTCAAGACCCCTTTGCAAAGGTGGCCGGGCGCGGCATCGGGAAGTTGCGCGACGCAGGACGCGAGGTCGTGGTCGGCGTGCTGGAGAAGGAATGCCGCCGGCTCATCCGGCGCTTCATCACCTTCCATACATGGAAGCGGCCTTACGTCACGCTGAAGTGGGCCGAGTCCGCCGACGGCTTCCTGGACAAGACGCGCACGCGGACAGACAGCGTCCCTGTCCGCCTGTCCAACGACTGGACGCAAATGCTGGTGCATAAGAAGCGGGCCGAACATAGCGCCATCTTGGTGGGAACCCGCACTGCCCTGTTGGACAACCCGCGCTTGGATGTCCGCTGTTGGCAGGGGCCTTCCCCCGTGCGGATAGTGATAGACAGGCAGGGGACGTTGCCGGCGGCAGGGCATTTGTTTGACGGAAGCGCCTTGACCTTGGTCTTCACCGAGACGCAACGGGAAGCGCGAAGCAATGTAGAGTATGTGCACGCGGATTTCAGCCAGCCGCTGTTGCCCCAATTACTGGGCGAATTGCACGCGCGCCAACTCCAATCGTTGTTGGTCGAAGGAGGAGCAGCCACCCTGCAATCCTTCCTGGATGCCGGGGCATGGGACGAAGCCTTTGTCGAAGAAGCGCCCGTCCGCCTGGCCGAAGGCGTGCAGGCGCCGCGCATAAGCCAGAAAAAAATTTGCCTGAAAGAGCAGCATTTTGGGCGGACCATACGTCATTATTGGGCGGACGAGACTTGGCTTTGACCTTGATAAGCCGGAGTTTTGTCGTGGAAATCGGTTATTTTATCTATAATTTTGTATAAAACTTGGCAGGAAAAGGGCATATAGCAAAAAATGTTCCTATTTTTGCAACTTGTAAATAAACACTAACGTAAGGAATGAGAACAAAATTTCTATCCATGATTGTGGCTTTTCTGCTGATGTCGATAGCGATAAGTTCCTGTTTGAACTCGGACGAAGTAACGGAATACAGCGCAGACGCCACTATCCATACATTCAGCCTCGATACCATCCATGGGGTGGATTATACATTTGAAATTGACCAATTGAACAATTTCATCTACAATCCGGATTCATTGCCCATGGATGCCGACACCATCATCGACAGCATCAAAGTGGCCCAACTCAGCGTGATGTGGGGAGTCACTTCGGGCGACACGACATTCAGCACGGAGCAATACCACAACCTGCTTCCGGCCATGAATGCCACGATGGACAAAGGCGTCAAGCTGACATCCCACGCATTGGACGGCATCACCACCCGTACTTATACCCTGCAAATCCGCGTGCACCGGCAAGATCCGGATTCGCTGACGTGGGTGCACATGGACACGATAGGCAATGTATTCACACAAGCCATAAACGAAGGCGAGCAAAAGGCCATCGCTTGGCAAGGCGAAGTGCTGCTCTATGTTTCACCCAATGAGATGTATCGCACTTCCGGCGCGCCTGAGAATTATGGATGGGCCCGCGCAGACGTGACTGGGTTGCCCGACGAAGCAGACGTGACATCGCTCGTTTCCTTTGCCGGACGGCTATACATGCTGGCAGACGGCGATGTGTATGCCTCGGACGCAACGGGGACGACGTGGGAGAAAGCAACAGGATTGAGCGGAAACGTGCAATCCTTGGTGGCCGGATTGTCGGCCGATGCCGTGACAAACCAAGAAGCCGCCTTGGTGGGTATCCGCCCGAACGCCCAAGGCGAACCCGCATTCTGCACCACGACCGACGGAGAGACTTGGGTGGCAGGCGACGCGGTGCCGGAAGGATTCCCGACGCATCACATCTATCAAGCCAATTACGTGACAGGACAGGGCGTCAGACAAACCATCGTGGTAGGCATGCCGGCCATGAATGCGGAGAAGACAATCCCATGGTTCACGAACGACGGCGAGAAATGGGCTTCGCTCGAAACCAATGTGACTGGCGTGTCTTGTCCCGCCATGACCAATCCCTTTATCATGTATTATGGCGACCGTTTTTATGCCTTCGGCGGGCAGATGAACGCCGCCTACCGATCTGATGCCGGCATAGCTTGGCGCCAGATGGAAGAGAAATTCTTGTTGCCTGCCGCCTTTGCCGGCAAGCAATCCTATACGATTGCGGTAGATCCTACGCCGGACAACGCCGTTTCAGCCAAAGAAAAACGCGATTTCATTTGGGTGATTTTCGGTGGAAACGGAATTCCCAACGAAGTATGGCGAGGAAGACTGAACAAATTGGGATTCGAGCGGGAATAAAAAGACCTATTACGCCGGCAACAGGCTTGCTTAAATAATACAGTAACAAGGAAAGAAGATGTCATACAAAGAAGAAATAGATACGAACCGGATACCTCAGCACGTGGCCATCATCATGGACGGCAACGGGCGATGGGCCAAACAGCGCGGACGCGAACGCAGCTATGGGCATCAGGCAGGTGCGGAAACCGTCCATCTCATTGCCGAAGAAGCTGCCAGGCTGGGGGTGAAATACTTGACCTTGTACACATTCTCCACCGAGAATTGGGGACGCCCTGCCGAAGAAGTGTCTGCCTTGATGGGGCTCCTTTTCGATTCTATCGAAGAAGACACCTTCATGAAGAACAATATCCGCTTCCGGGTCATTGGAGACATCAAGAAACTTCCGGATTACGTGCAAAGCCGGCTCAACACCTGCATTGAACATACGTCCGGCAATACAGGCATGAATTTGATACTGGCCCTAAGTTATTCTTCCCGCTGGGAGATTACGGAAGCGGCCCGCCACATCGCCATGGCAGTAAAAGACGGCAAGCTAACAGCTGACGAAATAGACTGCGACATGTTTGCCAACTACCTGTCCACGAGCTTCATGCCCGATCCTGATTTGCTGATCCGCACGGGAGGAGAGTTGCGCCTGAGCAATTACCTGTTGTGGCAATGCGCCTACTCCGAATTGTATTTCTGCGACACCTATTGGCCGGATTTCCGAGAAGAGGAATTCTACAAGGCCATTCGCGATTACCAGAAACGAGAACGCCGATTCGGGAAAACCAGCGAACAAATCGGGTGAACATAATAAATAAGAACCAAAGACTTGTCATACTTTAAATAATATAGAACAAAAAGATGCACGAACGTATTTTCGTCTTATTCATAGTGTTTTTAAGTCTGTTTGCCGGTGCAAACCAAGGATGGGCGCAGGAAGGAACGACAGATAGCGTCAAGGTGGGAACCTCAACCGCTCCCTATTCAGGAGAGCCTGTAAAAGAGGCCAACGATGAGGAAACGCCGGTAGTCCTCTACTCGGGAACACCTAGGAAACTGGAGATTGCCGACATCAAGGTGGAAGGCGCGGACAACTACGAAGATTATGTCATCATCGGCCTGTCCGGTTTGGCCAAGGGACAAACCATCTCCATCCCCGGCGATGAAATCACGCAAGCCTGCAAACGTTATTGGCAGCATGGTTTGTTCTCCGACGTCAGCATCACAGACGACAAGGAAGAAGACGGCAAAGTATGGCTGACCATCCACCTGACCATGCGTCCCCGTGTGTCCGAAATTCGCTATTCGGGCGTAAAAAAGTCCGAACGCGAAGATTTGGAAGAACGAATCGGCATGATAAAAGGCGGGCAGATTACTCCTAACATCATCGACCGCGCCGAGACGCTCATCAAACGCTACTTTGACGACAAGGGCTTTAAGAATGCAGAGGTATTCATCAACCAAAAGGATGACCCAGAGCACGAGAACCAAGTCATTGTAGACATCCAAATCGACAAGAAAGAAAAAATCAAGGTGCACCACATCGAGATCGTTGGCAACAAGGCGCTGACGGCAAAGAAGCTGAAACGCGTTATGAAAAAGACGAACGAGAAGGGCAAATTGATAAACCTCTTCCGCACGAAGAAGTTCGTAGAAGAGAACTACGAAGCCGACAAACAACTCATTATCGACAAATACAACGAACTGGGTTATCGCGACGCCATGATTGTGGAAGACAGCATCAGCCAGTACGACGACCGCACAGTGAACGTCTTCATGCGCATTGACGAAGGACAGAAATACTACCTGCGCAACATCACGTGGGTGGGCAACACGCTGTATCCCTCTGAACAATTGGCTTACTTGCTGCAGATGAAAAAGGGCGATGTCTACAACCAAAAGTTACTGGATCAACGCCTGAACACGGACGAGGATGCCATCGGCAATCTCTATTACAACAAGGGTTATCTATTCTATCGCCTCGACCCGGTGGAAGTGAATATCGTGGGCGACTCCATTGACTTGGAAATGCGTATTTCCGAAGGACGGCAAGCCACGATTAACAAGGTGATGATTAGCGGTAACGACCGCCTGTACGAGAATGTGGTACGCCGCGAATTGCGTACACGCCCCGGACAGTTGTTCAGCCGCGCCGACCTGATGCGTTCGTATCGCGAAATTGCCCAAATGGGACACTTCGACCCCGAACAAATCAACCCGGACATCCAGCCTCGCCCCGAAGACGGAACGGTGGATATTGATTACCAATTGGTGTCCAAGGCCAACGACCAAGTGGAATTCTCGGCCGGTTGGGGACAAACAGGTATCATCGGTAAGTTGAGCTTGAAGTTCACCAACTTCTCCTTGGCCAACCTCCTGCATCCGGGTGAGAACTATCGCGGCATCTTGCCGCAAGGCGACGGACAAACGCTGACCATCAGCGGACAAACCAACGCCCGCTACTATCAGTCGTACAGCATTTCATTCTACGACCCTTGGTTTGGCGGCAAACGCCCGAATGCCTTCTCTATCTCGGCTTTCTACTCCCGCATGACGGACATCAGCAGCCAATACTATAACGATGCCTTGTACAACAACTTCTATAACAGCTACTACAGCGGCATGTACGGATACGGCATGTACAACTATGGTAATTACTTGAACTACGAGAACTACTACGACCCCGACAAATCCGTGCAGATGTATGGTGTCGCCCTGATGTTCGGTAAGCGTCTGAATTGGCCGGATGACTACTTCCAATTCACAGCCGAATTGTCCTACCAACGCTACGTATTGAGAGATTGGCAATACTTCATGGTGAAAAACGGCAACTGCAACGACCTGAGTTTGAACCTCACCTTGTCCCGCAGCTCCATCGACAATCCCATCTATCCGCGCGAAGGTTCGGAGTTCTCCCTCTCTTTGCAGCTTACTCCACCGTATTCGTTGTTCGATGGCGTGGATTACAGCAAATACGACCTCAATAACCAAGAAGACATCAATGAAATGCATAGATGGGTGGAATACCACAAATGGAAATTCAAATCAAAGGTTTACATCCCCTTGATGGATCCCATGACGGTGAAGCGTACGCCCGTGCTGATGGGCCGCGTGGATTTCGGCTTGCTGGGACACTACAATAAATACAAGAAATCGCCTTTTGGCACCTTCGAGGTGGGCGGCGACGGCATGACCGGCTATTCGACCTACGGCACGGAGACTATCGCCCTGCGCGGATACGAAAACGGTTCGTTGGCCTCCTACGGCCGCGAAGGCTATGCCTACGCCCGTTTGGGTCTTGAATTGCGCTACCCGCTGATGTTGGAGACCAGTACCAGCATCTACGCGCTGACTTTCCTAGAAGCCGGTAATGCTTGGCAGGAAGTGGGCGACTTCAATCCATTCGATCTGAAACGTTCGGCAGGCGTAGGCGTGCGCATTTTCCTCCCGATGATTGGCATGATGGGTATTGACTGGGCCTACGGTTTCGACCGCGTTTATGGTTCGCGCAACTATAGCGGCAGCCAATTCCACTTCATCTTGGGACAAGAATTCTAATAGCAAACAACAACCTATTCATACAGCTGTCATGAAGAAAAGTATTTTTACCATCGCCCTGATGCTCGTTGCCTGCCTGACGGCGCAGGCGCAGCGTTTTGCCTTGATAGACATGGAATACATCATGCAAAACATTCCTGCCTACGAGAGCGCGACCCAACAGATAGAACAATCGTCCAAACAATGGCAGGCCGAAATCGAGAAATTGGCCGACGAAGCCAAAGCTATGTACGAGGACTATCAGAAGAAAGCATCTACCCTGACCGATGCCCAACGCACAGCCAAAGAAGAAGCCATCGTCAATAAAGAGACCGAACTGGCCGAACTGCGCCGCCAATACTTCGGCCCGCAAGGCGAATTGGCCCAATTGCAGGAGCAGTTGATGCGCCCTTTGCAAGACGAAATATACAATGCAGTCAAAGAGATTGCCACCGCCAAAGGCTATGCCGTCGTCACCGACCGCGCCTCGGCTTCCAGCATCATCTTTGCTTCGCCGGACATCGACATCAGCGACGAAGTACTGGCCCGATTGGGATATGCCAACTGACCATGCAAGGCGCACGCCAAAGCGGCTTACTGTTAAAATAAGTATGCTTATTTTGCCATCCCCGCGCTTTGCCGTATCTTTGCAACCAATAATAATTAATCATTCAAATATCTAAAAACATTATGCTTAAGAAAATCGCACTCATCGCAGCATTGATTGCCCTGCCCCTGATTGCAGGCGCGCAAACCAAATTCGGCCATGTGAACTCACAGGAAATCATCACCCTCATGCCCGAATTCACCAAAGCGAATGCCGACCTGGAAGCCATGGCCAAACAATACCAGGACGAAATGCAACGAACGGAAGAAGAATTCAACAAGAAGTACCAAGAGTTCTTGGTGCAGAAAGACTCACTGCCCGCTAATATTGCAGAGCGTCGCGAGAAAGAATTGAACGACATGTACCAACGCCAAATGCAGTTCCAACAGGAAGCACAACAATCCATGACGCAGGCACGCGACAACGCCATGACTCCTATCTGGCAGAAGCTGGACGGCGCCATACAGACAGTGGGACAGACAGAAGGCGTCATCTACATCTTTGACATCGCCCGCACGCCGCTGGCCTATATCGGCAAGGAAAGCATCGACTTGACCGCCAAAGTAAAAGCACAGCTGGGCATCCAATAAAGACACGCCCGGAAACAGACGTTGCGTGAAGCGCGGATTACACAAGGCACGGAGAAACCCCGAAAATGACCGTGCGAAGGTGTGTAATCCGCGTTTGCTTTATATACAAACATACTTTCCAAACGACCCGTTCATCCCATGCAAAACCTATCTTCATTGCCTGGCCCCATCGGCGTATTCGACTCCGGCTACGGCGGCTTGACCATCTTGAGCAAAATCCGTGAGGCGTTGCCCCAATATGATTACATCTACCTGGGCGACAATGCCCGCACGCCCTACGGTAGCCGCTCCTTTGAGATCGTCTACGAATTTACGCGCCAAGCTGTCTGCAAATTGTTCGAAATGGGTTGCCCGCTCGTCATCTTGGCATGCAACACGGCTTCGGCCAAGGCATTGCGCAGCATCCAGCAGCACGACCTTCCCCGACTGGATCCTGCACGCCGCGTATTGGGCGTCATACGCCCGACGGTGGAAAGCATTGGCGCCGTCACGCGCAGCCGCCATGTGGGCGTGTTGGCCACCGCAGGCACCATCAAGTCCGAATCTTATCCGTTGGAGATACACAAGCTCTTCCCCGACATCACCATTTACGGCCAAGCCTGTCCTTTGTGGGTGCCGCTAGTAGAGAACGGTGAGGCGCAAGGTCCCGGCGCGGACTACTTCGTGCAGAAATACATCGGCGAGCTACTGCAAAAAGACGACCGGATAGACACCGTCATCCTGGGCTGCACGCACTATCCCCTACTCTTGCCAAAAATCCGCCGCTACATGCCGGCCGGCATCAACGTCGTGCCTCAAGGCGAATTGGTGGCAGACAGTCTGAAGAATTACCTGAGCCGACATCCCGAAATGGATGCCCGATGCACCCGTGGCGGCACTTGCACGTATTGCACCACCGAAGCCGAAGAAAAATTCTCCGAATCGGCCTCAACCTTCTTGAACGAAGCCGTGACGGTACGACGCGTTTTGCTGGGATAAGAAGCACGGAAGGACGAACATATCCCCATTGCCCCCAAGCAGAAAGGACGCTCCGAAACCCCGGAACGTCCTTTCCTGTTATAATCCATGCCTGCCGAAAACGCCTTCCGACGCCTCGGCACAGCCCCTCATGCAGACACGAGGGTTTACCATTTATATCCGGCAGCCTTGGCTATGCGCTTGGGGATGTCCGTATTGTCCATCTTGCCAAAGAAGGCTTTCGAGCCGGCGCCGATGGCAAAGACGGGCACAAACTCTGCCGTGTGGTCGCCCGAAGTCCAACCCACCAAGGCCAGTTGGCTCATCACCTGGCGGGCAGCAGCGGCCAACGGTTCGGTAGTGGCATACATGCTCTCGGCAAACTCTACATGGTTCTTGACGAACGATTCGTCATACACGTCGTGCAACAACCTTTCTTGTTCCCAACTGATGGGCAATTCTTCCCAAAAGCCCATTTTTTCCGTCAATAAGGCTTTTACTTCACCCCACGTGGCGTTTTTTCCTTTGGCTTTCCGCAAATCAGTAATGGCGCGGGACAAGGCTTCCTGCGATGATTCTTGATTGGCCAGCGACTTCAGGGCCAACGTATAGCCTTCGCGCCCCATGCCCAGGCCGCCCGTCTCGTGGTCGGCCGTGATGACAATGAGGGTCTCCTTGGGATGTTTTTGGTAGAATTCATAAGCCACCTTCACGGCTGCATCCAAGTCCAACACCTCGTTGACCACCGTCGCAACGTCGTTGTTGTGGCAAGCCCAATCAATCTTTCCGCCTTCCACCATCAGGAAGAACCCCTTGTTGTTGTCCTTCATCAAAAAATCGATGGCGCTCTCGGTGATTTGCTTCAGCGTCAGGTCGTCCTCTTGGCGGTCGATGGCATACGGCAGGTTGGTTTCCGCCGCATCCTCGTCCTGAATCAAGACCATCTTGTCAGCCTCGTCGGCCTTCGCTTCATACTCGTCCAAACCGCGCGCCAACACATAGCCGGCCTCCTCGATTTGCGGGAAAATGCTAGGAGCTTTCTTTCCGTCGAAAGTGCGGTCGGGCTTTAAGAACCCGCCGCCGGCATAGAAGTCAAAACCGGCTTTCAGCATGTCTTGGGCAATCTCGTAATACATATTGCGGTCCGGCTGATGGGCATAGAACGAGGCGGGCGTGGCGTGGTCCACGCTGACGCTGGTGGTGATACCCACCTTCTTGCCCGCCAGTTTGGCACGCTCGGCCACGCTCATCACGGTTTCCTTGTCCGTGTTCACGCCGATAGCGCCGTTATACGTCTTCGAACCGGTGGCCAAAGCCGTGCCTCCGGCAGCAGAATCGGTAATAGAATTGGTGGCAGAGAAGGTTGTCGCCATGCCTGCCACGGGGAAGGAAGCAAACGTCAGCGGCCCGGTGCCGATGCGCCCGGCTTGTTCGCCCAAATACATTTCCGTCGTGTTCACTTGGTTCAAGCCCATGCCGTCGCCGATGAAGAAGAATACATACTTGGCCCGCTGCGCGCTTGCGCTCACCGCCAGCAGGACAAAGAGCAAAAGATACGTCAATCGTTTCATATTCGCAATAATTTATGAGTTAATAAGAATATCCAGGATTCTAAAATCAGACAAAGATAGGCATTTCATTCCATCCGTCAGGTGACAAAAGTATTAAAAAACGGGGAAAATTGGCTGCATCCGGCGCATATATCGCCCGCGAACGGCGCATATATCTCCAGCCGACGGAAGATAGATGAGCAGCCGGCGGGGGATATATCGGCCGGGAAACGGCCATGCGTCCGCTGCGCAGGGATACAAAAAGGGCTGTACCGCACGCCCAATTCCCCGTAGCATAGCCTTTGGGGAGGGATTCCGATACAGCCCTTTGCAGTTTTACTTCTTCAGGATGGCCATCGTGTCCGAGGCAATCATCAATTCCTCGTCCGTCGGGATGACCACGACTTTTACCTTCGAATCGTCCGTGGAGATAACGGCCTCTTCGCCACGCACCTTGTTCTTCTCGGCATCCAGCTTGACGCCCATGAACTCCAATCCTTCGCAAGCGCCCCAGCGAGCCGAAGCCTGATTCTCGCCCACGCCGCCGGTGAAGACGATGATGTCCACGCCGCCCAACGCTGCTGCATACGCGCCGATGTATTTCTTGATGCGATAGAAGTACATGCGCTCGGCCAGGAGGGCCTTCGCATTGCCGGCGGCTGCGGCGGACTCCAAGTCGCGCATGTCGCTCGATTCGCCGAAGATGCCCAATACGCCGCTCTTCTTGTTCAGCAAGTTCGACATGCCGGCGGCATCCAATCCTTCTTTCTCCATGATGTACGTCACGGCGCCTCCGTCAATATCGCCGCTGCGCGTGCCCATCATCAAGCCTTCCAGCGGGGTAAGGCCCATGCTGGTATCCACGCTCTTGCCGTCTTTGATGGCCGTGATAGAGCCACCGTTGCCTATGTGGCAAGTGATGATGCGCTGGCCTTCGGGCTGCACGCCGAGGAACTCGCACACGCGCTTCGATACATAGCGATGGGACGTGCCGTGGAAGCCATAGCGGCGCACGCCGTACTTCTGGTACAACTCGTAGGGCACGGCATACATGTAGGCATAATCCGGCATGGTTTGGTGGAAAGCCGTGTCGAACACGCCCACCTGGGGCACATTGGGCAGGATGGCGGCAATGGCATGCACGCCCTTCAGGTTGGCGGGATTGTGCAACGGCGCCAAGTCATTGCAGGCTTCAAAAGCGGCCAGCACTTCGGGCGTCAGCAAGACGGATTGGCTGAACTTCTCGCCGCCATGCACCATGCGGTGGCCAACGGCATCGATTTCGTCCATGGACTTCACCACGCCATACTCGGCGCCGGTCAAGGTTTGCAGGATGAACTCAACGCCGGCCGTGTGCTCGGGGATGTCCTTCTCCAAGATCTTCTTCTCGCCATTGGGCAAGGTCAGTTTCAGGAACGAGTCTTTCAGACCAATCTTCTCGATGCCTCCTTGGGCAATAACGGCTTTGTGGTCCATGTCAAACAACTTGTACTTGATGGACGAACTGCCGCAGTTCAATACTAATACTTTCATGTTTATCAGATTTATGATGTTATTTCTGGTTCTTGGCAGCAATGGCTTGGTTGGCTGTGATGGCAATCATGCGGTAGACATCCTCGATGGAGCAGCCGCGCGACAAGTCGTTCACCGGACGGGCAATGCCTTGCAGGATGGGGCCTACGGCATCGGCATGTCCCAAGCGTTGCACCAGCTTGTACGAGATGTTGCCCACTTCGAGCGAGGGCACTACCAACACGTTGGCATGTCCGGCAATGGCCGAACCGGGCGCTTTGCTGGCGCCTACTTCGGGCACCAAAGCGGCATCGGCCTGCAATTCGCCGTCGATGGCGATGTCCGGAGCCATTTCTTTGGCAATCTTCAGGGCTTCCACCACCTTGTCCACTACTTCGTGCTTGGCCGAGCCTTTGGTGGAGAAGCTCAACAAAGCCACCTTCGGGTCCAAGCCTGCCACGGCCTGCGCCGTACGGGCAGTGCTGACAGCGATTTCGGCCAGTTGCTTGGAGTCGGGCACGGGCGTAACGGCCACGTCGCCCATCACCAAGACGCCGTTCTTGCCATATTCGGGCGCATGGGTCAGCAACAGCATGGCGCCGGACACGCACGTGATGCCGGGAGAAGTCTTGATAATCTGCAAGGCGGGGCGAAGCACGTTACCCGTCGTGTTGCGCGCGCCGGCCAGTTGTCCGTCGGCATCGCCGTTCTTAATCATCAAGCAGCCCAAGTAGAGCGGGTTCAGCACCAGCGTGCGGGCTTCTTCGATGGTCATGCCCTTCTTCTTGCGCAGTTCGCACAGCAGTTGGGCGTATTCTTCTGCACGGGGATTGTTTTCCGGGTCGATGATAGTGGCTTTGTCAATGTTTCCCAAACCCCACTCTTTGGCACACGCGTGGATCTCGTCCGGGTTGCCCAGCAGGATCAAGTCGGCAATACCTTCTGTCAAAACCAGGTTGGCAGCTTTCAAAGTGCGTTCTTCCGTACCTTCGGGAAGAACAATGCGTTGGCGGTTCGCTTTCGCGCGCTCAACGATTTCATTAATTAACCTTTGCATGATGCTTATAATTGTGTATGACTATAGTCGGAAACGCTATATCGTTCGCTCTGCAAAAATACATATTTTTGATAGATGCAGATTGCAAAATAGGGAGCTAAAAACGCTTCAAGATAGAAATATTGGAAAATTTAACACTACAAGAAGAGTTATGCAAGGAGAATGCGTACCTTTGCGCCCGTTTTCGGAATAGCAAGGTTTCATCTAATCAAAACATTCACTATGATTCGTCAATGTGCCATCCTTTTCGGATGCTTGGCTTTGGGCGAGCTGGTCGTTTACCTGACAGGCATCAAGTTGCCGTCCAGCATCATCGGGATGCTGCTGCTCACCCTCTTTCTGAAGTTGGGTTGGATCAAGTTGCACTGGGTGCAGGGGATGTCCGACTTCCTGGTAGCCAACCTAGGTTTCTTCTTCGTGCCGCCCGGCGTGGCGTTGATGCTCTATTTCGACATCATCCGTGCCGAATTTTGGCCCATCGTCACGGCCACGGTGGTCAGCACGCTGCTGGTGCTGGTGGTCACCGGCTGGGTACACCAGTTGGCGCGCAAGGTCAACCACTAGTTATCACCATTTAACTTCAACCGCTTATAATATATGTCTTTCCTAGAGAACGAGTTTTTCCTTTTGGCCGTCACGTTCGGCGTGTTTTTCCTGGCCAAATGGTTGCAGAAGAAGACGGGACTGATGCTGCTCAATCCCATCTTGTTGTCCATCGCCGTGCTCATCATCTTCCTGAAGACGGCGAACATCAGTTACGAAACTTATAGCGAAGGCGGCCGCCTGATAGAATTTTGGCTGAAGCCGGCCGTGGTGGCCCTGGGCGTGCCGCTCTACTTGCAATTGGAGACCATCAAGAAGCAACTGCTGCCCATCCTTCTCTCTCAATTGGCCGGATGCGTGGTGGGGGTAGTGTCCGTGGTGCTCATTGCCAAGTTGATGGGCGCGTCGGACGAAATCATCTACTCCTTGGCGCCCAAGTCCGTCACCACGCCCATCGCCATGGAGGTGACGCAATCATTGGGCGGCATCCCGTCGCTGACGGCCGCCGTGGTGGTATGCGTGGGCTTGCTGGGAGGCATCCTCGGATTCAAGGCGCTGAAATTGACGCACGTGGGCAGCCCCATGGCGCAAGGTTTGTCCATGGGGACGGCGGCCCATGCCGTGGGCACCTCCGCCGCAATGGACGTCAGCCGCAAATACGGCGCCTTTGCCAGCTTGGGCTTGACCCTGAACGGCATCTTCACCGCCCTGCTCACCCCTACGCTGCTGCGATGGCTGGGATTGCTCTGATCAGGCTTTCGTCAGCAGGCTTTCCAACCCCTCGGCATTGAGGCGGAGGTGGAATTGCCCCTTGTAGGCCACGGAGATGGAGCCGGTCTCTTCGGAGACGATGATAGCGTGGGCGTCGGACACCTGCGAGATGCCCAGCGCGGCCCGGTGGCGCAAGCCCAGTTCCTTGGGGATGTCCAAGTTGTGGGAGACGGGCAAGATGCAGCCGGCCGCCTTGATGCGCTTCTTGCTGATGACCATCGCGCCGTCGTGCAAAGGGCTGTTCTTGAAGAAAATATTCTCGATGAGCCGCTGGTTGATATTGGCGTCGATGACGTCGCCCGTGCGCACCACGTCGTCCAGCGGCATGTCGTGCTCGATGACGATGAGGGCGCCCACCTTCTGCCTCCCCATGCTGACGCAGGCCATGACAATGGGCATGATGTCCTCGTGCGTGATGTCGGCCTGCCGGTTGCCGGTGAAGAAGTTAATGAACCGCTTGATGTGCCGGTGCGACCCCAGCGTAAGCAGGAAACGCCGTATCTCCTCCTGGAAAAGGATAATCAGGGCCAGCACGCCCACGCTGACCAACTTGTCGAAGATGGAGCCGAGCAGCCTCATCTCCAGCACCTGCGACACCACCAGCCAGATGAGGATGAACACCAGGATGCCTATGAACACATTGAGCGAGCCGGAAGCCTTCATCAGCTTGTAAGTGTAATACAGCAGCAGGGCCACCAGCAGGATGTCTATGAAGTCTTTGATGCCAAATGCGAAAAACACGGGGAAAATATAGTTAATGGTTAATGATGAATGGTTAATGGGCCTGCATGGCCTGCACCAAGCGGACCGCCTCGACAGCGGGACGGACGTCGTGCACACGGAGGATGGAAACGCCCTTCTGGAGGCAGAGCGTATTGAGCACGGTAGTACCGTTCAGCGCCTCGGCAGGCGTGACGCCCAGCAGACGGGTAATCATCGACTTGCGCGACACGCCCACCAGCACCGGCAGCCCGAAAACGGAAGAAAACTCCTCCAAATGAGCCAGGAGCGCGTAGTTGTCCTCCAGCGTCTTGCCGAAGCCAAAGCCGGGGTCAAGGAGGATGTCCTTCTGCCCCAAGTCGCGCAGCTGCTGCACCTTGCGGGCAAAGTAAAGGAAAACGTCGCGCAATACATTATTATATAGGGGCCTGTCCTGCATGGTCTGCGGCGTGCCCTGCATGTGCATCAAGACATAAGGGACGCCCAACCGGGCCACGGTGGGGAACATCTCCGCATCCAGTTCGCCGCCGGAAATGTCGTTGACGAGGGCCGCGCCATACTCCTCCACGCACATCCGCGCCACGTCCGCCCGGAACGTATCCACGGACACCACCGCCTCCGGCGCCACCCGCCGAATCACCCCCAGGCCGAGGCGCAGGCGTTCGCGCTCTTCTTCGGGCGACACATCGTCCGCGCCGGGCCGCGACGAATAGCCGCCCACGTCGAGGATGTCCGCCCCCTCCGCCACGAGTTGCTCCACGCGGCGGGCAATGTCCGCCTCCGTCCGCGTGCGGCTTCCGGCAAAGAACGAGTCCGGCGTCACGTTGACAATGCCCATCACGCGGGGCGTCGCGAGGTCCATCAGCGTGCCGTTCACATTGATTGTATAAGTAGTCTGCATCATTTCTCCTTGATTGTGCTAAAGCGTCTGCAAAAGTACGCAAAAAAAGCCCAGCACGGCGCAAGATGCCGGGCATTTTTCGCCTCCCGCCGAAATTATGGCAAAAAGAAAGACTGACATTTGATTCCTAACCACTCCAACCCGCCTTCGCACCGCCCGTTCGACGACACGTAATAGTTTATATTTTTAACCGGACAAGAAATATATAATTTATTACAAACAAAACAATTTCATGAACAAAACTAGACATCTTCCACCTCACGCCCCGCCTTCCGCATCTTCCGCCGCACAGAGAAACAGAAGCCTCAAAGACAATCATTTTCGCATCTAAAACCTTGAAAATTCAAGAAATCGGCTAATTTCCCCTTCAAAATCCGTCATTCCTCCGTCATCCCTCTCTTATCCCTCTCTTATCTGTCTCTTATCTGTCTCTTTCAAGACTCTTCTAAAAGCAGTGTTTTGACGGTCAGACAACAGCCCAAGCCAAAGCCGGAAAAATCATTATTTAAAATATTTACAACAAATATGATTACATATTCAAACTTTTCAACACCCATTTCAATCCACGCCATCCCATTGGATACAGCGGCGGTTCAAAATTCTTTTCCGACTATTGCGCGGTTGTATCCGATTCGTTACCTTTGCCGGCAGATAACAAACATACCAATAATGGACTTTGACGAGAAGAGACTAGGAACTTTGCACCCAATATATACCCGCTTCGCCCAAAGCACGGGCGTCACCACCGACAGCCGCCGTTGCCCGGCCGGCTCGATGTTCATTGCCCTGCGGGGCGAGACCTTCGACGGCAATGCCTACGCCGCCCGGGCGTTGGAGGCCGGATGCGCCTGCGCCGTCATAGACAATCCCGCGTATTTGCCCCACGGGGACAGCCGCTACGTCTTGGTGGGCAACTGCCTGCAAACGCTGCAACAACTGGCCCGCCACCACCGCCGCACGCTGCGCACGCCCATCGTGGGCATCACCGGCACCAACGGCAAGACCACGACCAAGGAGCTGACCGCCGCCGTGCTGTCCAAAAGATACTGCCTGCACTACACGCAGGGCAACCTGAACAATGCCATCGGCGTGCCCCTGACGCTGCTGGGGCTGCGGGCGGAACACCGCCTGGCCATCGTCGAGATGGGGGCGAGCCATCCGGGCGACATCCGCGAACTGGTGGAGATAGCCGAGCCGGACTACGGGCTGATTACCAACGTGGGACGGGCGCACTTGCAGGGATTCGGCTCGTTCGAGGGCGTCATCCGCACCAAGGGCGAACTGTTTGACTACCTGCGGGAGAAAGGCGGGGCCACGGTCTTTGTGCACGACGACAGCCCCTACCTGAAGGACTTGGCACACGACCTGGAGCAAGTGCGCTATGGCACGGCACCCGGCCTGTACGTCAGCGGGCAAGCAACCGGGCGCTCCCCTTTCCTGGCCTTGCAATGGCAAGCGGAAGGAGACACGGAAGCACACGCCGTGCAGACGCGCCTTATCGGGGACTATAACCTGCCCAACGCCCTGGCCGCCATCGCCGTGGGCCGCTACTTCGGCGTGCCGGACGACGCCATCTGCCAAGCCTTGGCCGGCTATACGCCGCGCAACCACCGCTCGCAGTTGGTGCAAACGGCAGACAATACGCTCATCGTGGACGCCTACAATGCCAACCCTACGAGCATGGCCGCCGCCATCGACAACTTTGCCCGCATGGAGGCCGGGGGCAAGATGCTCATCTTGGGCGACATGCGCGAGTTGGGACCGGACAGCCCCGCCCTGCACCAGGAGGTGGTGGACCGATTGGAGAAGTACGGATTCGAGGACGTCGTGCTGGTAGGCAGCGAGTTTGCCGCCACGCGCCGCCGCTATCCCTGCTATGCGGACGTCGATGCCCTCATCGCCGCCCTGCACGAGCATCGGCCGACGGGACGGACCATCCTCATCAAAGGCTCGAACGGGGTGCACTTGGACCGCGCGGCCGAAGCGTTGAACCGGTGATTAAGAAGGGGGGAGGCGCATTCTTCATTTCATTTTCCGCCTCACCCCTTGCGCCACCGCCGATGCCAGCAGCGCCCCGGCGGCATTGGCCAGAAAGTCCATCCAGTCGCCGCCCCGGTAGGTGGTGCAATACTCCTGAAGCAACTCCACCACCCCGCTGAACAACACCGGGCAGAGCAACGCCCCTACCCAAGCATGCCACAACGGGGTGTTGTCGCGTCGGTGCGCCCGGAGGAATTCCAGCCACAACATCCCCGACATGCCAAAGTACATGCAGACATGCACCGCCTTGTCGATGCCCGGTATGCCATCCAGCCCCGTGCTGGGCGGACGGAAGAAAGACAGGTAAATCACAGCCAGTATAACCACCAGCGACACGGGATATTTCCTTAAATAGTACATCATACTCAAAAAGTTTACGGTTTGCACGCCAAAAGTACAGAACTTTTTCTACATTTGCACGAAACAATCACCTTTAATAACAAATTGCAAGAAAACCACCACATCATGGCAACTAACAACAGAGCAAACTTCGGCACCAAACTGGGCGTCATCCTGGCCTCTGCGGGCTCGGCAGTAGGACTGGGGAACATCTGGCGCTTCCCTTACATGACCGGCGAGTATGGCGGCGCCGCCTTCATCCTGACCTATCTGGGTTGCGTCCTCTTGTTCGGCGCGCCCATCATGATGGCCGAGTTCCTTATCGGCCGCCGCTCGCGCTCCAACACCGCCCGCGCCTATCAGAAGCTGGCGCCGGGCACGCCTTGGCGATGGGTGGGACGCATGGGCGTATTGGCAGGCTTCCTCATCCTCAGCTATTATTCCGTCGTGGCGGGCTGGACGCTGGAGTACATCGTCGATGCCGCCGTCGGCAACTTTGCCGACAAAGGACCGGCGGAGTTCGTGCAATTCTACAACAGCTTTGTCAGCAACCCTTGGCTGCCCGTCGTTTGGACCATCGTCTTCCTGGTGGGCACCCACCTCATCATAGTCAAGGGAGTGGAGAAAGGCATCGAGCGTTCGTCCAAGGTGATGATGCCCGCGCTCTTCGTCCTGCTGCTTATCCTGGCCGTCTGCGCCATCTTGTTGCCCGGCTCAGGGCGCGGCATCGAGTTCCTGTTGAAGCCCGACTTCAGCAAGGTAGACGGCAGCGTGCTCTTGGCCGCCATGGGGCAAGCCTTCTTCTCGCTCAGCCTGGGGATGGGTTGCCTCTGCACCTACGCTTCCTATTTCAAGTCGGACACCAACCTGCCGCGCACGGCCTTCAGCGTGGCCATCATCGACACGGCCGTCGCCATCTTGGCAGGAGTCATTATCTTCCCCGCCGCCTTTGCCGTGGGCATCCAGCCGGATTCCGGCCCCGGATTGCTGTTTGTCACCCTGCCCAACGTCTTCCAGCAAGCCTTCGGCAACGTGCCTTTCATCGCCGCCCTGCTGGCCGTGATGTTCTACATCCTGCTGGCACTGGCCGCGCTGACTTCCACCATCTCGCTGCACGAAGTAGTCACCGCCTACCTGCACGAAGAGTTCAACCTGTCGCGCGGCAAGGCAGCCCGGATGGTGACGGGAGGTTGCATCGTTTTGGGCACGTTGTGCTCGCTTTCCTTGGGCTTAGGCCGCGACTATACGTTGTTCGGCATGACGCTGTTCGACCTCTTCGACTTCGTGACGGCCAAGCTGATGCTGCCGCTGGGCGGATTCTTCATCGCCCTCTTCACCGGCTGGTTCCTGGACAAGAAGATTGTGCGCGAGGAGCTGACCAACCAAGGCGCCCTACGGCTGCGCATCTACGGGCTGATTATCTTCCTGCTGAAGTTTGTGGCGCCCATCGGCATCGCCTTCGTCTTTATCAATGAACTGCATCTAATATAAATATGTATAAGAGATTTCCCCTACTCTTCTTGCTGCTGTGCCTCTCGTTGTGGGGCACGGCGCAAACACGTGTCATCCCAGGCGATGAACAAACCGATCGTTATTTCCCCTTGCTGGAGGGCAAGCGCATTGCCATCTTCAGCAACCACACAGGCATGATAGGCGACAAGCACTTGCTGGACGTGCTGCTGGAGAACGGCTTCGACGTTACGGCCATCTTCTCGCCCGAACATGGCTTCCGAGGCCAGGCCGATGCCGGCGAACATGTCTCCAGCACGGTAGACGTAAAGACGGGCGTCCCCATCCTGTCGCTCTACGACGGGAAATCGGGCAAGCCCGGCGCCTCATCCATGAGCCAATTCGACCTCTTGATTGTGGACATCCAAGACGTGGGCCTGCGCTTCTATACCTACTACATTTCCATGTGCCGCCTGATGGACGCCTGCGCCGAGCACGGCAAGCCAATGCTGCTGTTGGACCGCCCCAACCCCAACGGGCACTATGTGGACGGGCCGATACTAGAGCGGAAACACAAGTCGGGCGTAGGGTGGCTGCCCATCCCCATCGTGCACGGCATGACGTTGGGCGAACTGGCCCGGATGGTGAACGGCGAAGGATGGCTGCCCCAAGGCCGGAAGTGCGACCTGACCGTCGTCCCTTGCCTGAACTACACGCACCGCACGCTCTACCGGCTGCCCATCGCTCCCTCGCCCAACCTGCCCAACATGAAGTCCGTCTACCTCTACCCCTCGCTTTGCTATTTCGAAGCGACGCCCGTCAGCCTGGGGCGGGGTACCGGCCTCCCTTTCCAAGTCTACGGCCATCCCGACATGAAAGGCTACGATTTCAGCTTCACCCCCCGCAGCGTGCCGGGCGCCAAGAATCCGCCGCAACGGGGCAAACTATGCCACGGCGTTAACCTGAGCACACTAAGCGAGGAAGAAACGGCGCGGAAAGGCATCGACCTGTCCTACCTCATTGACGCTTACCAGAACCTGAAGATGAGCGACAAATTCTTCACCCCGTTCTTTGAAAAGCTGGTGGGCGTGGACTACGTGCGCGCCATGATCGAAGAAGGACGGAACGCCGACGAAATCAAAGCCCGGTGGCAGGACGACGTGACGCGCTTCAAGGCGCAACGGAAGCCCTATTTGTTATACGAAGAATAAACGAAACTGCTCCTTTATGACTACAGCTTGGATCATATTAGCCACCATAGCGGGCTACTTTGCCCTGTTGTTCCTCCTTTCGTGGACAACGGGGCGCAAAGCAGACAACGCCGGCTTCTTCACAGGCAACCGCCAATCGTCGTGGTGGATGGCGACGGTAGCCATGATTGGTGCCAGCATATCGGGCGTGACGTTCATCTCGGTGCCGGGCGCGGTAGCGGCGGGCGGATACTCGTACATGCAGATGGTGCTGGGTTTCTTCGTCGGCTCGGTGCTGGTGGCATGGGTGCTGATACCCTTGTTCTACCGAATGAACCTGATGAGCATCTACGGCTACCTGGAGCGGCGCTTCGGATTGTCCACCTACCGCACGGGGGCGTGGTTCTTCTTCGTGTCGAAGATGCTGGGCGCGTCGGTGCGCTTCTACGTGGTGTGCGTGGTGTTGCAATCGCTGGTGTTCGGGCCATTGGGCGTGCCGTTCACGGTGAACGTGGTGCTGACGGTGGCCCTCATCTGGCTCTATTCCTTCCGAGGCGGCGTGAAGTCGCTCATTTGGACGGATTCGCTCAAGACCCTCTGCTTGGTGCTGTCCGTAGTGTGCTGCATCGCGTTCATTGCCCGCAGCTTGGGCCTGAACTTGGCTGAATTGCCCGCCGCCATAGCCGCGCACCCCACCAGCCGCGTCTTTTTCTTCGACAATCCGAACGACGGGCATTACTTCTGGAAGCAATTCATCGCGGGCATCTTCATGGTGATAGCCACGACGGGGCTTGACCAAGACTTGATGCAGCGCACGCTGAGTTGCAAGAACTTCCGCGAGTCGCAGAAGAACATGGTGCTCAGCGCGTTCGTACAGATATTCGTCATTGGCCTGTTCTTGCTGTTGGGCACCTTGCTCTACTTGTATACCGAAGCACGCCTCCCCGAAAACGGACAAATAGCCGGCGACGCCCTGTTTGGCGCAGTGGCCTGGAGTCCGGAGTTCCCGCTTTTCGTAGGCATCGTGTTCATCGTCGGGCTGATTGCGGCGGCCTATTCGGCAGCCGGCTCCGCGCTGACAGCCTTGACCACTTCGTTCACCCTCGACATCCTGCGTGCCCACGAAAAACAAGGCGAGAAAGACTTGGCGCTGACCCGCAAACTGGTGCACGTCGTCATGTCGCTGCTGATGGTGGTGGTCATCGTCGTCTTCTACGAACTGAACGACGACAGCGCCATCAACGCCGTCTATAGCTTGGCGTCCTATACCTACGGGCCTATCCTGGGCATGTTCATCTTCGGCCTGGCCTGCCGTCGGCCCGTGCGCGACCGCTGGGTGCCCGTGGCGGCCATCCTCTCCCCCATCCTCTGCTATGTGTTGCAAAGCCATAGCGAGGCATGGTTCGGCGGCTACCAAATCAGCTTCGAA
>CALUOW010000009.1 GCA_944322365.1 uncultured Bacteroides sp.
CACATGTGTTCAACTTCGTGTGAATAAGTCATAATCAGCTCTAATTAATTAGTTAATATGATTAATGAAACGTAAGTTTCCGTGTCTTTGGCGTAACCGTCTGCAAAGATAAGATTTTTCTTCCATTTATTCATTCCTCCGAGTGTTTTTTTTTGTTACGACGGATTTCCACGTTTCCTTTTGGCAAGAAAATCAGGAGTTCAGGCGGAAAACCGGCTTCCCGAACTGAAAAAACGTGCAATGCCTGCCAGGAACTCCATCTTTAGCCTGCAGATGTCCGTCTGCAAGTTAAAGATGTCCATCTACAGCCTAAAGATGTGCATCTGTAGGCTAAAGATGGAAAACAATCCATACTTAATAAGATATTTCCCCGTACTTAGCGCAAGCATAAGTTAGGGACTTCCGATTTCTTTTCTTACCTTTGCGGCGGCTACCCCTGAGGGGTCATTATTATAAGAATAAAAGAGATGGAACAACCGATGCACATTTGCTTGACCGACGACACCCTGCGGCGCGCTGCCGCCGAGGGCATGGACGCTTTCCTGAACGCTTTTGCCGATGCCTACCGAACGGCTACGGGCGGCGCGCTGACTGCCGAGACGATGCCGCTGCTCAATGCGCAACAACACACGCTGCTGGCC
The DNA here is from genome assembly GCA_944322365.1 of uncultured Bacteroides sp. Taxonomy (GTDB): domain Bacteria; phylum Bacteroidota; class Bacteroidia; order Bacteroidales; family Bacteroidaceae; genus Bacteroides. The sequence goes on from CALUOW010000009.1 coordinate 642, forward strand.
TACGTCGTCTTGCGCGACGAATTGATGGAGGGTGGTTTCTGCCAACTCATACAGAACGGCTGGGGCGCTTACATCTTCCACAACCCCGTGGCGCGCGCCCTCAAACAGTGGGGATTGGACGGGCTGGCCAAGTTGCTGTATGCCGCACGCCACATTTACGACGCACACCGGGAGGACTTGGAGCGCGAGCGCACGGACGAGGAGTTCATGGCCATGTACGAGCAATACGAGGAGTTCGACCCGCTGGAAGAAGAGTTCTTGGAGCACGAAGAGGAGTGGACGGAGCAGGCCGCCCGCTATGTGGACGAGCATTTGGAAGAGTTTGCAGGCATTGCCGATTGAAAAGATGTTAAAATCCCCTTTCTAATGCAGTATTCCGCCCCGACTGGCGTTTACAGACCAAAATATTAACTAATTTTGCAACCAAATCAAAACAAAAAAGAACAATGAAACGACTGAAATGCTTGACAATGGCGCTCGCCCTGATAGCAGGATTCGCGCTGACTTCGTGCTTGAACTCAGACACCGACCCCTATCGCTACGGGACATACTTGGCCAAAGTAAATTCTTATATGGGGATGTATTACACCTTCACCACCCCCGGCGGCAAAATCACCATCACGCCCTCCGAAAGTTCTATCAACAGCATCGAGCTACAGAATCCCAGCTTCAACTTCGCCAGCCTGAACGGGAAAATCGTCTACATCAGTTTCCGTTGGGATCCCGAAGTGCTGGAAATCCCCGAAGGCGCGACCAACATCGAAGGGGTGGACCTCATCGGCATCGAGCCGCTCGACTGTCCTACGCTGGTGGTGCCTAAAGAGTATGTCGGCACCGAACGCGACTCCGTAGCCACGCACTCCGTCATCTCCATCAACCCGCAGCAGGGCGGATATACCTACAAGCCTTACTTCTTTGACAACACCCGCACGCAAATCGTGTTGCCCGTCAACTACTATTATCCCATGGTCAACAAGGCAACGTCCAGCCTCACGTTGGTATATTATCCGGACGACACAGATACACAAAACGACAAGGCTGCCGGCAAGTTGCGCCTGCACCTGAACTACCGTGTACGCGGCACCGAGAGCCTCCCGACGGAATACCAGACCATCAACTTAGCACTATATAACGGCATGAGCCTCTTCTACAAAGTCTATGACCTGAGCCGCATCATCGGCCAATGGGGCGGCGGACAACCCCAGGAGGTGAACATCGTAGCCACCGAAAACACTTATTCGGGCGACTTGGACAATGGCGCCAACGTGAAATCCTACCCCGTACTGACGTATGAAGAATATGCAGATGATTTTTACAACTGATGAAAAGTTGACGAGACATTGGATTACAAGAATTTATTTCACATAGCCATGCTACTGATTTCCTCCCCGGCCCGTGCTTGGGAGGAAATTCGTTTGGAAGGGGATAGGCGCAAAGTCTTTACGGCTTTTGTCTATCCCATGATAGGTTTGTGCGGGCTCAGCGTCTTCATCGGCGCGTTGCTGGTCAACGGATGGGGCGGCCCGCAGAGCTTCCAATATGCCATGACGCGCTGCTGCGCCGTAGCCGTAGCCTTGTTCGGAGGATACTTCCTGGCCGCATGGCTCATCAACGCCTTCTGCGTCCGCTTCCTCCGCCGCCAGGGCGACCTGCCTCTGGCTTGGCAATTCGCGGGCTATGCACTGGTGGTCTCTTTCCTGCTGCGCATCGTGCTGGGCATCTTGCCCGACTTCCAAATCATCGCCCTGCTCCTCCAGTTCTACACCCTCTACGTCGTATGGGAAGGAAGCCGCACCCTGCTGGAGGTGGCGGAGAAAGACCGCTTCCGCTTCACCCTCGTGGCCACCCTCCTACTCTTGGGATGTCCCATCTTGATAGAATGGGTGTTCAACGAGTTGACCGTACTATTAAATTAAGAACGAAGTATGAAACAACCTGCCATAAACATCAAGAACCGACGTGCCACCTTCGACTACGAATTGCTGGACACCTATACTGCCGGCATCGTCTTGACGGGCACCGAAATCAAATCCATCCGCCAAGGCAAAGCCAGCCTGGTGGATACTTTCTGCTACTTTGCCAACGGCGAGCTATGGGTGAAGAACATGTATGTGGCCGAATACTTCTACGGCTCGTACAACAATCACGCCGCCCGGCGCGAACGCAAGCTCCTCCTCACCCAAAAGGAACTGGACAAACTGGCACGCACCTCGCGCGACCCCGGCTTCACCATCGTGCCCGTCCGCCTCTTCATCAACGAGAAAGGCTTGGCCAAACTGGTCATCGCCTTGGCCAAAGGCAAGAAGCAATATGACAAACGCCAAAGCCTGAAGGAAAAAGACGACAAGCGGGATATGGCGAGGATGTTCAAGAGGTAATTAATCAAGTAGCTACTGACAACAACCAACTGCTAATGGAAACACTGGAGCAATCAATCAAAGCCCGCGTCCTCATCCTGGACGGAGCCATGGGCACCATGATACAACGCTATGGCTTGGCAGAAGCCGACTTCCGGGGCACGCTTTTGGCCCACTTGCCCGGCCAACTGAAAGGCAATAACGACCTCCTGTGCCTCACCCGCCCGGACGTGGTGGAGGATATCCATCGCAAGTACTTGGAAGCAGGAGCGGACATCATAGAAACTAACACCTTCAACGCCACCCGCATCAGCCAAGCCGACTACCACACAGAAGACCTGGTAGGCGAAATCAATCTTCATGCAGCCCGCTTGGCTCGCGCTTTGGCCGATGAATATACCCGCCGAACGCCCGGCAAACCCCGCTACGTGGCCGGCTCCGTGGGACCTACCAACAAAACCCTCTCCATGAGCCCCGACGTGAACAATCCTGCCTTGCGTTCTCTCGATTTCAAGGAACTCTCGCAGGCATACGCCGAGCAAATGACCGCCCTTCTGCAAGAGGGAGTGGATGCCTTGCTGATAGAAACCATCTTCGATACGCTCAACGCCAAAGCAGCCATCCATGCCGCGCAAACAGCCATGGAGCAAACAGGCAGGAAAGTACCCCTGATGCTATCCGTCACCGTGTCCGAAGGCGGGCGCACCCTCTCCGGGCAAACGTTGGATGCATTCCTGGCTTCGGTGCAGCACGCGGACATCTTCTCCATCGGCTTGAATTGCTCCTTCGGCGCCCGCCGGATGAAACCCTATTTGGAGCAACTGGCCGCCCGCGCGCCCTATTACATCAGCGTATATCCCAATGCCGGCCTCCCCAACAGCTTGGGGCAATATGACCAGACGCCCGACGAGATGGCACGGGAAATGAAAGAATTCTTGGACGAAAACCTGGTAAATATCATGGGCGGATGTTGCGGCACTACGGACGAATACATCGCCCGCTTTGCCGGCTTGGCCAATGGGATCCCCCCCCATGTGCCTGCCCCCTGCCCTAATACCCTCTGGCTATCCGGCCTGGACCTGCTGGAAGTGAAACCTGAAAATAATTTCGTGAACATAGGCGAACGGTGCAACGTGGCCGGGTCGCGCAAGTTCCTCCGGCTTATCAACGAGAAGAAATACGACGAAGCCTTGGGCATTGCCCGCAAACAGGTGGAAGACGGGGCACAAGTCATTGACATCAACATGGACGACGGCTTGCTGGACGCCCGCGCGGAGATGGTGAACTTTCTCCGCCTGATAGCTTCCGAACCGGACATAGCTCGCGTGCCGGTGATGATAGACTCATCCGATTGGCGGGTCATCGAAGCGGGGTTGGAGTGCCTCCAAGGAAAAGGCATTGTCAACTCCATTTCCCTGAAAGAGGGCGAAGAAAGATTCTTGGCCCATGCCCGTACCGTGCGCAAATACGGTGCCGCCGTGGTGGTTATGGCTTTTGACGAGCAAGGACAAGCCGATACCTACGAACGCAAAGTGGAAGTATGCCGCCGCGCCTATCGACTCCTAACCGAACAAGCCGGTTTACGCCCGCAAGACATTATTTTCGATCCCAACGTGTTGGCCATCGCCACGGGGATGCCCGACCATGACCAATATGCCCTCGACTTTATCCGTGCCACCCACTGGATACGTCAGAACCTGCCAGGGGCGCATGTCAGCGGCGGGGTAAGCAACCTCTCTTTCTCTTTCCGGGGAAATAATTACCTGCGCGAAGCCATGCACGCCGTATTCCTTTATCATGCCATTCGCGCCGGAATGGACATGGGCATTGTCAATCCGGCTTCCTCCGTGCTTTATACGGACATTGACCCCGCTTTGCTGGAGCGTCTGGAGGATGCCGTGCTCGACCGTCGCCCCGATGCGGCCGAACGCTTATTGGAAATGGCACACACCCTGCAAGAAACCTCGTCCAAAGAGGAGGCGGGAAACGTGGCCGATTGGCGAAAAGCACCGGTAGACGAACGCCTCCAACACGCTTTGGTGAAAGGCATTGACCAGTACTTGGAAGAAGACTTGGCCGAAGCCTTAAAGCAATATCCACGCGCCGTAGACATTATCGAAGGCCCCTTGATGACAGGCATGAACCGTGTAGGCGACCTCTTCGGCGCAGGCCAAATGTTTCTGCCCCAAGTCGTAAAGACCGCCCGCACCATGAAGAAAGCCGTATCCATTCTTCAGCCTGTCATCGAGTCGGAAAAATCCGGGGCAACCACCTCGGCGGGACGTGTCTTGCTGGCTACGGTGAAGGGCGACGTGCACGACATTGGGAAAAACATCGTTTCCGTGGTAATGGCGTGCAACGGTTATGAAATCATCGACTTGGGCGTAATGGTACCGGCCGAAGTCATCGTACAACGCGCCATGGAGGAAAAGGCAGACATGATTGGCTTAAGCGGATTAATCACCCCGTCGCTGGAAGAAATGGCGCACGTGGCCGCCGAATTAGAGAAAGCCCAATTGGACATCCCCTTGCTGATTGGAGGAGCCACCACGTCGCGCCTTCATACGGCCTTGAAGATTGCCCCTGTCTATCATGCCCCGGTTGTCCATCTGAAAGACGCTTCGCAAAATGCCGGGGTGGCCGCCCGCTTGATGAATCCCACGCAACGTGCTCTCCTGACTCAGGAATTGAACGAGGAGTACGCCCGTCTACGTGCGGAAAACGAACAGAAGCAGGCAAACACCGTGTCGTTGGAAGAGGCCAGGTCAAAGGGATTGAAGCTGTTTTAAGGCTGCTTAATCTTCTGTTTGTACTGCTCGAACCTGTCCACCACTTCGCGCACAAAGGCATAGGTCTCCGCCCCACGAAAATAACCAAACTTACACACCGGGTCGGAGAAGTATTCCTCGTTGCTCTTCAGCAAGATATATTTCTCTACATTGTCGCGCCAGACGTGCGGGTCTTTTCCATATTTTTCGGCCAAGGCCATCGCATCCAGCACATGCCCGATGCCCGAATTATAAGAAGCCAATACGAAGTTGACCCGTTCCTCCTCAGGAATCTCGGCGAAGCTCTGTGCCGTGATTCCCAGATATTTCACGGCCGCTTTCACGCTCTCTTCCGCATTCTGCTCTTTGCCGGGAGGCACCCCCATGGATCGTGCGGTGGAAGGCATGAGTTGCATCAACCCCTTGGCGCCTGCCCATGACACGGCCGTGGTGTCGAAATTGGATTCCTTATAAGCCAGCGAAGCCAGCAAACGCCAATCCCAGTCTATCTCCTTCGCATACTTCTTGAATAAATCGTCATAGTGCGAGATGATACCTTTGCTCAGCGAAAGGATGGGCGTATGGGGCAACGATTTGCTCGTCTCGAAGTATCGCTTCATACTGGCAGTATAAGCAGGCGATGCCGCATTGCTCTTTTGCCATTCATCGGCAGCTTGCGCCAACAAGGGGCAATCCTTGCGCACGGCCCACGACGAACGTTGGTCGAAACTGATGGCCAAACGGATGTCCAAATTGGGGTAATAAGTCGTATTGAGCCGCGCCACATCGTTATCGGCCACCGTATAAGGAATTTCCCCGCGCGACACCTGGGCAATGAGATCCTCCACCCCGATGCTGTCCGCAGTCACCTGGCGGATAAGGATGCCTCCGCCCAGTTCTTTGTCCAAATTGACCAAACGCTCGTAATACCTGCCCGGCTTCACGTAGACTTCCTTCCCAATCAACTCCGTCACGTCTTTCAATGCCTTTCCCTTGGCGCGCTGCACAATGACTTGGTGGGTGATGACCTCGTTTCCGCAATACGTCAGGCTATCCCTCCCCTCCTTGGTGATGGGCAGGTTGTAGGCAACGAGGTCTCCCTCGCCATCCAAGAGCTTGCGCTCCAGATCCTGCACGTTGCGAGCCACTTCCACTTTCAGCTCCAATCCTTGGCTCTCGGCAAATTGTTGGGCCAACTCGTATTGGAAGCCCATCTCCTGTCCGCGATAAATAAAATAAGACGTCGAACTATAAAGAGTGAGTACCGTCAACTGCCCGCTATCTTTCAATTGGGGCAAATCGCGGACTATAGGAGTAACCTCCTGGGAAACCTTCCCGCCACGACATCCGGCAAGGAAACCCGGCGACAAAGCGAGGAGAAGCAGGGGACAAAGCCAAGAGAAGAGGTTTTCTTTTCGTCTCATAAAGGTGCAAAGGTTTTCTTTAACTGCGGACAAAGGTATGAAAACAGATGCAAGCAGCCAAATCGAAAAGGATGCCAGGGTGTTAAAAAGTATATATTAAGCAAAATACCGGGCGCAAGCGCATACAGTTTGACGGGAAAGTCGCTAAATTTGTCGGGAGAAGATTTTTTTCATCCATTAATACCTTTCAAAGTTATGAAAACCAATCTTAGTTCACAGATTACGCTCAACCGCGTATCGACCCGCTATTACCGCCCCGAGAACGCCTTCGAGCGTTCAGTCCTCACCCGGCTGGAGAAAATCCCGACGGACATCTACGAAACCGCCGAGGAAGGAGCCAACCAGATTGCCCTAGAGATAGCATCGCTCATCCGCGAAAAGCAGAAGGCCGGTCGCTTCTGCGTGCTGGCATTGGCCGGAGGAAATTCGCCCCGCAATGTCTATGCCGCTCTTGTCCGGATGCACAAAGAAGAGGGATTGAGCTTCCGCAACGTCATCATTTTCAACCTTTACGAGTATTATCCTTTGGCGCCGGACGCCGCCACCAGCAACCTCAATGCCTTGAAAGAAATGCTGTTGGACCAAGTGGACATCGACCGCCAAAACATCTTCAGCCCCGACGGCTCCATCGCCAAGGACACCATCTTCGAGTATTGCCGCCTCTACGAGCAACGCATCGAGAGCTTCGGGGGCATAGACTTCGCCTTGCTGGGCATCGGTCGCGTGGGCAACATCGGATTCAACGAACCCGGCTCGCGCCTTAACTCCACCACCCGACTTATCCTGATGGACAACGCCTCGCGCAATGAAGCCGCCAAAATCTTCGGCACGCTGGACAATACCCCCATCAGTGCCATCACCATGGGCGTCAGCACCATCCTCTCCGCCAAGAAGGTCTACCTCATTGCTTGGGGCGAAGAAAAAGCCGCACGCATCAAAGATTGCGTCGAAGGCCCCGTGACCGATACCCTGCCCGCCTCTTTCCTACAGACGCACAACAACACGCACGTTGTCCTCGACCTTTCGTCGGCCAGCAACCTGACCCGCATCCAACGTCCATGGCTGGTGACTTCGTGCGAATGGACAGACAAACTCATCCGAAGTGCCATCGTCTGGCTCTGCCAACTGACGGGGAAGCCCATCCTGAAGCTCACCAACAAAGATTATAACGAAAACGGCCTGAGCGAACTGCTTGCCCTCTACGGCTCGGCCTACAATGTCAACATCAAGATATTCAACGACCTGCAACATACCATCACCGGATGGCCCGGAGGCAAACCCAATGCGGATGATACATACCGCCCCGAACGCGCCAAACCCTATCCGAAGCGCGTCATTGTCTTCTCGCCCCACCCGGACGACGATGTCATATCCATGGGAGGAACCATCCGACGGCTGGTGGAGCAGAAACACGACGTGCACGTCTGCTACGAGACATCGGGCAACATAGCCGTGGGCGACGAAGAAGTGGTGCGCTTCCTGCACTTCATCAACGGATTCAACCAACTCTTCAACAACAGCGGCGACCAAGTAATCAACGAGAAATACAAGGAAATCCGCCAATACCTCCGCCAAAAGAAAGACGGAGACTTGGACACGCGCGACATCCTCACCATCAAGGGGCTTATCCGCCGAGGCGAAGCGCGCACCGCCTGCACCTACAACAACATCCCGCTGGATCATTGCCACTTCCTCGACCTGCCTTTCTATGAAACCGGACGCATCCAGAAGAATCCTTTGGGCGAGGCCGACGTGGAAATCATCCGCAATGTCTTGCGCGAAATCCAACCCCACCAAATCTACGTGGCGGGCGACTTGGCCGATCCGCACGGCACGCACCGTGTCTGCACCGATGCCGTCTTTGCAGCCATAGACCTGGAGAAGGAAGAAGGAGCCGAATGGCTGAAGGATTGCCGCATCTGGATGTATCGAGGCGCTTGGGCCGAGTGGGATGTGAAAGACATCGAAATGTGTGTCCCCATCAGCCCCGAAGAACTGCGCGCCAAACGCAATGCCATCCTCAAGCACCAAAGCCAGATGGAGTCCGCCCCCTTCTTGGGCAACGACGAACGCCTCTTCTGGCAACGTAGCGAAGACCGCAACCGTGGCACAGCCAACCTCTACGACCAATTGGGCTTGGCCAGCTACGAAGCTATGGAAGCATTCGTGGAGTACGTACCCCTGTAAATAAGGGACAAACATAAGAAACTCCCGCAATCACCGCGCCAGAATAAACGCGAAGATTGCGGGAGCTATTTTTTACTTTGCGAAACATTGGCCTTGCCACGCCGAGACATTGACGCTGACACGCCGAAACATTGACGCTTACACGCTGAGACAGTAGCTACGACTCAAGTACCGACTAAAATTTCTTGCCGAAAACAATGCTTATGAACGTCATCCACAAGATTTTAAAGTCCAACCACCAAGAGCGGTGCTCCAAATAGAACAAGTCGTAGCGGAGGCGGCGGAGCATCTTCTCCATCGTATCCGTATAACCGTTATAGAGTGTAGCATAGGAAGTGACGCCCGGACGTATCTGGTAGAGATAGCGATAACGGGGATCGTGCTGCATAATCTGGTCAATGTAGAATTGGCGTTCGGGGCGTGGACCGATGAAAGCCATCTCGCCAATGAATACATTCCACAGTTGGGGAAGCTCGTCCAAGTGATGCTCGCGCAAAAATTTGCCAACCTTGGTCAGACGATTGTCCTCGCCGCTCTTATAAAGGGCGGGACCATCCTTCTCGGCATCCAGACGCATACTGCGAAACTTGTATATGTTGAAGGGGCGGCCGAATCGACCGATGCGCTCTTGCTTGAAAATGGCCGGCCCCCCGTCTTCACGCTTCACGGCTATGTAGCATATCAAGAACAGGGGCGAAAAGACAATCAAGCAAATCAATGCCAAGATGCAATCCACGAAGCGCTTCACATTCCGTTCTAAACCATTCATCCCGTCTCGGATGAAGTGGTCGTCTGCTTTAATTTCTTCTATATTCAATTCCATAATCTCTTCACGACTTACTTCTTACTCTTCTTCATCTTCAATTGATGCCATAAATCACGTCCGAACAGGATCCAACCCACCGAACATACGCCTCCTAGAAAAACAAAGGCAACGAGAATCAGCATTTTAGAAGGTTTGGACGGAAGAAGGGGTACTGTGGCGGGTTGCACCACCGTATAGACAGGCGTATTTTCCTGCACCTTGGCTTTGGCCAGTTGCAATTGTTGAGCCGTCTGGTTATACAAGGTGTAATCCAGCGTCATCTCGTTGCGCAGGCGTTCTTCCTTGGCCTCCATAGTTTTCCGCATAATTCCTTGGTTGCGGTCTACGAAATCAGCATAAGCCTGCTGCGACTCGTAGTAATTGTCGCGGGCTTCCTCATAGACTTTCTGGCTGAACTCCAAATCTTTACGGGCCTTGTTGGTGCGGTAGTCCGTAATGTAATTTTGCAATTTGTGCATCACCGTGTCCGTCAGCGTGGCAGAAATCAAAGGATCTTGCATGGTGACGGATAAAGTGATGACCCAACTTTTCTTGTCCACGGAAGCCATAATGCGCCCGTTCAAAGCACCCACTACGCCAGATTGTTCAAACGTCAGTTGGAAGGGGTCTACCTTCCCCTCGTCGTTCACCAACTCGTCGTCGGACTTGAAGAGGGAAGTCACCCAGCCGATGAGGCGGGAAGGCAACGACATCACCATGCTCCACCACGGGGCGCGCTGATGGGCCGTCAGATAGTCGTAAACCGTTGTCTGCAACTCGCCGGAAGCATCTTGCACCGGCACGTCGAACAACTCGACGGCAAAAGCCGTGGACGAAACGATGTCCGGATATAACTCCGGAGAGAGCGCGTCGTTGCTGCTGCCCGATGACGTGCGCAACCCCGCCATAGCGGCCAAAGCACTCATATTGCCCAACGAGCGGCTGCTTGTACCCGATATTTCGGGAGCCAAGGTCACGGTGGTGGTGTATTCCTTGGGAATGCTATAGGCCACCACAATGGCCACCACCAAGGCGATACCGCACCACTTCAATACCAAAAGGCGGTCTTTCCATACCTTGCGCGCCAATTCGAGCAAATCGATCTCCTGCTCCTCGGATATATCAGGAGTTATATTTTTAGGATTGTTCACTTGAGATTCCATACCGATCAATGATTTTTACCTCACCAGATTAGCAATAGTAGCCGCCAACGTGCCGATGGACGATGCCGAACTTGCCAAACTCATAATCTCGGCCACACTGAGGCCACGGCGGTCTTTCTTAGTCGGAATAATGATTTGACTGCCCGGTTCGATGTCGCCCTTGCTCGAGCGGCGCAGGCGGGTGACCGTACCATTCATGCGGACGACATAGGCACTGCCTTTCTTCGCCCGCTTGCCGTATCCGCCGGCTTGGTCGATGTAGTAGGACACGCCCTTTCCTTTGACATAGGTCACGGTGTTGGGATATTGCACTTCGCCCATGATGCGCACGGTGCTGACGTATTCGGGGATATAGAGCGAATCGCCCTCGCGCAATACGACATCGTAATCGGATCCGGGATTCTCCAGTGCCTTGTCCAATTCGATACCGACGGTATAATAGTCTTTGTCCATTTCAATCTTGCTGACCGAAACAGAGTCATTGCCGGCATTCATCTTGGCCATCTCCAAGGTGGCTTCTTGCTGGGCGCGCTCTTCTTCGTTCATCCGGCGGATGAGGCGGCTGCCGCGTATATAGGCATCGGGAGTGACACCGCCTGCACGTTCCACCAAGTCGGACAGACGTTCGTTTTTCTTCACCAAAGTGTAGCCGCCTGCAAATACGGCTTCGCCAGCCACCTTGACTTGGCGTTGCGTCTGATAGCCGGGACTACGCCGCACTTCGACAATGTCATAGGGTTGCAAAACGAACGTGGGAGCGTCTTCTATCATATAGCCGTCTTTTACAGAGAAGGTAAACACCTTGCTCAATTCGCTGCTTGGTTCCAAACTATTGGGGTCGCGCAAACGGCGGGAAACGTCGATCTTGGCCATAGAAGCGCTCTCCAGCAAGCCGCCCGCCTGTATCAGCAAGTCTTCCAGCGTCGTATTGTCGGCGTAAGGATACAAACCGGGGCGCGTGACTTCGCCGTTGACGGTGAAAGCTCCTTGCTCTTGCAATTCGTGGATGCTGGGCACATGCAACAAATCTTCCCTGCGCAAAGGAATGTCCGGGATACGGCCGGCCAACAACGCATCCAAGTCGATGGAGATTACCTCGTAGTTCAAATCTTCTTTTTCGCGGGTCAGCAATACGCGCGAGAGGAAAGCATCGCCCTTCACGCCTTCGGCGCGGGTCACCAAATCTTTCACCGTCAGCAAGTCGCCCCCCAACTCGTACATGCCGGGGCGATAGACGGCGCCGGTCACTTCCACGCGGTTGGCATAGCGGTCTAAGATGGCGCCCACGGTCACAGAGTCTCCATCGGCCAACGCCCACGTAGCATAATCGGCCTGCTGGACGCTGAAGAGGCTGTTCTCGCGTCCTGTCCGACGGATGACTTGTACCTCGTCCGTGTAGGCATCGCCCTTGAAGCCGCCGGCATAATCCAGCAAGGAACCCAACGATTCGCCCGCCTTCATCTCGTACATCATCGGACGTTTGATCTGCCCGGCGATGCTCACCAGTTGGTCGTAGGGCGATACGATGACGACGTCGCCTTCTTCCAAGCGGACATTGCCTTCTGTATTTCCATAAAGTATGTAATCGTAGGCATCGACCGTAGCCACGGTTTTTCCTCCGCGCATGACGTGGATGTTGCGCAGCGTGCCGATGTCGGACACGCCGCCGGCGCGGTAGATGGCATGGAATACGGTGGAGAAAGCAGAGAGCCGGTAAGTGCCGGGGATGGCCACTTCGCCCAACACGTTTACTTGGATGCTGCGGATTTGCCCCAACGTGACGCGCACTTGCGAGGCGGGGTTCTCGCCCGCAATGGTGGCATATTTCTGCGCGAGCACGTCGCATACGTGGCGGTTGGCTTCCGCGATGGTCATCCCGTTCAAGTAGATGGGACCTATTTGAGTCACCATGATGTTGCCTTCGGGCGTGATTTCTTCGCGGATAGTGGATTCGTTGGCTCCCCAAATGTCAATGATGATTTCATCTCCAGGTCCCAAACGATAATCGACAGGCGTGGCCATGTTTTCGTTCGGCTCGAAAGTCAGCTCGCGATTGTTGAACATGTTGTGGCCGAAGATGCGTGATTTTTCGTCTTCCTTTTCTTTGTCTTTTTCAAGGTTCCATTCGTCTTCCCAATCCACGTAGGTGGAGTTTTGCCACTCGCCGTCCCCGGTCATCCGCCGTCTTCTGTCGGTTTCCGGATCTTGCGTCTCGGCGCGCTTGTCATTTTCGCGGTAGCGGTCGCGAGTGCGGGTGCGCGAGTCTTTATCTTTGTCGGATGTAGCAGAACCTCGTTTGTATCCTTTGTCATAGTCGGACTTGACTCGCTCGAGTTGCTCTGTGGTGACGCCGCGTGCAAACAATTCGCGCGCAATCTGCCGTTCGCCTTTGCCCAGAGCGGTTTGCTCTTTCACATATTCAATGATTTGCTCATCGCTCATTTCCTTATCGCTCCGGGTTTGCGCCCACAGGGGGAGGAAGAGGAAAGAGAATGACAATAACAACAAGGTTTTGGTTCTGCTCATGAATCTTTCTTATCTAAATTTATTGTTATCAGTTTAGAAACACATAATCGGGCACAAAAATAGGCAAAAAGAAGATAGGAAGCAAATTTGGTGCCGTAAAAAATGGGCCTTGTCTCTCGACAAAGCCCATACACAACACAAACACAAAATAAAACACGACAAAACTTAACATGTCAAAGTCCGTCACCGCGCTGTGGCGGGATGCGGAAGCCGGATATTCGCATAGGCGTCGCCCGCCGGACTCTGCATGAAGGCAATGGATGCCCGAAAGCATCCAGTGTCACCTATTGATTATCTTGATTACAAAATAAATACAAAAATTTACTGTATGCCTTTTTCACGAAGGTGCAACTGCCACTTCCAGGCGGAGAGCAGCGTCTCTTCGATGCTCGTGCCTGCCTTCCAACCCAATTCGGTGTTGGCCAGCGTGGGGTCGGCCCAAACCTTCTCGATGTCGCCCGCGCGGCGCGGAGCCATCTGGTAGTTGAGCTTGACGCCCGTGGCTTTCTCGAATGCCTGCACCAGTTGCAGCACGGAGAGTCCGTGGCCGGTGCCGATGTTGAAGACTTCTACTTTTTCTTTCTGCTTCTTCTCCAGGATGCGCGCGATGGCCACCACGTGCGCCTTGGCCAGGTCCACGACATTGATATAGTCGCGGATGCACGTGCCGTCGGGCGTGTCGTAGTCATTGCCGAAGATGCTCAGTTTCTCGCGGATGCCGATGGCCGTCTGCACGATGTAGGGCACCAAGTTTTGGGGCACCCCGTTGGGCAGTTCGCCCAGCAATGCCGTGGGATGGGCGCCGATGGGGTTGAAATAGCGCAGCAGGATGGCGCTGACGGGGGCACCGGAGGCCACGGTGTCGCGGATGATTTCTTCGTTGATCTGCTTCGTGTTGCCGTAGGGGGATTCAGCTTTCTTGATGGGGGCTTTTTCCGTCACGGGCAAGTGGTCGGGCTGGCCATAGACGGTGCACGACGAGGAGAAGACGATGCCTTCCACGCCGTATTTGGGCATCAGTTCGAGGAGGTTGATCAGCGAGCCAAGGTTGTTGCGGTAGTACAGCAACGGCTTCTGCACCGATTCGCCCACCGCCTTGCTGGCGGCGAAATGGATGATGGCCTTGATGCCGGGATATTTGGCGAAGACGCCTTCCAAGCCGGCAAAGTCCAGGCAATCTATTTTCTCGAAAGCCGGACGGATGCCCGATACGGCCTCGATGTTGTCCACGACGTCCGCGTTGGAGTTGGAAAGGTTGTCCACAATCACTACGTCGTAGCCTGCATTCTGCAATTCCACAACCGTGTGCGAGCCGATATAGCCCGTACCACCTGTCACTAAAATTCTGTCTTTCATACAATAGTATATTTATGCTTGTTAACTTGCAATCTTTGTCTGTCAAAACTGCGCTACAAATGTAGTCATTTAAATTCATATTCCATAGGATTCCGGAAAAAAATTTGATGCGCGCCCCGCAAATGGCGCGAAATGGCGGCTTATCTCCTCCCGCTTAAGACATTTTATCATTTGCGCCATTAAACCTTCGGCGGCGTAGCGCGTCCAAAGGGCATTGGAAACTCATTTTTTTAAGGTAAAAACAAGAACAGACACAAATGAAAAGATTGGTTACGTGGACAATCCTGCTCTGGATGTGGGCATTGTCCGCATTCGCGCAAAGCAAGGCCGTGGACGTGAGCGGCCGAATCATGGAGGGTGACACCAACCTGCCGGCCATTGCCGCCAGCGTGCAGCTGCTGAGCTTGCCGGACAGCACGCAAGCCGCCGGCATGGCCACTACCGCCGAGGGATACTACCGACTGCAAGCCCGGCCGGGAAAGTATGTGCTGAAAGTGACCTACGTGGGATACTACACCCAGCTGGTGCCCGTGCAGCTGACGTCCACCCCGAAGCGGATGGGCAACACCGTGCTGCAACCCAACGCCATCCTGCTGTCCGAAGCCGTGGTAGTGGCCGAAGCGCCCCAGGTGCAGGTGGTGGAAGACACCATACAATTCAACTCGTCGGCCTACCGCACCGCGCAGGGAGCCATGCTGGAAGAGCTGGTGGAGAAACTGCCCGGAGCCGAGATTGACGACGACGGAAACGTGAAAATCAACGGAAAGGACATATCCAAGGTGATGGTCAACGGCGAGGAATTCTTCGGCGGCGACGTATCCACCGCCCTGAAGAACCTGCCCGTCGAGATGATCGACAAGCTGAAGACCTATGACAAGAAGTCCGACTTGGCGCGCATCACCGGCATCGACGACGGCGAAGAAGAAACCGTCCTCGACCTGACCGTGAAGAAGGAGATGAACACCGGATGGTTCGGCAACGCCGACGGGGCCGTCGGCACCGAAGACCGCTATTCGGCGCGCGCCATGGTCAACTACTTCCGCGGCTCCACCCAGGTGTCCGTCATCGGATCGATGAACAACGTCAACGACCAAGGATTCTCCGGCGGTGGAGGAGGCCCCCGCTGGAGGCGCAACAACGGCCTGAACACCCGCAAATGGGTGGGCATGAACTTCGCCGCCAAATCCGAGAAAATAGACCTCGGCGGAAGCGCCCGCTACAATTATACGGGCAACGACGTGGTCAGCGTCGGGTCCACCGAAGACTTCCTGACCAGCGGTAACTCCTTTTCCAACGCCAACACCGACGCGCGCAACCGCAGCAAGAGCTTCCATGCCGACTTCCGCATGGAGTGGCGGCCGGACACGCTGACCAACATCATCTTCCGACCCAACTTCTCGTACAACAAGACGGACAACCTGTCGAACTCGGAGTCGGGCACCTTCGAGAGCGACCCCTACGACCTGGTGGACAACCCCAACGACTACCTCACGCTCGAGAAGCTGGCCATGGACGACGACCCGCTGGAGGACATCCGCGTCAACGCCATCAACAGCGGCACCCTGACCGACGGCAAAGACATCGGCGCTAACGCCACTTTGCAGGCCAACCGCAAACTCAACGACCAGGGGCGCAACATCACCTTCCGCGGACGCTTCAGCTACGGCGACAACGTCAACCGCCAATACACCGAGTCGGAGACGCGCTACTTCAAGCTGCTGAACTACCTGGGCACGGGCGACTCCGTCCTCATCCGCAACCAATACATCCACACCCCAACCAAGGACTTCAACTACCGCGCCCAGCTGACCTACAGCGAACCCGTCGCCAAGGCCACCTACCTGCAATTCAGCTACCAATTCCAATACATGTACAGCGAGAGCGACAAGAAGACCTACGACCTCCAGTCCTACGGCAGCGACTGGGGCATCGGCCTCCCCCTGCCCCCCGGCTACGACGCGCACGAGGTGGACAGCCTGGGCAAGTATGCCGAATACCGCTACTACAACCACGACGCCTCCGTCGCCCTGCGCTTCATCCGACAGAAGTGGCAACTCAGCGCCGGCATGTCCTTCCAGCCGCAACACACCGTCCTGTCCTACAAGCGGGGCGACTACATGGTGGACACCACGCGCAACGTCTTCAACTTCGCGCCCAACATCGACTTCCGCTACCGCTTCTCCAAAGTCAGCCAACTGCGCTTCTTCTACCGCGGGCGCAGCAGCCAGCCCTCGATGGAGAACCTCCTCCCCATCGTCGACAACTCCAACCCGCAGAACATCCGCGTGGGCAACCCCGGACTGAAACCCTCGTTCAGCCACAACCTGCGCCTCTTCTACAACACCTACGACGTCGACCACCAGCGGGGCATCTTCTCGCACGCCAGCTTCCAGGCCACGCAAAACAGCATCAGCAACAGCCGCGTCTACAACGAAGCCACCGGCGGATGGACCACCACGCCCAAGAACATCAACGGCAACTGGAACCTCTTCGGCATGTTCGGATTCAACACCGCGCTGAAGAACAAGAAGTTCAACATCAGCTCCTTCGCCAACGTCATGTACCAGAACAACGTGGGCTACTTGACCGACACCCAGACGCGCCTGGAGCAGAAGAACACCACCACCAACCTCAACCTGAACGAACGCCTGCGCGCCTCCTACCGCAACGACTGGCTGGAAGTGGGCCTGAACGGCACCCTGGGCTACACCGTCGAGCGCGACCGCCTCACCCCCGCCAACAACCAGAAGCCCTACACCTTCTCCTACGGAGGATTCACCAACATCACCGCGCCGTGGAACATGTCCCTCTCCACCAACATCTCCAACCAGGCGCGCCGAGGCTACCGCGACAGCAGCATGAACCGCAACGAGCTGATATGGAACGCCCAACTCTCGCAAACCTTCCTGGGCGGCGACGCCACCGTCAGCTTCGAGATGTACGACATCCTGCGCCGCCAGAGCAACATCACCCGCTCGCTCACCTCCAGCGGACGCACCGTCTACGAGTACAACGGCGTGAACAGCTACTGCATGCTGCGCTTCATCTACCGCCTCAACATCTTCGGCGGCAAGAAAGTCAAGCGCGAAGAAATGCCCATGGGCGGACCCGGACGCGGACCCGGCAGGCCGGGCAGCCCCCGGCGCTTCTAAAGAGCAAACGCCTCCCGCCCCGCGCCCCTCTCTTTGCCAACGCCCCGTCCGGCTCCTCCTCCCGTGCCGCCGGGGCGTTTTTTCGTCGTCCCCCGCTCGCGCGCGCCTTACCCCCCGCACTGCCAAAGAACGCTTCCCCCTCCGCTTGACAAAGGTAAACACAATGCGCGGCAGAGCCAAAAATCCGGGGGCGATTTGGAGCTGTTTTTCTGTCAGGATTCGAGAAAAATGATTTTAGCATTGATAATCAGGCAATTATTCGGTCGTTTTCGACATGCGCGGACTACGGTTCTTCGGCGCAGCCTCATGCCATGTCTCGTCAATGATTTTGCAGCCAATGGACAGAAAAAATCTTATAATATATATTATATTATTTATATATAGTAGCTATGCTACTCAACGATCAAAACTTGATTTTTGCAAACTGAGATTTGAGACAACTGAGACAACTGTGACGCTCTGCGTTCTCGGATCACCAAGCACGGGCGGGGGGGGGAATTGCCGGGCTTTTTTTGCAAGCGACAGATTTTTTTCGTATCTTTGCTCCCGCGATGCTCCTCCGGCATTCAGGCGGTCTCCTCCCCCTCCCGCGCCGCCTAGAAATTCAGGTAGAAATCGCGCGTCAACGCCCGGTACGCCTCAGAATATCCCCCCTCCGCGCGCTCGATGCACAAACTGTCCGCCCGGCAAGGCAGGAAGTCCGCCCCCCACTCCAGCAAGATGCGCCGCAACGGCTTGCCCGGCTTGGTATAGACGTCCGTCCGCCGCCAAAGGCGGAAGCCATGCTCCCACGCCGCGTCCGCCGCCAGCTTCTCCACCTCGGCGGGGACGATGAGCGAGACATGCCCGCCGGGAGCCAGCAACCGGCGCGAACGGCGGAACAGCAAGTCGTAGCCCAACCCCTCCGCATGCCGCGCCAGGCGGCGGCGCGCGTCGGGCGAGCGGAGCGCGTCCACAAAATAGGGCGGGTTGGAGACGATGGCGTCAAACGGCGCTCCCGCTTCAAAAGTCCTGAAATCGGCGCACACCACCCGTATGCGCCCCGCCCAAGGCGAACGCGCCGCATTCTCCTCCGCCTGCGCGGCCGCCTGCGCGTCAATCTCCACCGCCTCCACCTCCGCCACGGGGTTGCGCTGCGCCATCTGTATGGCAATCAGGCCGCTGCCCGCGCCCACGTCCAGCAGGCGGCGCGCGCCGTCCACCCGCGCCCACGCGCCCAGCAAGACGCCGTCGGTGCCCACCTTCATGCCGCAACGGTCGTGGAAGATGGTAAATTGTTTGAACTTGAAAAACTGGTTCGACATATCGCTCGCTTTTTATCCGACGGCAAAAATACGCAAAGCGGACGGAAAATCCCGCAAAAAAGCCCCCGTTTTTTGTCTTTTTAAGCAGAAGAAAAGAGGTCGGATGCAAATAATAGCTTACCTTTGCAGACGCTTTTACCGGCTTGCCAACATTGGCGTAAACTAAAAAGAACGAAATGAAGAAAAGAAATTACCTGCTCGACAGCGAGGACAGAGGCGGAGGCAACGGTTTCTCCGTGATTGCGGATTTTGACGGGAGCGAAGAACAGCTGATGGACATCGAGGTGGGCGACACCCTGCCCGTATTGCCGCTGCGCAATATGGTCCTGTTTCCGGGCGTGTTCATGCCCGTGTCGCTAGGGAGGCTCTCGTCGCTGAAACTCGCGCGCGAGGCGGAAAAAAAGAACTCATACATAGCCGTCGTCTGCCAGAAGAAGGCGGATACGGAATACCCCGGGCTGGAAGACCTGCACCGCATCGGCACGGTGGCCAAAATCGTGCGCACCCTCGAAATGCCCGACCAGACCACCACCGTCATCCTGCAAGGCTCGAAACGCATGGAACTGCAAGAACTGACCGCCAGCGAACCTTACCTGAAGGCGCGCGTCAAACTGCTGGACGAAATCCTGCCCGACAAGAACGACCGCGAGTTCCAAGCCCTGCTCGAAGCGTGCAAGGACCTGACCGTACGCTACCTGCGGACGTCCGACTACCCGCAAGAATCGTCCTTCGCCATCCGCAACATCAACAACCCGATGTTCCTCGTGGACTTCATCTGCACCAACCTGCCCCTGAAGAAGGACGAAAAGATAGAACTGCTGCAAATCGGCGCCCTGCGCGAACGCACCTACCGCCTGCTGGAAATCCTGAACCGCGAGGTGCAACTGGCCGAAATTAAGGAATCCATCCAGATGCGCGCCCGCGAGGACATCGACCAGCAACAACGCGAATACTTCCTCCAGCAGCAAATCAAGACCATCCAGGACGAATTGGGCGGAAGCGGACAGGAACAGGAGATTGAAGAAATGCGCGCCAAAGCCGAGAAAATGAAGTGGAGCGAGGACATCAAGAAGACCTTCCTGAAGGAAGTGGACAAGCTGGAGCGCACCCACTCGCAATCGCCCGACTACAGCGTGCAGCTCAACTACCTGCAAACCATGCTCAGCCTCCCCTGGGGCGTCTACACGGCGGACAACCTCAACCTGAAAAGTGCCGAACGCACCCTGAACAAAGACCACTACGGGCTGGAAAAGGTGAAAGAACGCATCCTCGAACACCTGGCCGTGCTGAAGCTGAAGGGAGACATGAAGTCGCCCATCATCTGCCTCTACGGCCCTCCCGGCGTGGGCAAGACCTCGCTGGGACGCTCCATCGCCGCCGCCCTGAAGCGCAAATACATCCGCATGTCGCTCGGCGGCGTGCACGACGAAGCCGAAATACGCGGACACCGCAAGACGTACATCGGCGCCATGCCCGGACGCATCATCAAGAGCCTGATCAAGGCAGGATCGTCCAACCCCGTGTTCATCCTCGACGAAATAGACAAAGTCAGCGCCGACCGCCAGGGAGACCCCTCGTCCGCCCTGCTCGAAGTGCTGGACCCGGAGCAGAACACCACCTTCCACGACAACTTCCTCGACGTGGACTACGACCTCTCGAAGGTGATGTTCATCGCCACGGCCAACAACCTCAACACCATCCCCGGCCCCCTGCTGGACCGCATGGAGCTGATCGAAGTGAGCGGATACATCACCGAAGAAAAGATAGAAATCGCCCGCCGCCACCTCATCCCCAAGGAACTGGAGGCCAACGGCATGAAGAAGAACGACATCAAATTCTCCAAAGCCGCCATCGAAGCCATCATCGAAAACTACACCCGCGAAAGCGGCGTGCGCGAACTGGAGAAGAAAATCGGGAAAATCCTCCGCAAATCCGCCCGGCAATACGCCACCGACGGATACTTCGAGCGGACCGACATCAAACCCGAAGACCTCTACGCCTTCCTCGGCGCGCCCGAATACACGCGCGACAAATACCAAGGCAACGAATACGCAGGCGTCGTCACAGGCCTGGCATGGACAGCCGTGGGCGGCGAGATACTCTTTGTCGAAACCAGCCTCAGCCGGGGCAAGGGCGGACGCCTGACGCTGACCGGCAACCTAGGCGACGTGATGAAAGAATCGGCCATGCTGGCGCTGGAGTATATCAAAGCGCACGCCTCGACGCTGGACATCGACGAAGCCATCTTCGACCATTGGAACATACACATCCACGTGCCCGAAGGCGCCATCCCCAAAGACGGCCCCTCGGCAGGCATCACCATGGCCACCTCGCTTGCCTCCGCCCTGACCCAGCGCAAGGTGAAGGCCAACCTCGCCATGACGGGCGAAATCACCCTCCGGGGCAAGGTGCTGCCCGTGGGAGGCATCAAAGAGAAAATCCTGGCCGCCAAACGCGCGGGCATCAAGGAAATCATCCTCTGCGAGGAAAACCGCAAGAACATCGAGGAAATCCAAGAAATGTATCTCAAAGGACTGTCCTTCCACTACGTGAAAGACATCCAGGAAGTATTCGCCTTGGCGCTGACCGACGAAAAGGTGGCCGACGCCATCGACTTCTCCATCCCCCAAGAAAAGACTGAAAAGAAAGAAGAATGACATTCGAACTACAATACACCGACAGCAAAACCAATGCCCGCGCAGGGCTGATCACGACAAGCCACGGGCAGATAGAGACCCCCATCTTCATGCCCGTGGGGACAGTGGGCACGGTGAAAGGCGTCCACCTCAGCGAACTGAAGGAAGACATCCGGGCGCAAATCATCCTGGGCAACACCTACCACCTCTACCTGCGCCCCGGCTTGGACATCATCGAGCGCGCAGGCGGCTTGCACAAGTTCAACGGCTTCGACCGCCCCATGCTGACCGACAGCGGCGGCTTCCAGGTATTCTCCCTGGCCGGCATACGCAAGCTGCACGAAGAGGGCGCCGAATTCCGCTCGCACATCGACGGCAGCAAGCACTTCTTCACGCCGGAGAAGGTGATGGACATCGAACGCTCCATCGGCGCCGACATCATGATGGCTTTCGACGAATGCCCGCCGGGCGATTCGGACTACGAATATGCCAAGAAATCGCTTGGCCTCACCCACCGCTGGCTGGACCGCTGCATCCGCCGCTTCAACGAGACCGAACCAAGGTACGGCTACCCCCAATCGCTCTTCCCCATCGTGCAGGGATGCGTCTACCGCGACCTGCGCAAGCAATCCGCCGAGTTCGTCGCCTCCAAGAATGCCGACGGCAACGCCATCGGAGGATTGGCCGTGGGCGAACCGGTGGAGAAGATGTACGAGATGATCGAGCTGGTCAACGGCATCCTCCCCACGGACAAACCCCGCTACCTCATGGGCGTGGGCACGCCCGTCAATATCCTCGAAGGCATCGAGCGGGGCGTGGACATGTTCGACTGCGTCATGCCCACCCGCAACGGGCGCAACGGCATGCTGTTCACCAAAGACGGCATCCTGAACATGCGCAACAAGAAGTGGGAAGCCGACTTCTCGCCCATCGAAGCGGACGGCGCCTCCTACGTCGATACGCTCTACACCAAAGCCTACCTGCGCCACCTCTTCCACGCGCAAGAGATGCTGGCCATGCAAATCGCCTCCGTGCACAACCTCGCCTTCTACCTCTGGCTCGTGCGCGAAGCGCGCCGCCGCATCTTCGCCGGCGATTTCGCCGCTTGGAAAGCTACTATGGTCAAACGTCTATCCACAAGATTATGAAACGCCCCCATCTGAAGAACCCCTTGGCGAAGCTGAAAACAAACCTGCCGCTGAAGAAGCTGGATTGGTACATCATGAAGAAATTCTTGGGCACCTACCTCTTCTCCATCGCCCTCATCCTAGCCATTGCCGTGGTGTTCGACTTCAACGAGAAGCAAGACAAGTTCATGTCGCACAACGCCCCTTGGGAAGCCATCATCTTCGACTATTACCTGAACTTCGTCCCCTATTTCGCCAATTTGTTCAGCCCGCTGTTCGTCTTCATCTCGGTCATCTTCTTCACCTCCAAACTGGCAGAGAACTCCGAAATCATCGCCATGTTCTCCACCGGCATGAGCTTCAAGCGCATGTTGCGGCCCTACATGCTGTCCGCCGCCATCATCGCCGTGGCCACCTTCTTCCTGGGCGCCTTCGTCATCCCCAAGGGAAGCGTCACCCGCATCAACTTCGAGGACAAGTACTACAAGCAACGCAAGATGAACACCGCCCGCAACATCCAGCTGGAGGTGGACACCGGCGTCATCGCCTACATCGACCGCTTCGAGAACTACAGCAACACGGGCTACCGCTTCTCGCTGGACAAGTTCAACGGCAAGCAACTCGTCTCGCACCTCACCGCGCGAAGCATCACCTACGACACCGCCTCCGTACACCGATGGACCGTCAAGGATTACACCATCCGCGAGATGGAAGGCATGAAAGAGCACATCAGCAAAGGCGCGCGCCTGGACACCACCCTCTTCATGGAGCCGGCGGACTTCCTCATCATGAAGAACCAGCAAGAGATGCTCACCAGCCCCCAGCTGAGCGAATACATTGACCGCCAACGGCAACGCGGGTTCGCCAACATCAAGGAATTCGAGATTGAGTATCACAAGCGCATCGCCACCTCCTTCGCCTCGTTCATCCTCACCCTCATCGGCGTGTCACTCTCTTCGCGCAAGTCCAAGGGAGGCATGGGGCTGCACCTGGGCATCGGTTTGGCGCTGAGCTTCTCCTACATCCTTTTCCAAACCGTCACCTCCACCTTCGCCGTCAATGGAAACATGCCTCCCATCGTGGCAGTGTGGATACCCAACATACTCTATTCGTTCATCGCATTCTATCTTTATAGGAAAGCGCCGAAATAAGAGAGAAGCGGGAAAATTCATGAACTTCTTTTCACAACAACAACAATACCTATGGATAAACAAGGAAAAAACATAAACCGCCGCGACTTCCTGAAAATCGTCGGCATCGCCTCCGCCGCCACCGCCCTGCAAAGTTGCGCGCCGGACAAAGGAAAAAACAACGCCTCCGCCCAAGAAGCGCTGGCGCCTGTGCCCGTAGGCAAGATGACCTACCGCAACTTCTCCGCCGACCCCAAGGAGAGCGTCTCCATCCTTGGCTACGGCTGCATGCGCTGGCCCACCATCCCCAATCCCGACGGCGAGGGAGACCTCATCGACCAAGACGAAGTGAACCGCTTGGTGGATTACGCCATCGAACACGGCGTCAACTACTTCGACACCTCCCCCGTCTACGTCCAAGGATGGAGCGAGAAAGCCACCGGCATCGCCCTCAAACGGCATCCCCGCGAATCGTTCAAAATTGCCACCAAGCTATCCAACTTCGCCAACTACACCCGCGAGAACTCCATACAGATGTACCGCCAATCCTTCATCGACCTCCAGGTGGACACCATCGACTACTACCTGCTCCACTCCATCGGAAACGGCGGCATCGAAACCTTCCGCGCGCGCTACATCGACAACGGCATGATCGACTTCCTCCTCCAAGAACGCGAAGCAGGACGCATCCGCCACCTCGGATTCTCCTTCCACGGCACACAGGCCGTCTTCGACGAAGTCCTGGCCATGCACGAACGCATACATTGGGACTTCGTGCAAATCCAACTCAACTACCAGGATTGGACGCACGCCACCGGCAACAACGTCAACGCCGAATACCTCTACGCCGAGTTGGAGAAACGCCAAATCCCCGCCGTCATCATGGAGCCGCTCTTAGGCGGACGCCTCTCCAACCTGCCCGACCACATCGTCGCCCGGCTCAAGCAACGCCGCCCCACCCAAAGCGTCGCCTCGTGGGCCTTCCGCTTCGCCGGCTCGCCCCAATGGGTATTGACCGTATTGAGCGGCATGACTTACATGGAGCACCTGCAGGACAACATACGCACTTACTCCCCCCTCGAACCGCTGACGGACGACGAACGGCAATTCCTCTTCGACACGGCCGACCTCATCGCGGGCTACCCCACCATCCCCTGCAACGACTGCAAATACTGCATGCCCTGCCCCTACGGCATCGACATACCCGCCATCTTGCTGCACTACAACAAGTGCGTCAACGAAGGAAACATCCCCCAAGACAGCCAGGACGAGGACTACCGCCGCGCGCGCCGCGCCTTCCTCATCGGCTACGACCGCAGCGTGCCCCGTCTCCGCCAAGCCGACCATTGCATCGGTTGCCGCCAGTGCGTGGAGCATTGTCCCCAATCCATCAACATCCCCCACGAGCTGCACCGCATCGACCGCTTCGTCGAACGACTGAAGCAAGGCGAATCCTTCGAAGCATCCGCCCGGCACGAGCGCAGAAGAATGAGGAAAAGAGGACGGGAATAACCGCCGACTACGCCCGGAAAGTTTAAACTTAGGCTGCGTTTATATAAACGTAAGTTGCGTTTTTATAAACTTAGGCTGCGTTTTTATAAACCTAGGTTGCGTTTAAAGTTTATCCAAGGCATTGGCAGTTTTTTCGCAGGACTTCGCCGAACAAAGCGACTGCCAATGCGCCGGCAAGACAAAAGAAAAGTGCTTTGAATATGAAGAATACGCTAAACATCATCGACATGCTGCACGCCCAAGGTTGCTCGTGCGTGTTGCGCAAAGGCGAGACGATCCGCACCTATCGCCGACGGGGCGTCATCGACCTCTACGAACTGTGTGTGAACGAACCGGACTTCCTGCGCGGGGCATCGCTGGCCGATAAAGTGATTGGCAAAGGCGCGGCGGCCATATTGGCGCGCGGAAACGTAGGACGTGTATATGCCGACGTGATGAGCGCCCCGGCACGTGCATTGCTCAAGCAAGCAGGCATCCCGGCGGAGTGCGCGGCAGAAGTGCCCTTCATCGTCAACCGCCGGGGCGACGGGCGTTGCCCGCTGGAAACGGCTTGCGAAGGACTGGACACGCCGGAAGAGATATGGCCCGTTGTCGAAGATTTTGTCCGGAAGACGTTTTACACGGACGCTCAGAAGGGATAACCCACGGCAAAGTGGAAAGCAAAGTCGCGCCGGAAGTCGGGATGGACAATAGGATAGCGCAAAGGGCCACGCTCGTAGACAGGGTTGATTGCTTTCATGCCCCCATCGAAACGGAGGACAAAGAAATCGAGGTCGAGACGCAACCCCAAGCCGTAAGCCACAGCTATCTGCTTGTAGAATTGATTGAACTTGAATTGGCCTCCGGGTTGCTCGTCGTAAGCGCGCAGCGTCCAGATGTTGCCCGCATCCACAAAGACCGCCCCGCGAAACTTCCAGAAAAGACGGGTACGGTATTCGACGCTGGCATCGAATTTGATGTCGCCCGATTGATTCAGGAAATTGTTGTCTCCGGGGAAAGCTCCAGGTCCCAAGTCGCGCACTGACCATCCGCGCACGCTATTGGCCCCGCCGGAGAAATAACGCTTCTCGAAGGGGACAACGGAGGCGTTTCCGTAAGGAATGGCAATGCCGGCGCCGATGTGGAAGGCAAGCGAATTGCGGGCGTCGATGACAATGTTCTTCGCATAATCAGCATCCAGCTTGACATATTGGGCGAAAGGAATCCCCAACAACGTGTATTCGCCCGCTTTGTTGCGACGCATACGGGTAGCTTTGGCAAGGGCATAGAGGATGTTGCCGGCCGACTCGACATTGAAGCGCACGGTATAGGAGTTGCCCAAAGTAGCATTGTTCATCAAAGCACGCCCGGCGCTGTTGTAGACATAACTATAACCGGTGCGCACAATGAGGCGGTCCTCGTAATTATATTTCAGGATATAATTCTCCTCTTGCTCCAAATAGAGCTGGCGGAAGGTTTCGTCCATCCAAGGCATGTAGAGGTAGTTGATGTCCAGCAGGTCGATGCGGTGCTGGGCGCGCAGGCGTTGCATCCCCCAATTGTAGCTCCACCCGGCAGAAGCCACGATGCGGGTAAATTCGGGGCGCATCTGGTAATTATATTGCAAGCCAAACTCGGTGCTGGCAGAGATGCGACGGGTAAAGTCTTTTGAAAGAAAAGGAAAGAGAAAGCGGGGAAAGTTAATGGTGGCTTCGGCTCCCAATTCAATATAATTCTGGTTATAGCCTGTCCCTTGGAGGCCCGACACCGCCTCGTAAGCGCCGCGCAGCTTGAAGAGAAAGGATTCGGAGCCACGGAAAAGGTTGCGATGCGTGTAAGAGACGGAAGCTCCAGCGCCAAGGTCGCCGGCAGAGTTGGTACCATCCACCTCGAAAGAGATGGACTGGGGTTTATTCCGGGTGAGCATGACATAGGCGTTGAGCAGGCAGGAATCGTTGCGTGCCGGCTCAAAGAAGCGGATATTGGCATATTTCAACGCTTGCAAGCGTCCGAAGCGGGTATAAGTGCGCTGCACATCTTCTTCGTCATAGAGCTGGCCGGGGACAAGATAGAGATTGTCCGTCAAAACCCTGGGGCGCAGATAGAGGCGATCTTTGAAGTAGATGGGATAGCCCCGGTAATGGAGCGAGTCGTTCACCTGTATGCTGCGCTCCATCGAAGTCTCCAGCACATTGTAATCAGTGATGAACGATACATTTCCTAAACGGTATTGGGGATGCGCGCGAAGCGAATCGCCCTCATGCCGCCGATAAAGATCCAAATGGAGGGTAAGGTCCACCTCACGGGAATTGCGCAAAGTGTCGGCCGTATAGTGAATGTAATCTTTATTGAACTTGTAGTATCCTTGGCGCAAGAGCAGGGAGACAATGCGCAAGCGTTCGGCATCCAGCACATTGGCATCAAGATACATGCCCTCGTGCAGAAGCGTAGAGGCGGAATCTTGACGTAGGCAGGCTCGCACTTGCTCGTCGGGCACATCATGGCGCAAAGTACGCACAACGTAGGGCAGGCCGGTATGGACGTGATAAGTCAAGCGCAACTTCTTCTTTTTCACCTCGGCATGTGGTGTCACCGTGGCGCTCATATACCCCATATTGCGCACGGCTTTGGCCATCTCGTCGGCAGTACGCCGGGCATCTTGTTCGTTATAGATGACGGGAGGATCGCCCAACCGGCGCAAGACACGGTTAATCCATCGCGTGGTATCGCGCCCCGACCAGTTGTAGACATACAGTTGGGTCTTGAGCAGGCTGAACCACTTGGCATTAGGATTCTGACGGACATAGAGGGCAAGGTCGGATGGGCGCACCTCGTCATTGTCCGTGCGTATGCGGACATCATCCAGCAGATAGCTCCCCGCAGGAACATACTTTGTGGACGAACAGGAAGCCAATGCCAGTAGGACAAGGATATAGCAAAGCGTGCTTCGGATACCGGATTTCATAGGGTGTCTTTTTCGCCTATCGTTTCATAAAACAGGCACAAAGATAGGTCTAATTAGCGAATATTGGAAATAAAAGCGTAAATTTGCCCAATGATTAGGACATTTATTTCAAGATGACGTTAAGCAAGAACAAAATCAAATACATCCGCTCGCTGGAGTTGAAAAAAAACCGCAAGGCCGAAGGCGTCTTCCTGGCTGAAGGAAGCAAGTTGGTAGGCGAACTGGCGGGACACTTGGCTTGCCCCTTGCTGGTGGGCACCAAGGATTGGCTGGCAGTTCATCCCAGCATGAAAGCCGAAGAAATCATAGAAGCATCGGCCGAAGAGTTGGCCCGCGCCAGCCTGTTGCGTACGCCCCAAGAAGTCCTGGCCGTGTTTCGCCAACGGGAAGAGGCTCTGAATCCCACCCGCCCCGCACATGCACTCTGCCTGGCCTTGGACGGGGTGCAGGATCCGGGAAACTTGGGCACCATCGTCCGCTTGGCGGATTGGTTCGGGATAGAAGACATCTTCTGCTCGCCCGACACGGCTGACGTATACAATCCCAAAACAGTACAAGCCACCATGGGAGGCTTGGCGCGCGTCAAAGTACACTATACGCCCTTGGCGCCTTGGATCGCATCGTTGGAAACCGGCACGCCCGTATATGGCACTTTTCTGAATGGGACAGACATCTACGCGCAATCCTTGGAGAATCACGGATTGATCATCATGGGAAACGAAGGAAACGGCATCCGCCCGGAGGTGGAAAGGCTGGTGAACAAGCGGCTCTACGTGCCCAATTATCCCGCCGGACGCGAAACTTCGGAGTCGCTCAACGTAGCCATAGCTACAGCAATCGTCTGCGCCGAGTTCCGTCGGCAGGCTGCATCGAGATGAAGTCGAAGGGATACAAATGCCAAGCCTCCCACTCCTTATGCGCCTGCTCCAAACGTATGACTCCTGGAAGCCATTGCGTGCCCGGACGTTCCTCGTCCACGGGAAAAGTATCCACCACGTATCCATCCTCCACTTCCACTCCGTGCAGCTTCTGATATCCCGAACGGGGATCGAAAAGATAATGGGCGGCGTAACGTTTCTTCATCGGGACGGGGCTTTTTTGAGATCTTCGGACGCATGTTTCAAATCCACCTTCTTTTGCAGCACAGCCTGACGCACCGTATCGGGAGCCAACGACAAACTATCGCGCGCATGGTAACGCATCAACGAGATGCTGTCCAACAACACCTTGCGGCCCAAGGCTTGGACAGGACAATAAACAAAACCATCGATGCGCTCGATGCGCCCTAAAGTATCGCCCCATAAAGCAAGGCTCTGTGCGCCGGGATGCACGATGCGGCACACGGCATTGAGCACAGAGTCCGTCTCATAACGCACTTGCAAAGCCATGACAGGAGTATTGACCGTATCGACAGGCAACCCGCCATGAAAACTGAAACGTATGCACCAACGCAACGTGTCGCGCGCTTGAAAATGGGCATCCGACGGCAATGAGAAAGTCATTCGATTGCCCAAAGGCATTCCTGTCAAAGCATACACGCGCTGCCAAGCCCATACGTCGATGCTATCTCCCGCGCGAGATTCCCGGGGCTTATTGTCGCGCCTAGCTATAAGGGCATCCACTTTATCCTTTTCCGCCTCCAAACGATCGCCAATCTTTGTATAAATGCCTTTCAAAGTTTCGGGATGACGCGTGAGCCAAACCATGGAAGAATCAAACTGGGCCTCGGTGATGCCATGCTTCTTGAAGACGGATTGGACGTAAAGCACGCGCTTATAATCCTCGCTCGACGGAAGCCCGTCGCCCAGAGCCTTGGCTATGTGATAATCATAGAGCACTGCTTCCATCTTCTCGTCCGAGAAAACTGTGGAAGGACGCTCGACTTTACATGCAGACAAACCGAAGAAGCACAAAGCCATGCACCAGCCGATATGTTTCCACCCTCGCTTCATTTCGTTTCCTTTTTGGTTACTAAATGATAGGCCTCGCTGAACGACTTGCTATAAAAAAGGAACAAGGCTATCACCCCGCAACTGATGGCCGCGTCGGCAAAGTTGAAGATAGGGCTGAAGAAAATGAAATGCTCTCCTCCCACAAAAGGCATCCATTGAGGCCAATAGGTGTCGATGATGGGAAAATAAAACATGTCTACCACCTTGCCATAGAACAAGGGGGCATATCCTCCGCCCTCCGGCATAAACGAAGCGATTTGCGAGGGGGTGCTTTCGTTGAACAGCACGCCATAGAAGACACTGTCCACGATGTTGCCCAGCGCACCCGTCAGGATGAGGGAGACGCAAACGATGAATCCTGTCTTGAGGCGGTTCCGCACGCACTTGTACAAGAACCATCCGATGACCGACACTGCCACCAGCCGGAAGATGGTGAGAAAAAGTTTCCCGATGATTTCCATGCCGAAGGCCATCCCCACGTTTTCGGTAAAGAAAATATAAAACCAATCTGTCACCCGTATGCTTTCGTGCCAATACATGTGGGTCTTGATCCATATCTTGATGACTTGGTCTATAATCAATACGGACAATATAATGAGCCAGGCGATCCGGCCTTTGGTAAAAAATTTGTTCATCTTCCTTCTTAGCGCTATAACAAGTAACGAGCTACAAGCGTCACACTTACCCCGAAGGTTTTGCCTGTAGCCCGCAATCTGTTTTGGTTACATACTTTTTTATTTCTTGCCGCTATTCTTGGCTTCGATGCTCAACGTGGCATGAGGCACGGCGCGCAGCCGTTCGGCAGGAATCAGCTTGCCTGTCTCGCGGCAAATGCCATACGTCTTGTTCTCGATACGCACCAAAGCCGCCTGCAATCCTTGGATGAACTTCAACTGGCGTTGGGCCAAGCGGGTGGTTTCTTCCTTGGAGAGCGTGTTGGCGCCTTCTTCCAATACTTTGTAAGTGGGCGACGTATCGTCCGTATCATTTCCGTCCGCGCCTGTCAAGCTGGCCTTCAGCATATCATAATCGCGTTGAGCCAATGCCAGCTTGTCCAAAATGATGGCACGGAATTCTTCTAACTCAGCATCCGAGTATCTTGTTTTTTCTGCCATATAACGTAATGTGTTTAATTGTGGTATTATATATATACATTTTATTCTTTGACTACGCGCACTTGGAGGGTGAAGTCGTCGAAAACCAATTCAGTTCCGCCATCCACCTTGTCGGCCAATGCGAGCGAGGTTCCTAAAACTTGGTTGCAAATATAGCCTTTATATTCGGTTAGCGCATCATCCGTTTGCGGATTTTTAGAGATTGTGATATTTATTTTGTCTGTTATCTCAAATCCGCTGGACTTGCGCAGGTTCTGGATGCGGTTCACCAGCTCGCGGGCAATGCCTTCGCGGCGCAGTTCCTCGGTGATGGTCACTTCGAGGGCCACGGTCAGACGGCCTTCGTTGGCCACCAGCCAGCCGGGGATGTCCTCGCTGAAGATGTCTACGTCGGAAGTCTCGATGACTGCTTCAGTACCGTCGGGCAGGCGGAGCGTATAGGCGCCGTTCTTCTCCAGCTCGGCGATGGCTTCCTGGGAGAGGTTGCCCACTTCGGCGGCCACGGCCTTCATCTGCTTGCCGAACTTGGGACCCAGTTTCTTGAAGTCGCATTTCACCTTTTTGACCAGCACGCCGGCCGCGCCGTCCACGAACTTGATTTCCTTGACGTTCACCTCGCTCATGATGAGGGCTTTGACAGCCTCGATATGGGCGCGCTGTGCCTCGTCCACCACGGGAATCATGATGCACTGCAGGGGTTGGCGCACCTTGATGTTGACCTTGCGGCGCAGGGCGAGCACCATGGACGTGATGTCCTGGGCCACTTGCATCCGCTCTTCCAGGTCGATGTTGATCAGGCTCTCGTCATAGGTGGGGAACTTGGCCAGGTGTACGGAAACGACGTTGTCGCGGCCCGT
>CALUOW010000010.1 GCA_944322365.1 uncultured Bacteroides sp.
CTCGCAAGTCACGCTTTGCCAACTGAGGAACAAAGTCAGATGAGGATCCCGCTTCATTTTTTTTAAGTACTTAAAAACAAAGCTCGCGCCTTCGGCTTAACTTTGCGCCCGTTTTTTAATGGCAAAAGTTATGGAAAATGCAAATCGTATCGTGTGGGCCGACGTGCTCCGCCTGATAGCCATCCTGATGGTGATCGGCATCCACTGCTCGGACCCCTTCAACGTGTCGCCGGAAGCGCGGCTGAATCCGGAATACAACTTGTGGGGCAGCCTTTATGGGGCTTTCCTGCGTCCTTGCGTGCCGCTCTTCGTCATGCTGACGGGGATGCTGCTATTGCCCGTGAAGCAAGACATCGGGCCGTTCTATCGGAAGCGGATGCTCCGCGTGCTGGTCCCGTTCGTGGTTTGGTCGTTGCTCTACAACTTGTTTCCGTGGATTACGGGCGTTTTGGGGTTGGACAGTTCTGTATTGTCCGCCATGTTTGCCTATGCCGGCGAACAGCCCAGCCAGACATTCGAAAGCAGCCTGCGCAACATCCTGATGATTCCGTTCAACTTCAACACCTATACCGTCCCGCTGTGGTACATCTACATGCTGATAGGCCTGTATCTGTACATGCCCTTCTTCTCGGCATGGCTCAAGGAGGCCACGGAGAAGCATATCAGAATCTTCCTCGGCCTTTGGTGCCTCACCTTGTTCCTGCCTTATTGCCAGGAATACATCAGCGATTATGTAGGCGGGACTTGCGCTTGGAACGACTTCGGCATCCTGTATTACTTCGCCGGCTTCAGCGGATACCTGCTGTTGGGGCATTACCTGAAAGACAAAAAAAGCCTGTTCGGGAAATATACGGTTGCCCTATCCCTGGCGTGCCTGGCTGCCGGCTACGCCCTCACTTACTTTGGATTCAGGCAGATGACGGCGCAACCGGGCATCACGGAGCGGCAGACGGAGTTGTTCTTCCTCTACTGCTCGCCCCAAGTATTGCTGATGACGGCGGCTTGGTATTGCCTGGTGCAGCGGGTCAGGATTAAATCCCCACGGGTGGTTGCTGCCTTGGCCCATATCACCCGCTGCGGTTTGGGCATTTATATGATACATTACTTCATCGTCGGGATAGGCTATCTGGTTATCGACCAAATGGGCGTATCCATTGCTTTGCGCATCCCGGCGACAGCCTTGTTCGTGTTCCTCGTGTCCTGGGGGCTGGTAGCCTTGCTGTACAGGATATGCCCCCAGGTGGCGAAGTGGGTCATGGGATAAGCCTAGTCAACCATTTTGAAGACGATGGGCAGGACGTATCGCACGGACACATTCTTGCCGTTCAACTTGGCGGGTGTCCACGCGGGCATGGCTTCCACCACGCGGATGGCTTCCTTGTCGCAGCTTTCGGAAAGGCTTCTGACCACTTTTGCATTGTGTATCGTGCCATCGTCTGCCACAATGAATTGCACCACTACGCGGCCTTCTGTCTTGGCTTTTTGGGCGTCTTCGGGATAGTTCAGATTCTTGGCAAGGTAGGCATGCAGCGCTCCGCCGGGAAACATAGGTTGCACATCCGGCACGTCCACAATCGTTTCACTAAGGATTCGGGGAGGGGGCGGCGCCTGGCGGCCGGTTTCTTCTTTCTCCGCCGTCCCAATGGCGTTTGTGGCAGATACCTCGCTCTCCATAACGGGAGGGGGCGGTGCTTGGCGCGTGGCTTGTTCTGTGGCATCGACAGTAGCAGCGGGCGTTTCCGGTTGTGCGGTTTGGCTAGCTTCTACAGTTTCTTCTTGCGTAGGTTCGGCACTCTGTGGGTTCTGTTTGCCATTGCAGGCGGCAGCCAATAGGGCAGCCATTGGGAAGAAGAGCAGATACTTCAGCCTCCCAATGTTTTTGGTTCGTTGCTTGTTCATCATCTTGATTCTCTTTTTTAAAGGTAAGACATTGAAATTATTATAGATGGTTGCTGCAGCCTTGTGGCAAGTCAATCCCAGCAGGTGGTATTGGTAGGTCTTCCGGTCGTGTCCTTCGGCCAGTACGCATCGGTCGGCCAGGTACTCCAGGTTGATGCGCATCTCGCGCTTGAGCAGCCAGGCAAAGGGGTTGAACCAGAAGAACGCGCACGCCAGTTCGCCCATCAGCACGTCCACGGAGTGCGCTTGGCGGGCGTGCGTCTGCTCGTGCGCCAATATCTCGCGCAACTCTTCCGCCGGATGCGCTTGGGGACATACGAATATTCGATGGAAGAAGGAGAAAGGCGCCTGCCCCTGAGGCAAAGAGCGGACGCAGACTCCCTCAACTTCCGTAGGCGGGCATCGGCGGCTCAGGCGGGCAATGGCTGCCCATTGCATGCCGATGCGCCCCACGAGCAGGCAAATGCCGGCCACGTATCCACAGCCTAGCCAATATTGCCAAGAAACGCCTTCACGCTCCAATGCAGGCGTGACCACCACTTCGGGAAGCAAGCCGCCGGCGGCAAAAACTTCTGCGGCTTCGGTGGACATCATTCCTTCCACCCACGCTTGAAACGCCGGCAAGGGCAGCACTACCGACACGGCTATAATCGACAGCAACAGGATGCGCCGTAGACCGAAGAACGTGTCCCGATAGAAGAGCAAGCGGTAGAACACATAGAGCACCGCAAGGATGATATTGGCTTTCAACAGATAGTCTGACATGGCATGTGGATTCGTTGGCAAGCAAGAGGCGGGAGGTTATTCCTTGCCTTGCTCGATCATGTTTATAATGTCTTGCAAGTCGTTGGCCGAAATCTTCTGCTCCTTGGCGAAGAAAGAGACCATCTCCTTGTAGGAATTCTCGAAATAATTCTGCACAAACCCGCTCATGAAGGTCCGTTTGTACTCCTCTTCCGAGATGAGCGGCTTGTATTGGTACGTATTCCCAAAACGCTTCAGGCTGACGTAGCCCTTGCGCTTGAGGTTGCTCACTACGGACGCTACCGTGGTGTAGGGAGGAGCGGGCTGCGGGTAGCGTGCCAGGATGTCTTTGATGAAGCACTCTTTCAGCGCCCAGATGTGCAACATCACTTCTTCTTCTTGTCTAGTCAATTTTTCCATGGAAATAATGTTTTTAATGAATTCGACGCAAAGTTACGAATAGGTCGTAAACAATCGCAAGATTGATAGTTAATAAATGCAAACCAGCTCTTATTTTTTCGTATTTAATCTTTCGCAAAGATTCCTGCCTCCAATATTGGTAATTTGCAGACTTATCCGTATCTTTGTCCTCGCAAAGGCAAACACAAGTCTTCGCAAAGACGGGCACTAGTCCTTGCAAAGACAAGCACAAGTCCTCGCAAAGGAATCATTTATTTAATTAATTAATGTATATATGAAACTAGCAAAGTATTTCATCGTGGGAGCGTGCATCGCCTTAGGCGCATGTTCCGCCACAACGACGCCGGAGACTTTTGTCAACGACAAAGGCACAAGCTGGCATTGGGAACAAGGAACCATCGTAGTAGACACCCCTGAACGTCCGGCCGGGCAGGAAAGCGCCTTGGGGCTGACCGTGCCCAAAATGGAAGTAGTCCGTGTGGGATTCGTTGGCTTGGGCATGCGTGGCCCCGGCGCCGTGGAGAGCTTCACGCACATCCCCGGCACGCAAATCGTGGCGCTCTGCGACTATGAACAAGAGCGCGCCGAACGCTGCCAAGAATACCTGCGCAAGGCTTCCATGCCCGAAGCAGCCATCTACAGCGGCGAGAAAGGCTATGAGGAACTGTGCAAACGCGACGACATCGACTTGGTGTATATCGCAACTGACTGGATGCACCACTTCCCCGTGGCCAAATTCGCGATGGAGAATGGCAAGCATGTAGCCATCGAAGTGCCGTCGGCCATGAACCTGGCCCAATGCTGGGAGCTTGTCGACCTGAGCGAGAAGACCCGCAAGCACTGCATGATTTTGGAGAACTGCTGCTATGACTGGTTCGAGATGAACACGCTGAACATGGCGCAGCAGGGCGTCTTCGGCGAGGTCATCCGCGCGCAAGGCGCTTACATCCACAACCTCGACGAGTTCTGGGATTACTACTGGAAGGACGGCGAGAACGACAAGCTGGGCTGGCGCTTGGATTACAACATGCGTCATCGCGGCGACGTGTATGCCACACACGGCCTTGGCCCGGTTGCCCAAGCACTGAACATTCACCGTGGCGACCGCATGAAGACGCTCGTGGCCATGGACACGAAGTCCGTAGTGGGCAAGGCGTTGGTGGAAGAGCGCACGGATTCCGTCTGCAACAACTTCCGCAACGGCGACCACACCACGACCCTTATCCGCACCGAATTGGGCAAGGTGATCGAAATCCAACACGACGTTATGACTCCCCAACCCTACAGCCGCTTGTATCAGCTGACGGGCACCAAGGGATTCGCCAACAAGTATCCCATCGAAGGCTATGCCTTGGGCGGCGACCAACTCTCTGCATCGGGCGTGCAACCCGAAGTGGACAACCTGAGCGCCCACAGTTTCCTGCCGAAGGACGAAATGGATGCGTTGGTGGAGAAATACCAACACCCCATCCTGAAGAAGTATGGCGAAATGGCCAAGGAAGTAGGCGGACACGGCGGCATGGACTTCATCATGATGTGCCGTCTGGTTTACTGCCTGCAAAACGGCTTGCCGCTGGATATGGACGTATACGACTTGGCTGAATGGTGCTGCTTGGCCGAACTGGGCGAGTTGTCTATGGACAATGGTTGCGCTCCGGTGGCATTCCCCGACTTCACCCGTGGCGATTGGAATAAGATTCAGGGCTACAAACATGCTTATGCTTCGCCCGAAGCCGAGAAGGAAGCTGCCGAAAAGGCTGCCGCCTTCACCGCCAAACTGAAAGAGCAAGGCAAGCAAAAGTAAATACTATTCATCATTTAGGCTAATTTTAAAGAGAGGATGACGCTTCTGTAGAAGCCCATCCTCTCTTTCACATTGTAAACATTTGCCCTTTTCCCCTTCCCTTAGGGTGCACAAAGTATCTATCTTTTTTGTACCTTTGCCTCCCCAATAAAGACAAGAGACAGAATGATAGTTTGCATTGCCGAGAAACCTTCCGTGGCACGGGACATCGCCGACGTGCTGGGAGCAAGGGAGAAGAAAGACGGATACATCGAAGGAAACGGATACCAAGTGACGTGGACCTTCGGGCATTTGTGCACCCTGAAAGAACCGCACGAATATACGCCCGAATGGAAGTCGTGGCGTTTAGAGTATTTGCCGATGATTCCGCCCCGCTTCGGCATCAAATTGATAGACAACCCCACATACGAAAAACAATTCCGCACCATCGAACGGCTGATGCAGGCAGCGGACATGATCATCAATTGCGGCGATGCGGGCCAAGAGGGCGAACTGATTCAACGTTGGGTGATGCAGAAAGCAGGAGCGCACTGCCCCGTGAAGCGTCTGTGGATTTCCTCGCTGACCGAAGAGGCCATCCGCGAGGGCTTTGCCAAGCTGCACGATGCGTCCGATTTCCAACCACTGTACGAAGCCGGATTGAGCCGCGCCATCGGCGATTGGCTGCTGGGGATGAACGCCACGCGCCTCTACACGATGAAGTATGGACAAAACCGGCAAGTACTCTCCATCGGACGTGTGCAAACGCCTACGCTGGCATTGATTGTCAACCGGCAACTGGAAATCGAACATTTCGCGCCCAAGCAATATTGGGTGCTGAACACGGTATATCGGGACACGACCTTTACGGCACTCATCCGGAAGAGCGACGAGGAATTGGCTGCGGAAGCCGAAAAACAAAAAGAGAATCCCGCACAGAAGAAACCGAAAAAAGAAGAAGACAACCGGGGCATCGACCCCATCACGGACAAAGCACGCGGCGAGGCTCTGCTGGCACGCATCAAAGACTTGCCTTTCAGCGTGACAAACATCGTGAAGAAAGAAGGGCGCGAAGCCCCGCCGCGCCTGTTCGACCTGACCTCGCTGCAAGTGGAATGCAACAAGAAATTCTCTTTCTCGGCGGATGAAACGCTGAAACTCATCCAATCGCTCTACGAAAAAAAGGTGGCGACTTACCCCCGCGTAGACACAACCTTCCTGAGCGACGACATCTACCCCAAATGTCCCGGCATCCTGAAAGGTTTGCGGGGATACGAACCGTGGACGACGCCTTTGGAAGGCCAAACGCTCCCCAAGTCGAAGAAGGTGTTTGACAATTCCAAAGTGACGGACCACCACGCCATCATCCCCACAGGACAACCGCCCGTCAACCTGACCGACATGGAGCGCCGGGTGTTCGACTTGATTGCGCGTCGCTTCATCGCGGTGTTCTATCCCGACTGCAAGTTTGCCACAACCACGGTATGGGGCGAAGTGGACAGCATCGAGTTCAAAGTCTCCGGCCGCCAGATATTGGAGCCGGGATGGCGTGCAGTCTTCACATCGGCCACTGCCAATACGACCTCTCCCGAAGAAAAAGAAGAAAAGGAAGGAGACGCCGAACGCGTATTACCCGCCTTTGCCAAGGGAGAAAGCGGCCCCCACGCGCCCGAACTGGTAGAGAAATGGACCCAACCGCCCAAACCTTATACGGAAGCCACCCTGCTGCGCGCCATGGAGACGGCAGGCAAACTGGTAGACAACGAAGAGTTGCGCGACGCGCTGAAAGAAAACGGCATCGGACGCCCGTCCACACGTGCCGCCATCATCGAGACATTGTTCAAACGCAATTACATCCGCAAAGAACGCAAAAACCTGATTGCCACCTCCACGGGCGTGGAACTGATACAAATCATCCGCGAAGAATTATTGAAGTCGGCCGAACTGACCGGCATTTGGGAAAAGAAACTCCGAGAGATAGAAAGACGCACATACAACGCAGCGCAATTCTTGGAGGAGTTGAAGCAAATGGTACGCGAGATTGTGGCAAACGTATTGGCCGACACCAGCAACCGACGCATCACCACCGTGCAAACGGCTGTTGAAAACAAACAAACATCCCCATCGGACAAAGGGAAAACAGACAAGCCGAAAAAAGAGCGCAAGAAGCGCGCGCCGAAACAGGCTGCCACTCCCGCCAACGAGGATTCTTGGATTGGCCGCCCCTGCCCCATCTGCGGGAAAGGGACCATCATCAAAGGAAAAACGGCTTACGGGTGCTCCGAATGGAAAAATGGATGCACGTTCCGCAAGCCGTTTGACAAGTCCTGACAAGTTTTCCCTTAAAGCGTGGGATAGACTTGGTAAAACTCCGCCACCGCCTCAATGCCCTTGCGCAAGATGTCCAGCGGGATGTTCTCGTTGGGCGAATGGATAGCATTGCTCTCCAAACCGAAACCCATCAATACGGTTTTGATGCCCAACACCTGCTCGAAAGTAGAGATAATGGGGATGCTTCCGCCCCGGCGCACTGCCAACGGCTTTTTGCCAAAGGCTTTCTCGAAGCCTTGTTCGGCAGCCCGGTAGGCAGGCAGCGTGATGGGACAGACGTAACCCTGCCCGCCATGCAAAGGCGTTACCTTGACTTGCACCGTATCCGGAGCAATAGCTCGCAGGTAATCGGCCATCAACCGGGAAATCTTTTCATGGTCCTGATGCGGGACAAGGCGGCACGATATTTTGGCGTAGGCTTTAGAAGGCAAAACCGTCTTCGACCCTTCGCCCGTATAGCCGCCCCAAATGCCGCACACGTCGAACGAAGGGCGGCAACTGTTTCGCTCCAAGGTGCTGTAGCCTTTCTCGCCGGCCAAAGCCTTGACGCCAATGGCTTGCTTATATTTCTCCTCGTCAAAAGGAATGCGGGCAATCATCTCGCGTTCAACCTGCGGCACTTCCTCCACATCGTCATAAAAACCGGGCACGGCGATGCGTCCGTCCGTATCCGTCACTTGGGCCAACATCTTGCAAAGCACGTTAATGGGATTGGCCACTGCGCCGCCGAAGTGCCCGGAGTGCAAGTCGCGGTTAGGTCCGGTTACTTCCACCTCCCAATAAGCCAAACCGCGCAGGCCGGTGGTCAGCGACGGCAAATCGGCTCCCAACATGCTGGTGTCCGACACGAGGATAACGTCGGCCTTCAGCAACTCTTTG
Source organism: uncultured Bacteroides sp. (assembly GCA_944322365.1). Lineage (GTDB taxonomy): Bacteria > Bacteroidota > Bacteroidia > Bacteroidales > Bacteroidaceae > Bacteroides. The sequence continues at coordinate 8,057 of CALUOW010000010.1, forward strand.
TGCTCCTGGCAGAAGGCTTCCAAGCTGGGCGAACCAATCTCTTCCTCGCCCTCGAAGATGAATTTCACGTTGACCTTCAGCAAGCCGTTCTTCGCCAAGTATTCAAAGGCTTTGACTTGGATGAAGGATTGTCCCTTGTCATCGTCAACACCGCGCGCCCAGATACGCCCGTCGCGCACTTCCGGCTCGAAGGGGGCGCTTTTCCATAGCTCCAACGGTTCGGCAGGCATGACGTCATAGTGGGCATACACCAGCACCGTCCTTGCGGCAGGGTCCACCTGCTTCTGCGCAAAGACGATGGGATGGCCTGCCGAAGGCATCACGTGCGCCTCGTCGGCTCCGGCTTCCAGCAAGAGTTGGCGCCAGCGTTGGGCGCAAGCCAGCATGTCGTCCTTGTGTTCGGGCAGGGCACTGATGCTGGGGATGCGGATAAGGCTGAACAATTCGTCCAACATCCGCGATTCGTTGTCTTGAATATATTGTTTAATAGACATTAGTGAAAGTGTTTAATCAGGCGCGGATTACGCGGATTCCACGGATTCTTAATAGGGGCTGTGCAAGCACTTGTCCGTGTAATCCGCGCCTATATATTGGGTTTACAATTGTGTTGTCCGGTCAATCAGATAGAAATCCAGTATGGTCATCGCCGCCATGGCCTCCACGATGGGCACGGCGCGGGGCAAGACGCAGGGGTCGTGGCGTCCGCGCGCTTTCAGGGTCGTGTCCTGCCCGTCGATGTTCACGGTATGTTGCTCCATCAGCACGGTGGCCACGGGCTTGAAGGCCACGCGGAAGTAGATGTCCTGCCCGTTGCTGATGCCGCCCTGAATGCCGCCGGAGTGATTGGTGCGCGTCTCCACACGGCCGTTGTTGTTGTAGAAAATGTCGTTCTGCTCCGAACCCTTCATCTTCAGCCCCTTGAAACCTTCGCCGTATTCAAAAGCCTTGGCCGCGTTGATGCTCAGCATCCCGGAGGCCAGCGCGGATTGCAACTTGCCGAAGACGGGTTCTCCCAATCCGATGGGGCAGCCTTGTATGACGCACGTCACCACGCCGCCTATCGTGTCGCCCTCCTCCTTTACCTTATATATATAGTCTTCCATTTCCTTCGCCTTGGCCAGATCCGGGCAACGCACGGGATTGGTTTCGACCAGGCTGAGGTCGTAGGCCGTATAGTTCTCTTCCAATTTGATGCCCCCTACCTGCGAGGTATAGGCCGTGATGCGTATGCCCAACTGGCGGAGGGCCAACTTGGCCAACGCGCCGCCTACCACGCGCGAGATGGTCTCGCGTGCCGACGAGCGGCCTCCGCCCCGGTAGTCGCGGATGCCATATTTCAGTTTGTACGTATAATCGGCGTGCGAGGGGCGGTAGACGCTTTGCATTTCGCTGTAGTCGCTGGATTGCTGGTTCTTATTCCACACCACGAAGCCGATGGGGCTGCCCGTGGACCTGCCGTTGAAGATGCCCGAAAGAAGCTCCACCTTGTCGTCTTCCGAACGCGAGGTGGTGATGCGCGACTGCCCCGGCCGGCGGCGATTCAGTTCGGCCTGCACAAAATCCATGTCGATAGCGACACCAGCGGGGAATCCGTCTATTACGCCTCCGATGGCCTTCCCGTGCGACTCCCCGAACGTGGTAAGGCGGAGGATGTTTCCAAATGAATTGAACATACTTCAAATGCTTTAAAGGTTTATAATCAGGCAGATAAGCGGCTCTTTCGACGAAAGCGTCGTTTGCTCCTCGTAAAGATAAGCATTTCTTTTGGAAAAACGATGCGCCAAGGCCAGATTTTTTAGCTTGCGGCGCATAGATCACCCGTTCAGCGTGTCCGCGCCAATGTTTCGGCGTGCCTGCGTCAATGTCTCGGCGTGTCCGCGCCAATGTCTTGCAAAGATATTGCTTTAAAGAAGCATTCTTAAAAAAAGAACATCTATTTTTTAGAAAAGACTTGTCTACTTGCCGCAAAAAGCATTACCTTTGCACGCTGATTTTAAAAAAGGAAAATCCAACGGCTCGCGAAGGGCCTTTTACTAACTAAACAATCGTTTTAATAGAAATGAAGAAAAATTGGTTTAAACTTTTTGCGCTGGTTTGCTCGGTGGCATTCTTTGCTGCATGTAGCGACGACGAGAACCCCACATTGCCGGTGTCGGACATCAATGCAACGTACACCACAACTGATGAAGCCAACACATTGGCATTGACCTATGGCTCTACAGCAATGACCGGCAAAAGCGTGGCCTTCAATTCGGCCGACGGGAAGACGGCTACGTTGACACTGGCCGGTGCACCGAACGAACTGCTGAGCACCTTGCTGGGCACGACGGTGAACAACCCCGGCGTTATTCCGGGCGAAGCCACCACGACGCTGAACGTAACGTTGGTTCCGGTGGGTGAAACCGGCTACACCTTCAATGGTACGGACGAGACCAACGGCCGCGCATTGGAATACTCCGGCTCTATCGAGCAAGGCAAGCTGACGCTGAACGTGAACGCTACGTTTACGAACGACCTGATCGGCACATGGAACTTGGTGTCCGTGCCCACTGATGCAGAATCCACGCTCTATCCCATCCAATGCGTATGGGAAAGCACCGAAGAACTCTCCCTCTTGGGCGGTCTGATCAAAATGCCGTTGGGCGACGTGCTGAACATGGCACTCCGCATGCCCATCCTGGAAGGCAACCTCAGCGCCAATAATGCCCTCGCTGCCGTGCTGCAAAGCGTCAGCTTCGGCGCAGACGGCAACATCATCGCCTCTTATTCGGATTCCGACGACCTGACTTCGCCCGTATGGCAAAATTCGCCGGCCGGCATGGTTCAGTATTGCATGAAGGACAACAAACTCTATGCTTACCTGGACGTTGATGCCATCATGGCCCTCGTATCTGCCGCTGAGACGAAAGCCGACGAAGGCGACACGGATCTGCTGGGCCTGATCCTGCCCGTCGTGCTGAAGCATGTAGGCGAAATCACTCCGATGCTGTCCGAAGGAATTCCTTTGGATTACCGTGTGGATGCCGAAACCGGCGCATTGAGCGTGTTCATCTCGCAAGACGGTTTGGGCGCAATCCTGATCAAGGTGGCCAACGAGTTGCTGTCCGACGAGAATATCGTGGCCGCCCTCGGCGAAATGATGGCTTCCGACCCCAACTTCGGCAGCATGGCCGGCATGTTGGATCTGACCCAGTTGCCTGCCATCCTGAACGGCACCACCCATATGGAGCTTGGCTTGAACTTCAATCCTGCTGAATAAACTCTTATCCAACGAGAAAAGAAAATATCCAAATGCCTCGCAAGTCTTCCGTCTTGCGAGGTATTTTGGTTTTATAAGCCATCTTTCTTCCTTTTCGAAAGAAAAATTCCCTTCATCGCTTGTCCGTTATCAGAAAATGCTTATATTTGCAAGCACACTTCATCCAAACTTGAAATCAAAGTGCGGAGCAGCTAAAGAACAAATACCTATGGAAGAGCATTTAAGTCTGAAAGAGAAGGAACAAGCCGAAGAAGCCATGATACAACAGGCTTTCCAGGAATTGCTGAACGATTACTTGGGCACCAAGCATCGCAAGCGCGTGGAAATCATAACCAAAGCGTTCAACTTTGCCAACCAAGCCCACAAGGGCATCAAGCGACGTTCGGGCGAACCGTATATCTTGCACCCCATCGCCGTAGCCAAAATCGTGTGCAACGAAATCGGACTAGGCTCCACCTCCATCTGCGCCGCCCTCTTGCACGACGTGGTGGAGGATACCGATTATACGGTGGAAGACATCGAAAATATCTTCGGCCACAAGATTGCACAAATCGTCGACGGGTTGACCAAAATCTCCGGCGGCATCTTTGGCGACCGCGCTTCGGCACAGGCCGAGAACTTCAAGAAACTCCTGCTCACCATGAGCGACGACATACGCGTCATCCTCATCAAGATAGCCGACCGCCTACACAACATGCGTACGCTTGGTTCGATGCTTCCCAACAAGCAATACAAGATTGCAGGCGAAACGCTCTACATCTATGCGCCCTTGGCCAACCGGTTGGGTTTGAACCGCATCAAGACCGAACTGGAGAACCTCAGCTTCAAATACGAACACCCCGAAGAATATGCCGAGATAGAAAAGAAACTGGCCGCCACCGCTGCCGAACGCGACAAGGTATTCCAAGAATTTACAGCGCCCATCCGCGCCCAATTGGACAAAATGGGGCTGCAATACCACATCTTGGCCCGCGTCAAATCCATCTACTCCATTTGGAACAAGATGCAGACCAAACACGTGCCTTTCGAGGAAATCTACGACATATTGGCCGTGCGCATCGTCTTCAAGCCCCGCAACATGGAGGAGGAGCTGAACGACTGCTTCGACATATACGTAGCCATATCCAAGATATACAAGCCACATCCCGACCGTTTGCGCGACTGGGTCAGCCATCCGAAGAGCAACGGCTACCAGGCCTTGCACGTCACCTTGATGGGCAATAACGGACAATGGATTGAAGTACAAATCCGCAGCGAGCGCATGGACGACGTGGCCGAACAAGGATTCGCCGCCCACTGGAAGTACAAAGAAGGCGGAGGCAGCGAGGACGAAGGCGAACTGGAGCGATGGCTCCACACCATCAAAGAGATATTGGACGACCCGCAGCCCGATGCAATAGACTTCCTGGATACCATAAAGCTGAACCTCTTTGCTTCAGAAATATTCGTCTTCACCCCCAAAGGCGACCTCAAGACCATGCCTCAAGACGCTACGGCGCTTGACTTCGCTTTCTCCCTCCATACCGACATCGGCACGCACTGCATCGGCGCGAAAGTCAATCATAAACTAGTACCCTTGAGCCACCGGTTGAAGAGCGGCGACCAAGTGGAAATCCTCACCTCGAAGGCGCAACGCATCCAGCCGGAATGGGAAGCATTCGTGACTACCGCGCGCGCCAAGGCGAAAATCACCGAAATCATACGCCGCGAAGCCAAAGCCAATCAGAAGAAAGGCGAAGATATGCTGGCCGAATTCCTGCAAAAGGAAGGCGTCCGCAACGATGAGTCCGCCTTGGACCGCCTGACCAACCTGCACAACTTCCACACTCCGGACGAACTGCTGGTGGCTATCGGCAGCGGCAAACTCGTCTTGGGCGATGCCGACCGAAACCTCTTCAAGGAGAAGCAAAGCAAAAACTGGAAGAAACTGCTCTCCTTCTCCTTCGGCAAGGAAAACAAAGACGCCAAAGAAGGCAAGGACGAGCCGAAACCCGAAGGCAAGGCCGAAAAGATAGATACCAAGCAAATCTTGAAGCTGACCGAAGAAGCCATCTCGAAAGAATATATCATGGCCGAATGTTGCCACCCCATCCCCGGCGACGACGTGCTGGGCTACATCGACGAGCACAATCGCGTCATCATCCACAAACGCCAGTGCCCCGTGGCCGTCAAACTGAAGAGCAGCTACGGAAACCGGATTATCGCCACCCAATGGGACACGCACAAGGACCTCTCCTTCCTCGTCACCATCTACGTGCGTGGCATAGACGGCGTGGGTGTACTGAACGAGGTGACGCAAGTTATCTCGCGCCAGCTCAACGTGAATATCCGCAAGCTGAACATTGACGCCATGGATGGCATCTTCGAAGGGAAAATCCAACTCTACGTACACGACGTGGACGACGTGCGCACCATCTGCAACAACCTGAAGCTGGTGCAGAACATCAAAGAAGTATCACGCATCGAAGATTAACAACCAACACATACTTAATTTAAAACAAACCATTCGTATCAATGAAGAAGACATTGCTTTTAGTAGCTTTGCTGGCAGGGGCTATGGTATGCCCGGCACAGCAAGCAGGATTCTCCACAACGGAGAATTACGAAGAACTCACAGACACAAAGCCTCACGACGGCCCGGAAGTTTGGAACAAGATTAAATCCCCCGTACAATTGAGTTGGGGCAGTGTGGATGTCCGCTACAAGAAATTGGATGTGCCGGAAGTAAAACAGGCCAACCGACTCCGGAAAAAAGCATGGCGGGGCGAACGCGTCCATGCGCAAGCCGTCTTGTGGACAAACCGGGATTTGGAAAAAGTCAACGTACAGGTCAGCGACTTGAAGAACGGATCGGCTGTCATACCAGCATCGGCCATCAGTACTCATTTTGTCCGCTACGTGATGACGGACGAGCTGAATCCGGGCGGTGGAGGCTGCGGCCACCGCGAAAATAAAGCCGAGTGGGACTCGTCGCTTGTGGCCGACGTATTGGATATAGCCAAAGAACTAGACATACAGGCTTGCAGCACACGCCCCATTTGGGTGAAGGTCAACGTCCCGTCCGATGCCCGTCCCGGCAAGTACCGTGGCCAACTGACGGTTTCCGCCCCCGACGTGCGCCCCTTATCCTTGCAATTGGAAGTAGAAGTACTGAATCGCACGCTACCCGCCCCGCAAGACTGGGCTTTCCATCTGGACTTGTGGCAAAATCCATACGCCGTGGCCCGCTATTACAACGTGCCGTTGTGGAGCAAGGAACACTTCGACCTGCTACGCCCCGTAATGAAGATGTTGGCCGACGTAGGGCAGCGCGCCATCACTACCAGCATCATGCACAAGCCATGGAACGGCCAAACGGAGGATCACTTTGACAGCATGATTGGCCGTATGAAGAAGATTGACGGAACATGGAGCTATGACTACACGGTGTTCGACAAGTGGGTGACGTTTATGATGGAAGAAGTCGGCATCGATGATATGATCAGCTGCTACACCATGATTCCCTGGGCCTTGCGCTTCGACTACTATGACCAGGCCACCAGCCGCATCCAGTTTATAGAGGCAGCGCCGGGCGAAGAGGCGTATACCGAATATTGGCTGACCTTCCTGAAGGACTTCTCCCGTCATTTGCGCGAGAAAGGCTGGTTCGAGAAGACCGCCATCTCGATGGACGAGCGTCCGATGGAGGCCATGCGCGAGGCTATCAAGGTCATACGCCAAGCCGACCCCGAATTCAAGATCACCTTGGCAGGCAATTACCACCCGGAAATCGTGGATGACTTGTATTACCTCGCCATCCCTTATGGGCAGAAATTCCCTGCTGACGTGAAGGCCAAGCGCGAAGCACAAGGGCAAATCAGTTGCGTCTACACCTGCTGCACGGAAACTTTCCCCAACATCTTCACCTTCTCCGATCCTGCCGAAGCGGCTTGGACTGCCATACACGCCGTAGCCGGCGATTACGACGGCTTCCTGCGCTGGTCCATCAATGCTTGGACGGCCGACCCGTTGCACGATTCGCGCTTCCGCACGTGGGCTGCGGGAGACACGTATAGCATCTATCCCGGCCCGCGCAGCAGCATCCGCTTTGAACGACTGATGGAAGGTTTGCAAATGTGCGAAAAGATTCACGTCCTTCGCCAAGAGTTCGAGGCGAAAGGCGCCAAAGGCAAGTTGTCCAAGCTCAACCGGACGGTAGCCAAATTCACGCCGGAGGGCATGAAAGACGGCAAACAAACAGCCGGCGACATGGTGAGCGAGTTGGACGGATTGCTGAACGCGCTGTAAGCAATCAGACGTCAGGATACATCAGACAGAGGAGGAGGCTTCCGGGTCTTCTCCTTTTTTGTTTTCTTCTATATTCTTCTGCAACGCGTCCATATCCTCGTAGGTGAAAGTGTTCAAAGCATCGCGCATGCTCACCAACTCCTCGCGGATGTTTTTCAGGCGCTCCACCACCTCGAAGTTGCGCAACGTGCCTTCGCGGTTGTTCTTCAGCCGCTGACGGGCGCCTTGCAAGGTCATGCCCCGTTCTTTCACCAAGTGGTAAATCAGTTTGAGCGCTTCAATGTCTTCGGCATTGTACTGCCGCACCCCCCTACCCGCCCGTTTGGGCTTCAACTGCTGAGGAAATTCATCCTCCCAAAAGCGAAGCAGCGATTCATTGACACCCAACATCTGCGCCACCTCGCTGATGGAGTAATACAGCTTCAGGTTCTTATCTTTGTTCAGCATTTCTCTATTTGTTTATATCCCGTTTCTTCGTCATCTATCAGCCGCCGGCAAACGATAATCGCCAGCAAGCGGGCGATATATCCCCCGTTCGCCAACGATATATGGCCTGGTCTGTCATTATTTTCATCCGATTGCCAACTATTTAGTCCATCATCTTACCGTGATTGGCCGCCAACTGGATCATGCGGTCGTAATCCTCGGCGCTCAAGTCCATGAAATAGTAATTGACCGGATTCACCACTTGCCCTTTGACGTGCACTTCGTAGTGCAGGTGCGGTCCCGTGCTCTTGCCCGTATTGCCCACGCCGCCGATGACCTCGCCGCGCACCACCTTCTTGCCCAACGTCGTGCGGAACTCCTGCAAGTGGGCATACCAGGTTTCGTAGCCGAAGCCGTGGTCGATGATGATGGTGTTGCCGTACCCTGTCTGCCAACCCATCTTCACCACCGTGCCGTCGCCCGTCGCATAAACATCCGTACCCGGATTGGCCGAAAAGTCCATACCGGCGTGGAAGCGCGCGGTGCCATAGATGGGGTCAATGCGCGTGCCATATCCCGATGCCGTCTGCTTCAGGTCTTTGTTGGACACCGGTTGGATAGCAGGGATGCAACGCAACATCTCGTCGTGACTGCGGCACATGTCCAACACCTCGTCGAACGAACAAGACTGGATGTAAAGCTGTTTGCGCAGCATGTCCAGCTTCTGCGTGGTGCCGACCACCAATTCGGCGTCGGCCATGTCCTCCAAATGGTCGTAACGGTTGGTACGGTTGTAACCTGCCTGGCGGATGGACGACGGGATAGGATCGGCCATAAAGATGACCCGATAGAGGTTATCGTCGCGCTGCTGGATGTCTTGCAATACGCCCAAAGCCTCATCCATCTGGTGCGACAAGACCTCGTATTGCGCTTGCAGGCGGCTATTCTCCTTGCGCAACTCCTTTTCGGACGGCGAACCGAAGAGGAGGAACGCCGCCATGAAGCACGCCGCCCCCAGCCCCATGCCGATGAACAGGCGGCGCAGACGGCCCATCAGCCGTTGGCGCGCAGTGGGGTAAATGCGGTCGTAAGTCTGTGTCTGAGGATTATAAATGTAATAAACTTTGCGCATGGTTGGGAATTATTTCGCTGTCCATGCGGCAAAAGTAATAAAAACAAGCTATCTTTGCGCAGTTTTTGAGAATATTAACCGCTAAATAAGAGTATGACAGCAAATGAAATCAGAGACTCGTTCAAGAGTTTCTTTGCGAGCAAAGGACACCACATCGTCCCCTCGGCGCCGATGGTAATCAAGGACGACCCCACGCTGATGTTCACCAACGCGGGCATGAACCAGTTCAAGGACATCATCCTGGGCAACCACCCGGCGCAATGGAAACGCGTGGCCGACTCGCAGAAGTGCCTCCGCGTGAGCGGCAAGCACAACGACCTGGAAGAGGTGGGGCACGACACCTACCACCACACCATGTTCGAGATGTTAGGCAACTGGTCCTTTGGCGATTACTTCAAGAAGGAAGCCATCTCTTGGGCGTGGGAATACTTGGTGGACGTGCTGAAGCTGAATCCCGAAAACCTCTATGCCACCGTCTTCGAAGGCAGCCCCGACGAAGGCTTGGGCCGCGACGACGAAGCCGCCTCCTACTGGGAGCAGTTCCTCCCCAAAGACCATATCATCAACGGCAACAAGCACGACAACTTCTGGGAAATGGGCGACACAGGTCCCTGCGGCCCCTGCTCGGAGATTCACATCGACCTGCGCAGCGACGAAGAGAAAGCACAAGTGCCTGGACGCGATATGGTGAACCACGACCATCCGCAGGTCATCGAAATCTGGAACCTCGTCTTCATGCAATTTAACCGCAAGGCCGACGGCAGTCTGGAAGACCTGCCTGCCCGAGTCATCGACACAGGCATGGGCTTCGAACGCCTCTGCATGGCCCTGCAAGGAAAAACATCCAACTACGATACGGACGTTTTCCAACCCCTGATACAGGCTATAGCCAACATGGCCGGCACGCCCTATGGCGCCGACAAACAGAAAGACGTGGCCATGCGCGTCGTAGCCGACCACATCCGCACCATCGCCTTCTCCATCACCGACGGACAACTGCCCGGCAACGCCAAAGCCGGCTACGTCATCCGCCGCATCTTGCGCCGCGCCGTGCGCTACGGCTACACCTTCTTGGGACAGAAGCAAGCCTTCATGTACAAGCTCTTGCCCGTCTTGATTCAGGAAATGGGCGCAGCCTATCCCGAATTGGAGGCGCAAAAAGAACTTATCGGCAAGGTGATGAAGGAAGAAGAAGAAGCCTTCCTCCGCACGCTGGAAACCGGCATCCGCCTGCTGGACAAGGTCATGGCCGATGCAAAGGCCGCCGGCAAGACGCAAATCAGCGGCAAAGACGCTTTCACGCTCTACGATACCTTCGGCTTCCCCCTAGACTTGACCGAGCTTATCCTTCGCGAAAACGGCATGACCGCAGACATTAAAGAATTCGATGCCGAAATGCAACAACAGAAGCAACGCGCCCGCAACGCCGCCGCCGTCGAAACGGGCGACTGGGTGACGCTGAAGGAAGGCACCACCGAGTTTGTCGGTTATGATTACACGGAATACGAAACCTCCATCCTGCGCTACCGCCAAGTGAAGCAGAAGAACCAGACGCTCTACCAGATTGTCTTGGACAAAACGCCTTTCTACGCAGAAAGCGGCGGACAGGTAGGCGACACCGGCGTGCTGGTCAGCGAATACGAAACCATCGACGTCATTGACACGAAGAAGGAAAACAACCTGCCCATCCACCTGACCAAACAATTGCCGTCGCATCCCGAAGCGCCGATGATGGCCTGCGTGGACACCGACAAACGCGCCGCCTGCGCTGCCAACCACTCGGCCACGCACTTGCTGGACGAGGCCCTGCGCCAAGTCCTCGGCGACCACGTGCAGCAGAAAGGCTCGCTGGTGACGCCCGACTCGTTGCGCTTCGATTTCTCGCACTTCCAGAAAGTGACGGACGAGCAACTGCGCGAGGTAGAGCACCGCGTGAATGCCAAAATCCGCGCCAACATCCCCCTGACGGAACACCGCAACATCCCTATTGACAAAGCCAAGGAATTGGGAGCCATCGCCCTCTTCGGCGAGAAATACGGCGACCACGTCCGCGTCATCCAATTCGGCTCGTCCATCGAGTTCTGCGGCGGCACGCACGTGCCTGCCACGGGTTGCATCGGCATGGTGAAGATTATTTCTGAGAGTTCCGTTGCCGCCGGCGTGCGCCGCATCGAGGCTTTGACCGGCGCCAAAGTGGAAGAAATGCTGGACAGCGTGCAAGACACATTGCAAGGCTTGAAAGCACTCTTCAACAACGCACCGGACTTGACGGCCGCCATCCGCCGCTACATCGACGAGAATGCCGGCTTGAAGAAGCAAATCGAAGACTTCATGAAGGAGAAAGAAGCCCAACTGAAGGAGAAACTGCTGCAAGGCGTCCGCGAAGCGCACGGCGTGAAGGTCGTCTCATTCTGCGCTCCCATCATGCCGGAGACGGCAAAGAACATCGCTTTCCAATTGCGCGGCGAATTGGGCGACAACTTCTGCTTCGTGGCCGGGACCCAATTTGAAGGCAAGCCGATGCTGACCGTCATGCTGGGCGAAAAGCTCGTGGCCGACGGATTGAAAGCTGGCGCGCTGGTCAAGGAAGCAGCCAAACTGATATTGGGCGGCGGCGGCGGACAACCCCACTTTGCCACCGCAGGCGGCAAGAATCCCGACGGGCTGAAAGCAGCCGTAGACAAGGTGCTGGAATTGGCCGGGCTGCAATGAGATAAAACTTCGGATTAAAGAAGAGAATATTTGAAGGCGCGGATTGCGCGGATACCACGGAATTTCCATTCATGAATTTATCCGTGTAATCCGCGAAATCCGCGCCCTTTTATTATAGCAAGATGCCCGGCCTTATGCGTCCACCTGCTGCATGCGGCCGATAAGCTCGTCGCCCAAAGCCGTCTTTACCTCGATATGTTTCAATACGGCGGTGACAAACGGGTTGCTCTCGAAGTCGCCACGCACCTGCTCGAAGTCCTGCTCCTTCTCCAAGCGCGAACCGTCTGCCCCGAAACCAGTCATGGAAGCCAACGAAAATTCCTTGCGCGCATCTTCATAAAGCATCCGGTCCAGCCCGACAACCGCCTCTTTCCATTGCTGCACGATGCGAATGACATCCAAAGCCGTCATATCCTCAGGCCGTACGCCATAAAACTCTTCCAACCGCTCGTAGGCCCACGTCCATTCGTAAGTGTAATAATGGGAGTGCATCCGCCCGAAAGCATCGTTGATGTCCTGCAAACGGCAGATGGTACCCTGTTCTATGCCTTCCATCAGCCGGTCAATCTCTGTTTTCGGCGCAATCAGCCCGGCAATGTCCACCCACTCTCCACTGCCCGTGGAAGTATCAGGACGCAGGCGGTCGCGGATTTCCTCGTTGCTGCGGAAGGGAATCTCCTCCAACCGTTTGATGACCGAATTGCCCAGGAACTTGTGTATGGCAGTCTCGTACAGCCGGATGCCCTTCACCAAGGCCGCATTTTGGATTTTGGCGCTCTGATAGGCATAGGTGTCCGACAGTTCGCCCGAAGCCCGGCGCAAATTCAACAAGATTTCACGCCCACGGAACATTTTCTGCACTGTATAGGGGCTAAGCAAGTTGTAATTGATATAGTCCAACTTGTGCGGGTCGGTACGCCCGTCGCGTTTGGGCCACTTCTGCGCATCGCGGATGGTTCCCACGCTCCGCAAGTTGACGGCAGGAGCCAGATAGGTCGTATTCTGCTGCTCGATGAGGTAAGAGAAAGGCAAATTGCTGGTATCGGCATGATTGACGTGCCTGCCCATCACCAGCGAGAAAGCGCCCACCTTGGCCGGCCAAAGGATGTAAGAGTCGGAAGCCGTCTTCGATCCGCGCTCCAAAATGCCTTGGTGGATAGGACCCAGTTTGTACATGTGGTTGCTTTGATTGGAACCCGAACCTGCATTCATAAATGAGAACATGCCTGCAATGAGCAGCGTACTCTTGTGATGCGTCACGGTGAACGGCCCTGCAAAAATGGCGCACGCCTCGCCGTTCTCTCCCTGGCAATTGCTGAAAAACAACGAATCCGAAGCCGAATAATTATGCCCCAACCGGCAAGCCTGCCCCACGAAGCAACGGGTCAGCACAACGCCGTCGTCCACGTGCGAACCGCTGGAAATAATGAAATCCTCGCACACCACGCCTTGACCGATGTGCACCGGGGCTTCTCGGTTACTGTTGATGCTGCCATTGTAGAGACGCCCGGCACCGGATATGCGGCAATAGTCTCCAATGCGCACATCCTTGATACTGCCGGCATTCAAGATAGTCACGTGACGGCCTATCGCGCCACGATCCGAAGCGTGCTTGCCTGCATAAAAGTCTGCCAGTTCCTTCAGACGCGCCGTCAGCACGGGACGATGACGGTAGAGAGCCATGATATAGGCCATGTGGGCGGACAATTTGTCGTGGATAGGCACCTCGCGCCCACCCGTCTCGTTCAATACGGACACTTCTACGCCGTTGCCAAACTTTGATACGCCTTCCACCAGGATACGGTCCACGTTCTCAATGAAAGTATGGTCGCCTATCTCGTAATTGGCTATGTAGTTTTGGATATTCTCGATGCAGCAATCGTTGCCTACCGACACATTGTGCAACGTCACGTGCCGCAACCCGGAATGCTTCTTAATCCCTCCGGGCAGCGTAACCCCCCCTTGAAACACGCCCAGGCAGACATCGCCCGAAAAGCGCGTATGGTGTACATATTCGGCGGTAAATCCGTCCGCCACTTTTACTCTCTTCCAATCGTCGGCCAAGCAATGCTGCCGCTCCAAGCGTCCGATTTCTTCCTGAGTCAAGTTGCGATAATTCATGATTATGAGATTAAATGATTATTTATAAGTTGACAAGGTGACGAGTTAACGAGGCAACAAGGTTCGTTAGAGAACAAGGTTACAAGTGATTAAGCACTGCCCTCGTAGTCTTGTTAACTTGTCCCCTCGTCAACTAAATTCCTATTTAGCCTTCCTCCTCCTCGTAATGCTGATACAAAAAGTCATTATAAGGATACTTCTGCACGTGCAATTCCTTGACCCGCGCATAAACCACCCGCTTCAACTCCTCCAGGTTAGCGCGTTGCTTGGCGGAAATGAAGATGCAATCGCCCGCCATCTTCGCCATCCACGTCTGCATCAGCTCTTCCAGCGTCCAGTTGGCTTTGGTGCGCGGAGTGAGGTCGTCTTCGGCCTTTTGGACGTAGGTATAAGCATCAATCTTGTTGAAGACAATCATCATCGGCTTGCCGGCCGCCCCGATGTCTGCCAAGGTCTTGTTCACCACTTCTATTTGCTCCTCGAAGTCGGGATGCGAAATGTCCACCACATGCAGCAACAAATCCGCCTCGCGCACTTCGTCCAACGTCGATTTGAAGGAATCCACCAAATCGGTAGGCAACTTGCGGATGAAACCCACGGTATCGCTCAGCAGGAAAGGCAGATTCTCTATGATGACCTTGCGCACCGTAGTGTCCAGCGTGGCAAAGAGTTTGTTTTCGGCAAACACCTCGCTCTTGGCCAGCAAGTTCATCAGCGTGGATTTGCCCACGTTGGTATAGCCCACCAAAGCCACACGTATCAGGCGGCCACGATTTTTGCGTTGCGTCGATTTCTGTTTGTCTATCTCGGCCAGACGTTGCTTCAGCAAAGACATGCGGTTCAAGATGATACGCCGGTCCATCTCCAACTGCGTCTCGCCCGGTCCGCGCAAGCCCACCGAACCCTTTCCGCCGCCGGCTCCCGAACCGCCACCTTGGCGCTCCAAGTGCGTCCACAAGCGTTGCAGGCGGGGCAACATATACTTGTATTGCGCCAATTCCACCTGCGTCTTGGCATTGGCCGTCTGTGCCCGCATGGCGAAGATGTCGAGGATAAGCGACGTTCGGTCCAAAATCTTGATTTTCAGCGCGCCCTCGATGTTGCGTATCTGCTTGGCAGACAATTCGTCGTCGAAGATGACCATGCCCACCTCGCGCTCCTGTTCTTCCTCGCTATCGATATACGCCTTTATCTCGTCCAACTTTCCCTTTCCCACGTAGGTCACGGAATTGGGCTGATCCAGCTTCTGCGTAAAGCGTTTCACCACCTCTGCCCCGGCGGTTTCGGCCAAGAAGGCCAGTTCGTCCAAGTATTCCTCGGTCTTCCGCTCGTTCTGCGTCTGCGTGACGAGACCCACCAGAATGGCAGTTTCCACCTTGGCCTCGGATATTACGAATTCTTTCATTGCCATATGTTCATTCTCCTTTATTTTTAGAATATTGCAGCCATCTTGCGGATTTCGTTCAAGCGCTGCATGAATGTCTTGTCCTTTAGGGCCATCCGCATGTTATATTTGGTTTGCAGGCGGATTAATGTTTCCGCATTCAGTCCCAGAGCAGCTTCGAACATCATTGCTGTCTTTTCTGTGACAGGGCGGCGCGCATTCAGGATTTCGTTCAGTACAGAATATCCTATGCCCATCTGTTCCGCCAGTTTGCGTTGCGATATACCCCTATATTCTATTTCATCCTTCACAATCTCTCCCGGATGTGTTGGGAACGCCGGTTCAAGGTTGTTGGCTATCATTTGCGGGTCGACTCCCGGAATTTCTATCATAATCAACTTATTTATAGTGGTTCGACAAATCTGTAATGTTACATATGCTGGCGATGGTTTCCCCATCTTGGGTATGCTCTTCAAACTCTATGCGATATTGGTCGTTCACCCTTACGGAGGACAAGCCTGCTTTGTCGCCTTTAAGTCTCTCGTAATTCAAGGAATTATACCGGTTCAAATCCAAGATATTCGGCGATTCAGCCATTAAGTCTATCACACGTATGTATTTTCGTATGACTGCTGGCTGATAGCGATGCTTCTTGTCCGTTTGTCCCGTAAGGTACATCGCCTGTAAATATTCTTCTTTAAAAATAATCTCCATCCTTGTTTTTTGTCATGCAAATATAGGACATTTCTTTAGTCTTCGCAAAAAAAGCGAATATTTTGTTGACATTCGGAGGCAAGCAACCTAAAAGAAAAACGACGAAAGCCATGCGCAAAACCTTGGAAACCCCGTTCAGAATCTTGGCAAAGCCTAAAGAAAAGTATATCTGCAGGCTGCAGATGACCATCTGTAGACTACAGACGACCATCTTCAACCTACAGATATGCATCTTTAGCCTACAGATGGAGAATGATTCGCACTCTGCCAACTTTTCCCGCCTGCTTTCCACGCTTTTTGACGGTACTTTTCTTTTTTGTCCGGCATCAACCGGCAGGACACCCTGCGCACGGACAAACAAAAAAAGGAGGATATACCCGCCAGCACGAGTATATCCACCCTTCCCTATTGACTGGACATGGCTTAATCCCAGTTCGGCTCTAAGTTTTGGTTGGCATTCTGGTCGTTGGCCGGGATTTCCCAAACGAAACGGATGTCATCCGAAGTCACCGATAGAGTTTCCATGCCTGTACCGGTGGACAGAATAGTCTCATCTTGCGGATCGTGGCGCGTAAATCCGTCGCCCCAACGCTTCAAACCTTCCAAACGCTGTCCTTCGCCAATGTATTCGCGAATCCACTCGTCCTTGATGCTTTGAAACAGGGCACCCCCATTGACACTCAGGGCAGAAGCGCCACGCTGTGTACGCAGTTGGTTCAGCACATTCAGCGAAGTGCTTTCATCGCCATTGAGGTAGGCAGCCTCGGCAACCACCAGATAAGACTCGGCAGAGCGGAAAGGCTTCCACATGTTGTAATACTCATACGTAGTCAACTTCAAGTCCGGGTTGCCAGGGAACTTATTCAGCATATAGATGTCATGTCCCTCAATGCCGTTTGTCACCAAGTCATCCTGCAGGAAATACACTTGCTTGCGGATGTCGCTGTCTTCATACAGGTCAATCACCCATTGTGAAGGCACAAAGTAGGGGTCGTACGCGCCATTCTCTCCGGAAGCCGTGTTGAAAGACAGGAAGTCCGCCATTTCGTTAGTGCGGTCGTCGGTAGACATGAACACACGCATCAGTACTTCCGAACCCGCGTCGACCAAGAACACGTTCTTCAAATCGTCAACCGTACTGGCCAAGGGGTATTTGGCAATGATACCCTGCGAGAGGGAGATTGCCTCGCTGTAGTTGTGCATATACAAGTGCACACGGGCTTCCAGGGCGTCAATCACGTCCGTAGTGAAGTAATACGAGTTGGCTTCGCCGGCAGCCGTCATCAGTTGACGCGCTTGGGCAATGTCGCTCTTAATCTGCTGGTAGGTTTCTTCCAGCGTAGCGCGGGCAGGCTTGCCGTTAGGGTCGCCCACCAACACCAAGGGAAGTCCCAAATCGGAAGCAGCCGTGGCAGGATCATAATCTTTGGCAAAGCGCAAAGCCAAGGTGTGGTAGCAGTAAGCGCGCATCAGATAGGCTTCGCCCTTGATGTTGTTGGCTTGGGCCTGCTCGTCGGCATCGGCCAGTGCAATGTTGTCAATGTTGTTGATGATGTTGTTGCAGTTGTTGATGCACACATAGTTGTATTGCCAGATGTACTCGATGTCATACTGGCTCGCGGTAAAGTTCCAACGGTGCATGTCGCCATAGTTGTTGCCGAATCCGGCCAAGGCGTTATACAGGTCGGACTGAAATTCCTGCGGATAAACATTCCGTCCGCCGCTAACCACTTGCAGGTAAGAATAAATACCGTTTCTGAAGTTCTCCGCATCGTCCAAGGTCTGCCAAGCTTCGCCCTGTGCGATGCTGTCAGTCGGGAATTTGTCCAAGTCGCAGGCTGAAAACAGCGTCAGTGCCGAGCAAAGCGTTCCTATAATTAATTTCTTCATAATTTCTACAATGTTGTTAATTGGTTTAGAATGTGAGTTCAGCCCCAATGATAAACTGGCGGGTGCTGGGGTATGCACCATACGTCAGGTTGGAGTCAATTTCCGGATCGGCTCCTTTATATTTGGTAATCGTGAAGAGGTTGCGGGCCGAAACCGTAAACTTGCAGCTCCGGATGATTTTAGTCTTCTCCATCCAAGTCTTCGGCAGTTGATAACCCACAGAAAGGTTCTTCAGACGCAGGAAAGAAGCGTTTTCCAACAAGTGCGTATCAAAGCTCAACACCTCGCCGAATTTAGGCATGTCTGTCACGTCGCCCGGTTGTTTCCATTCTTCCAGCACAGCCGTCGACTGGTTGTAGCCGGCATTTTGGGCAGGATTCTCGCTGAATATACGGTCGTTGTTCACCATCCATTTGCCCAATACCCAAGCAAAGTCGGCACCGACAGTCAAGCCTTTCCAACTGAAATTCAGGTTGAAACCTCCGTTATGGGGAGCAAAACGAGTCTTTCCGGTAGCCTGATCCAAAGCGCCGCTGTCCACCAATGTCTGGTCTTTGGTTGTCTCATTGCTGCCAGGAAGGTACCACATCTGCAAACCGTCTGCCGGATCAACGCCGGCAAATTTCGGCATGAAGTATTGCACAGGTTCGCCCACCTTGTAAGTCAGCAGGTAGCTGGGCATGTCCCATTGGTCGTAACCATAGAACAGTTCCGTGATTTTGTTCTTGTTATAAGCATAGTTCATGTTGAACTGCAACTGTATGTCTTTCGTCTTGATGATATCGATGCCCAAGCTCAGTTCGACGCCGGTATTCTTCATAGACCCCACGTTCTGCATGATGCTGGAGAAACCGCTGGTATAAGGCACGGGCACTTCCAACAGCATGTCTTTCGTCGTGCGGTTGTACCAAGAGATTTCGGCACGGATGCGGTCGAAGAACGAAGCCGATACGCCGACATTGGTCTGGATCTGCGTTTCCCAACTCAGGTTTTCATTGCCCGGAGCAGAAATATACCAACCGTTGGAACCGGCATAATTGTTGGTGCCCACCAAAGCAAGGTGGTCGTAGTTGCCGATTTCAGAGTTACCGGTTGAACCCACGCTGACCTTCACACGCAAGTCGTCCAACCAATCCGTATCTTCCAAGAAAGCTTCCTTCTTCATGTTCCACATCAAACCGCCCGAGAAGAACGTAGCCGAACGATGGTCGGCGCCGAAACGGGAAGAAGCGTCATTGCGCACGGAGAAATCTGCAAAATACTTGTCCAAATAAGAATAATCCACACGTCCGAAGAACGACAGGTAAGCATAAGAGTAAGCCTGGTTGTAGCTGGCAGCAAGCAACTGGGCGCTGGTGCCGTGCTGAATCATCGTCAGGCGGTCGTCACTCTGCCCATTGGTCTGCGAACCGAAGCTGTTATAATCCGTCTTGATACCCTCGTGACCAGCCAACAGGGTCAAGTGATGGTTATCCAAGATATTGAATTTATATTCAGCCGTGTTCGTGATAGTGAACTGGGCACGACGGGCAAAACGCTCGCGTGTGTAGCCATTGCCCAAACTGCTGGGCATAGAAGGCATACGCTTGGCCGTATTGCGCCAGTCATAAGCCTCGATACCCAACTGTGAACGCAGCGTCAGGCCCTTCAGCGGCGTCAATTGGATAAAGGCATTGCCGTTGAACTGGGCTTGGTTGGAGCCGCTGGGCTGCAAATCCGTCAGATAATGCGTATCATAACGTCCCATGTCGGGAATAGACTGCAAACGGTCGCCGTTTTCATCATACGGGTTGAAGTAAGGTTGGTTCATCAACGTACCCAAGATACCACCGTTCAAATTGTTAGAGCCTTGGTAAGTGTATCCGGAAGTACGCGATTCGTCGTAAGCGCCGGCCAAGTTCATGCCCATGCGCAACCAATCCGTTGCCTGGGTCTCCACGTTGGCACGCAACGTATAACGAGAATAGTCGGAACCATAAACCACACCTTCCTGGTCATAGTAGGAAGCCGAGATATAATACATGCTTCTCTCGCCACCGCCTTGCACAGAGAGGTTACCTTGATAAGTCGGCACGTTCTTGTCAAAGTAATAGTCCTGCCAATCGGTGCTGACACCTGTTCCGTAATAATGGTCGTAGAAATCCTGTTGGATAATGCCATGGCTCAACTGATAATCCAACAACTGACCGGCATTCATCGGAGTGCCGATGCGGCGGGCCAAGGAAGACCAACCATAGTTGCCCGACACCGTCACCAATGCCTTCTCGCCGGCACGCCCCCGCTTGGAAGTGATGTAGATAACGCCGTTGGCCGCACGCGAACCATAAATAGAAGTCGCAGAAGCATCCTTCAATACCGTTACGCTGGCAAAGTCGTTAGGATTCATCATACTCATGATTTCCGAGCTGACCGGCGAACCATCCAGCACGTAAAGCGGCTCGTTGGCGGCAGTCAAAGAACCCACACCACGCAGGTAAGAACTGGCTGCACCCTTGTCGCCGGGGTCACCGGAACTAGAATAGACCTGCAAACCTGCCACTTGACCCTGCAAAGCATCCATTACGTTTATCACAGGCTTTTCGGCTATTTTTTCCGAAGATACGGTAGCAACAGAACCAATGACTGTGCCGACTTTCTTTCCGCTACCATAACCGATAACAACCACCTCGTCCAATATGGCGTTGTCCGCTTTCAGCACGATCGTCATATTAGGCTGAATATCAACCTCCTGCGACACCATTCCGATGTACGAGACAATCACAGTACCCGCCGAACTTGGTACGTTGTCTATCAGCACGTTGCAAATACCGCCCCAAGGCGGTACCTATCCTATATACTGCTGATTTACAAGCATCTGGCAGAATCGGGCATCCGGCATTTTCTACCCGTTTTCTACCCGAATACGGCGTATCTTGTTAATATTAAGGAAGTTATCAGGAGGCAACGGAGTTCCTCGTGATACCCGTTTTCTACCCGCCCTTGGGAGAAGCGGGAAAGAACGCCGGCCGAGGCGCCATAAGAGCAACCGGGCGGCACGAAGCAAAAAGGAAGGCATACGCTTGGACATCCGGCTTATTTGTACGCATTTTTCTACATTTATAGGGAGATATTCAAGGGCAGAACCACCGACCATGGATTTTACTGCTGCGTACACTCCCAAATCCGGCAGGCTTTGTTGGCCGCCACATACATCACGTAGCTTCGCAGGCGATAACGGGGGAACAAGACATGCAGGTCGCGCGCATAACCATTCGCTTGTTCCACATCTGCCGGACGCGGAGCGGCGAGCGCTTCTACCGCAGTGGCGTCCTTGGATTTGAAATATTTCACTTCCACTACCCGGCAATCATTGTGGAAGGCGGTGCCCGGAATGCCTGTCATCACCAAATCCGCACGTCCCGAAGGCAAATTCATCTCCAAAGCAAAGGTATAGCACTGGCTCAGATAGCGGCTCATCAGCTCGAAAAAAGAACAGCGGACGAAATTCTCATTGATTTTGTCGAATACCTGGATCGGAAGCATGCCCAGATATTCCTTGAAATAATTCATGGCCAACGGCTCCAAGCGTCCATCCTCCGTAAATTGCTCGTAGACAGGCGCATATCGGTTCGCATCGTCATGCAATTGATACAATTCGTTATAATAATCCATGTAGATGCTGCGCATAGTCAGGTTGGGAAGCGTCATCTTATAGCTGCTCTTCAGCGTGGTCATCCCCAAGTAATAGAGGCTGACGGGATAGAACCGCTTCTCGAAAAACTTCCGCTTGCTGAACTTGCTGCGCAAATCGGCTTGCGAATACATCAGTTCGTTGTCTATCAGCAAGGCATTCAGCATTTCCTTGGCATTCTCTTGCGTGACGGTCAGGCGGCGTAGCCAACCAATGTCCGTGCGCAGGTTTTCGTCCACCAGCTCTTGGGGAATCTCTCCTTGCAGTTCGGCGAAATTCTTGAAGAAGTAGGTCAGGATGGTCGAGTTGAACAAGGGAGCGGCATCCGGCAGAAAGCGGTATCCGTCATAGTTGTTGAGCAAGAGCGTCCAAATCTCCTCAAAACGGCTATTTTGCCGGTCGTATTTCTGCAAGACATACCGCAGATAAGCGGCCGCTTCTTCGTGGGTGAAGCCCAGCATGTCCACAAACTCCGGCTTCAGCGTCAGGATTTCCGCTATGTTGTAGCCGCTCGTCAAGTCGTCCATCGTCACAGGCAGCACGCCCGTACAAAAACACGTGCGGATGCTCCCTTCGCCAATACCGCTTTTGATCACTTTGAAAAAGGTGCGCAGGAAGCTGTCGCCCGTGGTCGCCTGCTCGTATAAGGAATCCTTGAAACCGGTCAGCAACTGATTGGTGAAGTTGTCATATTCGTCTATCAGGATATACAGCGGGGGCAAATCCCGGTTATTGATCCAATTGATTACCTCGGCCAACATGTTGGAAGCGGTTTGCCGGTCGTTGAAAACGAACTTATCAAAAAAGCGTGCATAGCGCATCGGGCTTTCCACACATTCCCTGATGACCGGGCCAAGCAGGTTATTGAAGTTCTTCTCCATCCGTCCCAAGTCGTCTGCCACCGCCATTTTGGAGAAATCAAACCGCATGACCATATAGCGGTTTTGCTCTCCCGTGGGGTGGCTGCCAATGTACGTATCCCCGAAGAGGCTGCCAAAACGTCCTGCCGCGTTGAGGTCGTAATAATGAGCCAAGGTGGAAACCAGCAAACTCTTGCCAAAACGCCGGGGACGCAGGAAGACGGGTGCGCTGTACCGCTCAAGCAGCGGGATATAGCGTGTCTTGTCGACATAGTAATAGCCTTTTTCGCGCAAGATGGCGTAATCGGCTATGGCGTAAGGGATGGTAATGCTTGCTTGCATGGTCTGGACAAATAATGGTTTGCGGATACAAATGTAGGATTATCCGGCTGAAAATGCAAGTCTCTGCCCCAGAAAAAAAGCCCGCCGCCCCTCACCTTCCACGTACACCTGCTTCTTCTTTCCGAGAAAGTAACAAATCTACACACAAAATGCCTTCCAAGTTCCTTCCATCTTCGTTTTTTGTTCGTTTCTATGGCGTCGGAAGAGGGGTAAACCCGGAACGAACTTGGAACGAATTTGGAACGAATTTGGAACGAACTTGTCCCGAAGCGGGTTTGTATGCTTTTCTGCCTTGCTAGGACTTTGCCTTAAAAATAAACTTTATTTACAATACAAGCGAATTTCCGGACGGGGGAAGCACGGGCGGGGCGGGACAAGCATTCAACGCCGGTGGGCCTCAAGGTCGCGCACGATGGTAGGGTCCATCACTTCGGCATACACTTGCGTGGTCTTCACGTTCTTATGCCCCAAGAGCTTTTGAACGGTGGTGATGTTCACGCCCTTATATATTAATAAGGTGGCGTTGGTATGCCGGGCGGTGTGGAAGGTGACGCGCTTGCTCACGCCGGCTTGGCTCCCCAGGACGCGGAGGTGCTTGTTGACGTTCGAGTTGTTTTT
>CALUOW010000011.1 GCA_944322365.1 uncultured Bacteroides sp.
CCCTGGGCGTACATCTCGCGCAGGAAGTGGCGCGTGAAGCTCAGGAAGATGCCGCAATAACGCTCGCCGTTGCACGGATTCTTATATAAGGTAATGTGGTGGTCGCGGGGAATGAAGACGCATTCGCCCTTGCCCACGTGGATTTGCTCCTCGCCGCTGTCCAGCACCATCTCGCCGGAGCAGACGTAGTTCATGGCATACTCGCGCGACCGATGGATGCAGGCGGCGGTATCGTCATAGAAGAAACTGTAGAACACATTCTCGTAATTGAAGATGAGCTTCAGGGGACCGAGTTCCTCTTCCGTCAGTTGCTTGGTTTCCATATCTGTCATTTGCTATTTCTCCTTTCTCTTTTCTTCAGCGGCAGCCGGGGGAACATCTTGCGGAACCGTACTAACTGATGGGCGATGCTGCCCCCGCCTACCACCACCGTGACGGCCACAAGTATCAGCGTGACACCCATGCAGTCGCGGGCCGTCAGCCGTTCGCCGAAGATGGTGACGCCGAAGACAATGGCTGTCAGCGGCTCCAGTGCGCCTAGGATGGCGGTGGGGGTGGAGCCGATGCGTTGGATGGCGCTGGTGGTGCACAGGAAGGATATGGCCGTGGGAAAGACTGCCAAGGCAATGAGGTTGCCCCAAAGCCACCATTGGGAGGGCAGACAGACCGTGCCGTCCATCCACAGGCGGACAACGAACAGCAGCACGCCAGACAACAGGACGTAAAACGTCACTTTCAGCGTAGGCATTTCCTTCAGCGCGGGGCGGTTGACTCCCACGATGTAGATGGCATAGCTCAGGGCGGAGGCAAAGACCAGCAGCGTGCCGGTCAGGCTCAGCGTGACGCCGTCGCCTCCTTGGTAGAGCATGGCGATGCCGCTCAGGGCCAACAGCAGGCAGAGCCCCGTCTGCAACGTGACTTTCTCTTTGTAGACGGCTGCCATGATGAGGGCCACGAGGATGGGGTAGATGAAAAGGATGGTAGAGGCGATGCCCGCGTCCATATAGTTGTATGCCTCGAACAAGGTGAGGGACGATACGGCTACCAGCAAGCCCAGCACCACGAGGGGAAGCCACTGGCTGCGCCGAACTTTGAAGTCGCGTCCGCGCCCTTTAATCATGGTGCCCAGCAAGGGGATGGCAAACAGGTAGCGGAAAAACAGCACGGAGTCCGGATTCATGCCGTCCGCATAGAGCGGCAGGGCAAACAGCGGGTTCATGCCATACGTGGCGGCGGCGATGACGGCCAGCAGGTATCCTTTGGCTTTTTCGTTCATAGGGGAAGCGGTGGGGCGGGGTGGCGGTTATCGGGTCAATTCTTCCAATTGAGGGACAATGATTTCGCCCCGGCGCAACTCCAGCAGTTCCTTGGATTGCAAAGCGTTCAGCACCCTCGATACGTTCAGGCGCGTGTCGTTGACAATGTGGGCCAAGTCCTCCATTTTTATCTTCAGCGATTTTCTGCCGGTGGGACGTTCGGCACGGCTGGCGATGAAGCCGATGATGCGGTCGTACAAGTCGCCATGGTTGATGTCCCATAATTTGCGTTGCAGCGTCTGGGCGCGGTTGCAGATGATGTTGGCATAATTCAGCCGGAATATTTCGTACTTGGTCAGTTCGTTCATGACGAAAACCTTGCTGATGCAGACGGTGTGCGTTTCGCCCACGGTGGTATAGGTCGAGGCAAAAGTCGTGTGCATCCCAAACAGCGAGTGAGGCTCGATCAGGCACGGGGCTTCGTATTGTTCGGTGAACAAATAAGCGCGGTTGGCGGCAACGGTGGTGACGCTGACTGCTCCTTTCAGGATAAAGAGCAGGCGGTCGCACGGGTCGCCTGCCTGTGCGATAACCTCGCCTCCTTTGTGCTTGACAAAGTGCAACTTGACTTTCGCCAGAATGTTGGTAAAGTCGTCGTGCACCAAGCCTTGGAAGAGGGGCAATTGCAGCAAAGTGTCAAACATACTCTCCATAATGTCTGTGTCTATTCAGAAAATTGTGCAAAAATAGTCATTATAGAGATGAGGGCGCTGACTTTTGGCGCTTTTTTATCATTTCTTAAAACATCACCGGCTCTTCCAGAAAGCCGAATAGAACATCAGCATCACCGCGAACATTTCCAGACGTCCCAGCAGCATGAGGAACGAGCAGAGCCATTTGCCCGCTTCGGGCAGCGCGCTCCACGAATAGGCGGGACCATAGTCGCCCATGGCCAGGCCCGCGTTGCCCATGCACGAGACGGTGAGGCTGAACGACTCTAGGAAACCCTCGCCCATCAGCAGGAAGAGCGTCCATCCCACCAGGATGCACGCCAAGTAGAGGCAGATGAAGATGGCGACGGTCAGCACCACGTTGCCCGGCACGGCCTGCCGGTTGACGCGTATTTGCATCACGGCGTTGGGATGCAGCAGTTTGCGGAAGTGGTTGCGGATGCCGCGCGACATGATGAGCAGGCGCAAGTTCTTGATGCCGCCGCTGGTGGAGCCTGTGCAGCCGCCCGCCAGCATGGCAAAGGTCAGCAGCATCCAGGTGAAAGAGGGCCATAGCATGTAGTCGTCCGTGCCGAAGCCGGTGGACGTGTGCAGCGTCACTACTTGGAAGAATGCCTTGCGGAAGGCTTCTTCCACCCCGTAGCCGTTGGACAGCACCAAGGGGATGGCGCAGCCTAGGGTCAGTACCAGGATGGAGGCCAGGAACCAGCGTGTCTCCTCGTCGCGCCAGATTTTTCCGAAGCGGCCTTTCAGGCACGAGAAGTAGAGCGAGAAGTTGACGCCCGACAGCACCATGAAGATGGCTATTACATATTCTATATAGGGCGAGTTCCAATAGGCCACACTGGCTTGCTTGGTGCTGAAGCCTCCGGTGGCCACCGTGGCAAAGGTGTGGCAGACGGAGTCGAACCAGCCCATGCCGCCCAGCCTTAGCAGGATGGTTTCGCTGACGGTCAGTATCAGGTAGATGGTCCATAGCCAGCGGGCCATGGTGCTGACCTTGGGGTGGATTTTGTCGTGCGTCACGCCCACCGCTTCGGCCGAGAACAATTGCAGGTTGCTCCCGTCGCTGAAAGCCGGCAGGATGGCGATGGCGAAGAACACGATGCCCAAGCCGCCTATCCAATGCGTCAGGCTGCGCCAAAAGAGGATGGCGTGCGACTGCGTGTCGATGTCGTCCATGATGGTGGCGCCTGTGGTGGTGAAGCCGGACATGGTCTCGAAGAAGGCGGCCCCCACCGTGGGCACGCTTTGGCTCAGGATGAAAGGCAACATGCCGAAGAGGCTGAACAATACCCACGTCAGCGCGGCCACGCAATAGCCGTCGCGCTTGCTCATGCGCCGCTCGGCGCCCCTCCCTGCCAGGATCAGCAGCGTGGCAGCCAGGGCGGTGATGCCCGCCGAGAGCAGGAACGCCCATCCGTCTGACTCGCCGTAGCCCCAAGCCACGCCTACGCACGCCAGCAGCATGCACACCTCGACCAACAGCAGCACGCCTAGCACGCGCAGGATGATGCGGCGGTTGATGAGGCTGTTGCGCTTCCTGTTATTTACATACAGACTGTCCGATATATATCCTTCCATATTTATAAATGCTAGTACACATTCAAGTTCCAATTCTTCTTAATCGACGATTCGCGGTCCGTTAGCCGATGATTCGCGGTCCGTTTGCTAACGATTCGCGGTCCGTTAGCCAACGGTTCGCGGTTCATTTGCTGGCGATCTATCATCCGTTAGCTGGCGGTCTATCGTCCGTTAGCTGGCGATGTATCGCCTGCTTGCTGCCGATATATCCGCCGTCCGCCGGGGGAACATCGCTTTCGTCGGGCGGGTTGGCGTCTTCGTCGGGAGCTTCTTCCTCGTCGGCAAAAGGTTCGGGGCGTTGCGGCCCCCGGCTCTTGAAGGCGAAGGCGCAGAGCGTGCCCGAAGCGGCGCCTGCCAGATGACCTTCCCACGACGTGCCTGCACGGGCGAATTCGGGAAACATGTTCCACACCAAGCTGCCGTAGATGAACGTCACCAGCAGCGAGAGCGCCACCAGCGGCACGTGCCTGCGCAGCAACCCGCTGAAGAACAAGAAAAACGCCAAACCGTAAATCAGCCCGCTGGCTCCTACGTGCCATGCCGGGCGGCCGATGCAGAACGTCAGCACGCCGCAACCCACCCACACGCACGCCAAGATGGCGGGAGCGATGCTCCGATAGAAGTAGAACAGGCACCACGACAGGAAGAACAGCGGCAGCGTATTGGCGGCCAAGTGTTGCCAACCGTCGTGTGCCAGCGGGTGCAGGACGATGCCGGCCAAGCCCCGAACCTCCTTTGGGTAGACTCCCCAATGGGCAAAGTCCCAGCCCATCCCCACTTCCAGCGCCTTCAGTGCGTACAGCACAAAAATCAGCAGCGCGGGGAGGACTGCCGAGGCGGCTATTCGTTGCATTTCGGGTCTCATTCAGGGCGATTTTTCGGTTTTTGCGGTGCAATACTACGATAATTTGTCGGAAAACTGAAAAAAAAATCCTTTTTTATTTTGTTTGTGGTTAATAATTCGTACTTTTGGACGTGCTATGCGTTGCGTGGCACGAAAGACACGGATAATTTAACCTTTAATAAAGTATAACCATGAGCTATTTACGATTTGACAAGACTCTGATGACTAATCTTCAAGAGTCTCTGCCGCGGGAGATACTCCGTACGAACAAGTCGGGCGCGTATCACTGTACGTCAATTGTGGATTGCAATACGCGCAAGTATCACGGCTTGCTGGTGATTCCTGTCCCCAACTTGGACGACGAGAACCACGTGTTGCTCTCCTCGCTGGACGAGACGGTGATCCAGCACGGCGCCGAGTTCAACTTGGGACTGCACTATTATGGCAACGGCCACTTCAGTCCTAACGGCCATAAGTACATACGCGAGTTCGACTGCGAGCACATCCCCGCCACCACCTACCGCGTGGGCGGCGTCATCCTGCGCAAGGAGAAAATCTTTGTCCATCACGAGAACCGCATCCTGATTCGCTACACGCTGGTGGATGCCCATTCGGCCACGACGTTGCGTTTCCGTCCCTTCTTGGCCTTCCGTAGCGTACGCGAGTACACGCACGAGAACGCCCAGGCCAGCCGCGACTACCAGCTGGTGGAAAACGGTATCAAGACGTGCATGTATCCCGGTTATCCCGAACTGTACATGCAGCTGAACAAGAAGAACGAGTTCCACTTCCAGCCCGATTGGTACAGAGGCATCGTCTACACCAAAGAGCAGGAGCGTGGTTATGACTTCAACGAAGACCTCTACGTGCCGGGCTATTTCGAGGTAGACATCAAGAAGGGCGAAAGCATCGTTTTCTCGGCCGGCGTGTCCGAAGTATCGACCCGCAGGCTGAAGCAGACCTTCGAGGAAGAAGTGGCCGACCGCACGCCGCGCGACAGCTTCCTGCACTGCCTCACCAACTCTGCCCACCAGTTCCACAACAAACAGGACGGCGAGCATTATGTTTTGGCCGGTTACCCCTGGTTCAAATGCCGCGCGCGCGACCTCTTCATCTCTTTGCCGGGCCTCACGCTGGCCGTGGACGAGCAAGACGAGTTCGAGGATGCCATGAAGACGGCCGAAAAAGCGCTCCGGCAGTACATGTCCGGCGAGCCTTACACCTACAAGATTTATGAGATGGATCATCCCGATGTGTTGCTATGGGCTGTCTGGACGTTGCAACAATATGCCCGCGAAACTTCGCGCGAGCATTGCCGCGAGATGTATGGTTCTCTCTTGCAGGACATAATGAAGTATATCTTGTCCCGCAAGCATGACAACCTCTTCCTCCACGACAACGGTTTGCTCTATACCAACGGCACCGACCGCGCTGTCACTTGGATGAACTCTACGGCCAATGGCCATCCCGTCATCCCGCGCACGGGCTACGTGGTGGAAATCAACGCCCTTTGGTACAACGCTCTCCGCTTTACGGCCGACATGGCTCGCGAGGCCGGCGACGAAATTAGCGCCAACAGCTTGGATGCACAAGCCGAAATGACGGGCAAGTCCTTTGTCGAGATTTTCCGCAACGAGTACGGCTACCTCTTTGATTATGTGGACGGCTACATGATGGATTGGAGCGTGCGTCCCAACATGATATTCGCCGTGGCTCTTGACTATTCTCCGCTGGACAAGGCGCAAAAGAAGCAAGTGCTGGACATCGTGACCAAGGAATTGCTGACGCCCAAGGGGTTGCGTTCGCTCAGCCCCAAGAGCGGCGGCTATAATCCCAACTATGTGGGTCCGCAGACGCAGCGCGATTATGCCTACCATCAGGGTACCGCCTGGCCGTGGCTGCTTGGCTTCTACGTTGAGGCTTACCTGCGCATCTACAAGACCAGCGGCCTGTCCTTCTTGGAGCGCGCCCTCATCGGCATGGAAGACGAAATGACTTGCCATTGCATCGGCACGCTGCCCGAACTCTTCGACGGCAACCCGCCCTTCACCGGGCGTGGCGCAGTGTCCTTCGCCATGAACGTGGCCGAAATCCTGCGCGCACTGAGATTATTGTCCAAGTATAACAACAACGCAGAATAAGAAGAGGAGGAACAGCATGAAAGTTTTAATGTTCGGATGGGAATTTCCTCCCAAGATATACGGCGGCCTTGCTGTCGCCACTTACGGCATCACGAAGGGCCTGAGCGTGCAGGGAGACGTGGAGACCACGTTCTGTATGCCCAAACCTTGCGGCGATGAAGAAAACTTCCTGAACATCATCGGCATGAACCAGGTGCCCATCGTTTGGCGCGATGTGGATTATGAGTGGTTGAAGGGCCGTCTGGCTCCCGGCATGACGCCGGAAACGTACTACGACCTGCGCAACCATATCTATGCCGATTTCTCGTACATGCACGTCAATGACATCGGCTGCATGGAGTTTGCAGGCGGCTATCCGTCCAACCTGAATGATGAGATCAACAACTTCTCCATCATCGCAGGCGTGGTGGCCCGCCAACAGCAGTTCGACATTATCCACGCGCACGACTGGCTGACGTATCCCGCCGGCGTGCATGCCAAGATGGTGAGCGGCAAACCGCTGTGCATCCATGTGCACGCTACTGACTTCGACCGCTCCCGCGGCAAGGTCAACCCCACCGTCTACGGCATCGAGAAGAACGGTATGGACTATGCCGACTGCATCATGTGCGTGTCCGAGCTGACGCGCCGCACGGTCATCAACGAGTATCATCAGGATCCGCGCAAGGTATTCGCCGTGCACAACGCCGTCTATCCCCTGCCGCAGGAGTATCAGGAAATCCCGCGTCCTGTGCACGACAAGGAGAAGGTGGTTACCTTCCTGGGCCGCATCACGATGCAGAAAGGCCCCGAGTACTTCGTCGAGGCTGCCGCCATGGTGCTGAAGCGCACGCGCAACATCCGCTTCGTCATGGCCGGTTCGGGCGACATGATGAACGCCATGATCAACCTGGCCGCCGAGCGCGGCATTGCCGACCGCTTCCACTTCCCCGGCTTTATGAAAGGGAAGCAGGTGTACGAGGTCTACAAGGACAGCGATGTCTTTGTGATGCCCTCTGTTTCCGAGCCGTTCGGCATCGCGCCGTTGGAGGCCATGCAGTGCGGCACGCCGTCCATCATCTCCAAGCAGTCCGGCTGCGGCGAGATCTTGAGCAATGTCATCAAGACGGACTATTGGGACATTCACGCCATGGCAGACTATATCCATTCTATCTGCACCAATCCGGCTTTGTTCAAGTATTTGCAGGAGGAAGGCAAGAAGGAAGTGGACGGCATCACCTGGGAAAAGGTGGCCCTGAAGGTTCGCGGCCTTTATGAGAACGTATTAAAGAATTATAGGTAACAACCATCAAACAACAAGTTAACAATGAGAACGATTTGTCTTTATTTCGAGATACACCAGATTATCCACTTGAAGCGTTACCGTTTCTTCGACATCGGTAACGATCACTACTACTATGACGATTATGCCAACGAAACGGGCATGACCGATGTCGCAGAACGTTCGTACATCCCCGCCTTAAACACGCTCATCGAAATGGTGAAGAAGTCCGAGGGAGCCTTTAAGGTAGCCTTGTCCATCTCCGGCGTGGCTTTGGAGCAGCTTGAAATTCATGCGCCTGCTGTTATCGACCTCTTGCACCAGTTGAACGATACCGGTTGCTGCGAGTTTTTGGCCGAGCCTTACTCGCATGGCTTGTCTTCGCTGGTCAATGAAGAGTGCTTCCGCGAAGAAGTGATGCGCCAGGCTGCTAAAATGAAACAAATGTTTGGCAAAGCGCCGAAGGTCTTCCGCAACTCCAGTCTGATTTATTCTGACGAGATTGGCGCCGTGGTGGCCGATATGGGCTTCAAGGGAATGCTGACGGAAGGGGCCAAGCACGTATTGGGATGGAAGAGCCCGCACTACGTCTACCATTGCAACATGAACCCCAACTTGAAGTTGCTGTTGCGCGACTACAAGTTGTCCGACGACATCAGCCTGCGTTTCTCCAATTCCGAATGGAACGAATATCCGCTGTTTGCCGACCGTTATATTGGCTGGATTGACTCCATGCCGCAGGAAGAGCAGGTCATCAACATTTTCATGGAACTGAGCGCGCTTGGCATCGCACAGCCCTTGTCTTCCAATATCCTGGAGTTTATCAAGGCATTGCCCATTTGCGCCAAGGAGAAAGGCATTACCTTCTCTACGCCGAGCGAGGTCATTGCCAAGTTAAACTCCGTTTCCCAGTTGGACGTGCCCGATGCTATGTCTTGGTTGGACGAAGAACGCGACACCAGCTGCCTGTTGGGCAACGTGATGCAGCGTGAAGCCTTCAACAAACTGTATAGCGTGGCCGAGCGCATCCACTTGTGCACCGACCGCCGCATCAAGCAAGACTGGGACTACCTGCAGGCCAGCAACAACTTCCGCTTCATGACGACCAAGAACAGCGGCGTTGGTTTGAACCGGGGCATTTATGAATCGCCATACGATGCCTTCACCAATTACATGAACATCTTGGGCGACTTCATCAGCCGCGTTAATTCGTTGTATCCGGAGGATGTGGACAACGAAGAGTTGAACCCGCTGCTGACTACTATCAAGAATCAGGGTATTGAGATTGAAGAACTTCGCAAGGAACTGGAGAAGGCCCAAGCTAAGCTGAAGAAAGAAGAAAAGGCTGCCACGCCTAAGCGCAGGACTTCCAAGAAGACTGAAGAAGCCTGAAACGACGAGCTTCGTAAGCGATAGGCAGTTATGAAAACTCCCCGTGCCGGAAAGGCACGGGGAGTTTTTTAATAAATATTAAGATGAAATGAATGTGGACTCAGGCAGGAAAGACGCGTCTGCCGCGCCCTGATTATTCCGGGAAGGTAGTGTAAGTCACTTCCAATTTCAACCGTTCGCCTTCGGGACCTCCTTGCAACTTGGCGTAACCCGGCTGCAAGTCGTGCTCGATGCCGATGATACGCGCGTTGTCCGTGCTGGTATCTGTATTGATGCGGACGGGTATCAACAGGACTTTGTCCCAATCGGGGTGGGCGGCTTCCCATGCTGCTTCATCCCAAGCATTGCCTGCATTCTGTCGGGCTTGCTGCTTTTCGTTGATGCAGGTGGTTACTAGTCGCGCGATGTTGCCAAAGGTATATTGGTTGGTGCCGTATGCACCGTGAGTTGCTACGTAAGATGTCTGGTTGTCGGGCACTTCGTTGTTTTCGAAGAATTTGATGTAATCCTGTTTGCGGACCAACAATACTTCGTCGGGGACATTCATGCTGAAGTCCTGCTTGTGCTCCTGCCGATAGCTGGTGAAGGTCAGGCGGGCGCCGTTCAGCGTGTCGTTGGCCAGTTGCGCGTAGATTTCATCATAGGGCAGGGTAGCTTGCGTGAAAATGCCTGCGGGCGACTTCAGGTAGGTGCAGTTTTTCTCGCCGACTTTTGACTTTAACTTGTCCGAACTGAGGAAGTGGTTGATTTGCGTCACTTCCTTGGTGGAGGCGAATACGGTCTGCATGCTATAGTAGGTGGAGTCTGTGCCGTCTTCCTTTTTCAGTTTCACGCCTGTGCTATCGTTCAAGTAGTGGAATTGGAATTGCATTTGCAGGTCCACTTCATTGGCGTAGAGGACGGTGCCGTCTCCTTGGTCCGTTGTCAGATAGATGCCTTTGAAGATGTTGTTGATGAAGGCTTCGGAGTTGGCGAACTTCTCCGGGTGCTTGCGGTATTCGTCCAAGATGCGCTTTTGTCCGAACTCCACGG
This sequence comes from uncultured Bacteroides sp., assembly GCA_944322365.1. GTDB lineage: Bacteria > Bacteroidota > Bacteroidia > Bacteroidales > Bacteroidaceae > Bacteroides. The sequence continues at coordinate 10,242 of CALUOW010000011.1, forward strand.
TAGGCAGTTTGAAGATGACGTAAGGCGTGTAGGTCGCGTCGCCGTTAGAATCTGTTTCGTTGCGCACGGAGTCGGGCACGGTGGTGTCGTAGGCCGAGTAGGCCACACGTCCCAGCAGGCCGCTTTCGTCGTAGTAATCCTTGGGGTCGATGTCCGTGTAGCGTTTGTCATAGTCCAATACTTGGTTCAACTCGTAGGCGCTCATGCGGCAGGCGTTGAGCGAATCGCCGAACCAATCGTTGTAGAACACCACCAAGCGGACGGCTGTCACGCTGTCGCATGTCATCATGCCGGTTGCCTTGGTGGCATTGCCCTCGTCGTCCCATTCGGTTTCTTTGTAGACTTCGGGCAGCGAGAAGTTTTCCGTACAGGTCAGTGCCGTCAGGAAGCCTGCTTCGTAGTAGCCAAAGTCGGGGTCGCTGACGCGGCCGATATATCCTATGCTAGTCTTGGCGAAGACGGAGTCGGCCAGGATGGATTCGGTGTTCACGTCGAAGGAAATCGTGTGGGCCGACATTGCATCGGAACCGGGCAACATCTCCATGCCCAGCGAGCCGGTTTCTTCGTCGCAGGCAGACAGCAATGCGGCGGCGGCAAGCAAGGTTCCTAAATACCTCCATTTCATAGTTCGTGTCGTATATATATAATATGTAATCTTTGTTTGGGGCTTTTATTCCTCGTTTTCGCCTCCCACCAAGTCATAGAAGTCGTTGCACGCGTCGGCAAAGTTGTCTCCTTGGTACTCCAGGAAAGGTTTGCCGCATTGGCGGGCGTAGGCCAATACTTCTTCGTTGACGTGCTCGCTTTGTTGCACGATGCCGTCGGCGTAGTCGATGGCCAGTTTGTTCAACGCCACGTAGTCTACGGGCATTTTCAGGCTGGCGAGTTCTTTCTTGTTGATGCCTTTCACCAATACTTTGTTGAGGAAGTTGGCTTCGAAAGGTGCCTTGAAGTCGTCTTCGTAGAGCGAGTAAACCACTTTCGATTCGCGGAAGGAAGGCTCTTCTTTGTAAGCGCGCTTGACGTAGAGCGGCGCCAAGGCAGTCATCCATCCGTGGCAGTGTATGACATCGGGCTGCCAGCGCAGTTTCTTGACGGTCTCCAGCACGCCCCGGGCGTAGAAGACGGCGCGTTCGTCGTTGTCCTCGTATTCCTTCCCGTCTTCGTCGGCTGCCTGCAATCTGTTCTGGAAGTAGTCGTCGTTGTCGATGAAGTAGACTTGCATGCGGGCCGACTGTATGGAGGCAACCTTGATGATGAGCGGGTGGTCCGTATCGTCGATGATGAGGTTCATGCCCGATAAGCGGATGACTTCATGCAACTGGTTGCGGCGTTCGTTGATGTTTCCCCACTTGGGCATGAAGGTTCGGATTTCGCGGCCTCTTTCTTGGATGGCGGAAGGGAGGTTCCGCCCCATCAGGGCCAATTCCGAGTCGGACACGTACGGACTTATTTCTTGTGTAATGAATAAAACCTTGTTCACCTTTGTCATATCGCAATGTTCTCATTTATTGCGCAAAGGTACAAAAAAAATGGACGCTAGCGCATGTTTCGTCGGGCTATAATTCCTTATGTTTTGTTAAGCACTTGTTTTTCAACCGTCTATAACGGGGCTTCCGGGTGCTTTTTGCAGGGCGTTGCAGCACAAATTTGCTTTATTTTTTCGTTATGTGCCAAATAATGCCTTATTTTGCACCCGGATTTGCAGGCCGCCTGCGGCTGATACATCGTCCGTCGGCGGCTGATATATCTCCAGCAAGCGGCCGATATGTCACCGGCAAGCGGCTGATATATCGCCTGCGATCCCGGTATTGAACAGGTTTGTTTTATATAACATTTTCAGTGTGATGAAAGTAATTCATACAGTCGCAGCCTTGCAGGCCGAGTTGTCGGCCGTGCGGGCCGAAGGTAAGAGCGTGGGTTTGGTGCCCACGATGGGCGCGTTGCACGCAGGCCATGCTTCGTTGGTGGACCGCAGCGTGCGCGAGAACGACGTGACGGTGGTCAGCGTCTTCGTCAATCCCACTCAATTCAATGACCAAAACGATTTGCTGAAGTACCCGCGTACGCTGGAGGCAGATTGCGCTTTGTTGGACGCGCACGGGGCCTCCATCGCCTTTGCCCCTTCGGTGGAAGAAGTTTATCCCGAACCCGATACGCGCCGCTTCAGCTATGCTCCGTTGGACACGGTGATGGAGGGCAAGTTCCGCCCCGGCCACTTCAACGGCGTCTGCCAGGTGGTGAGCAAACTTTTCGACATGGTGAAGCCTGACCGCGCCTACTTTGGCGAGAAGGACTTCCAGCAGTTGGCCATCGTGCGCGAGATGGTTCGGCAGATGCGTTTCCCCCTCCAAATAATGGGCTGCCCAATAGTGCGCGAAGCCGACGGCTTGGCTTTGAGTAGCCGAAACAAGCGCCTGACGCCCGAGCAGCGCACGCAAGCCCTGCAAATCTCGCAGACGCTCTTCGCCAGTGTGCAGTATGCCAAGACGCACACCGTGCCCGAGACGAAGCAGTTCGTGGAAGAACGCATCGCCCAGGCTCCCGGCTTGACGCTGGAGTATTTTGAACTGGTGGACGGCAATACGTTGCAAAGCATCGCCGATTGGAAGGACACGGACTATCCCGTAGGTTGCATCACCGTCTTCTGCGGGGAAGTCCGCCTGATTGACAACATTAAATATAAGGAATAAGAAGAGATGCTGATAGAAGTATTGAAATCCAAGATTCATTGCGCCCGCGTCACCGAGGCCAACCTCAACTACATGGGCAGCATCACCATCGACGAGGACCTGCTGGACGCCGCCAACATGATTGCTGGCGAGAAGGTGGCCATCGTGGACAACAACAACGGCGAGCGTTTCGAGACGTATATTATAAAAGGTGAGCGCGGCTCGGGCTGCATCTGCCTGAACGGCGCCGCCGCCAGGAAAGTGCAGCCGGACGACATTGTCATCATCATGTCCTACGCCCTGATGGACTTCGAGGAGGCCAAGACGTTCAAGCCGACGGTGGTGTTTCCCGACCCGGCGACGAACAGGCTGGTGTAAACGTCATTGTATTAAGAGCAGAATGTTATTGAAAGGTTTGAATGATGTGAGTATATATATCGTTCCGCTTATGAGCGATAAACTTACTTGGCAAGATCTTACCGTAGAAAGTGGTTTTATTAATGCGTATACAAGTGATAAGAATAGACCTTATCTTGAGGATAAAATCTTTCTTGTATATGATAGTAAAGTAAATACTAAGGAGTCTTTAGAACGGTATACTAAATTTGAACATTTAGAAACCGTGTACAATAAGAGATACATAACAATTAATAAACATCCTTATACGGTATATTGCTTTAGTAATCCAAAATACAATAAAGATATTAGTCGTTTAAAGAGTATAGGCAAGTTGAATAGTATAGCTACTGCAAAAGAAATTCTTTATTTTTGGAATAATGTGCCAGTTCCAGAACTAATTGAAAGGCTATATTATCCAACTTATAGAATTGGTGAATCTATAGAAGCAGAGCTTCCTGAAGAAGATCATTATCCTTATGAAGATATTAAAGGTTAGTTAGAATATAGCTTTTTTCGTATAGAGTTATAGTATAGGAAAGCACGGATTATAAGGGATATATTTTCCACGTAATCCGTGCTTTTATTTTTATAGCTTGCTATGCTTGTTATCAGCCGCGCAACTGCTTGTCCATCGCCGCCGCCGCGCGCCGCCCGTCGCCCATGGCCAGGATGACCGTGGCGCCGCCGCGCACGATGTCGCCGCCGGCAAAGATGAAGGGGATGGACGACTGCATGTCATCGTTCACTGCGATGGTGCCCTTGCGGCCCAGTTCCAGACCTTCCACGGAGTGGGGCACGATGGGGTTGGGGCTAACACCTACGCTGACGATGGCCAGGTCGATGTCCAGCGTCTCCGTCGCGCCGGGGATGGGCACGGGGCTGCGGCGGCCGCTGGCGTCGGGCTCGCCCAGTTCCATCTTCTGGAGGACGACTTGCTTCACGCGGCCCTGCTCGTCGGCCAGGTATTCAATGGGGTTGTGCAGGGTGAGGAACTCCACGCCCTCTTCCTTGGCGTGCTTCACCTCCTCTATCCTTGCGGGCATCTCGGCCTCGCTGCGGCGGTAGACTATTATTGCGCGCTCGGCACCCAGGCGTTTGGCCGTGCGGACGGAGTCCATGGCCGTGTTGCCGCCGCCGATGACCACCACGCGCTTGCCGAAGGGCACGGGGGTGTCCGAGTCCTCGCTGGCGGCATCCATCAGGTTGACGCGCGTCAGGTATTCGTTGGACGAGAGGATGTTGATGCTGTTCTCGCCGGGGATGTTCATGAAGTTGGGCAGACCCGCGCCGCTGGCCACGAACACGCCCTTGAAGCCGGCTTCCTTCAATTCGGCGATGCTCAGCGTCTTGCCGATGATGCAGTCTTTCTCGAACTGCACGCCCATCTTGGCCAGGTTGTCGATCTCAACGTCCACGATTTTGTTGGGCAGGCGGAATTCGGGGATGCCGTACTTCAGCACGCCGCCAATCTCGTGCAGGGCCTCGAAGACGGTGACGTCGTAGCCCAGCTTCGCCATGTCGCCCGCGAAGGACAGTCCGGCGGGACCCGAGCCCACGACGGCCACCTTGATGCCGTTCTTCTCCTTGATTTCCGGCACGGAGATTTGCCCGCTGTCGCGCTCATAGTCGGCGGCAAAGCGTTCCAGGTAGCCGATGGCCACGGCAGGCTCGTTCATCTTCAGGTGGATGCACTTCGACTCGCACTGCTTCTCCTGCGGGCAGACACGGCCGCAGACGGCGGGCAGGGCGCTGGTCTCCTTCAGGGTCTTGGCGGCCTGGAGGAACTCGCCCTTCTCGATGTGCTTGATGAAGCGGGGGATGTCGATGCCCACGGGGCAGCCCGTCATGCAGCCGGGGTTGGCGCAGTCCAGGCAACGCTTGGCTTCGGTCAGGGCCTGCTCCTCGTTGAGGCCGAGGTTCACCTCCTCGCGGCGGCTGTGGCTGCGGTATTCGGGGTCCAGTTCGGGCATCTTGACGCGGGGGATGGCGGTACGCTCCTTGGGTTTCATGGCCTTGCGCAGCTCCACGCGCCAGGGGGCGTTGCGGGTCTTGTCTTCCTCTTGTTGCACGGGTTCGCCGGTGGCCTGGCAGGTATTGGGATGGTCCAGCTTGTGCATCTCCTCCTGCTCGTAGGGCTTGAAGGCGCCCATGCGCTTCAGCATCTCGTCGAAGTCCACCTGATGGCCGTCGAACTCGGGGCCGTCCACGCAGACGAACTTGGTCTTGCCGCCCACGGTGATGCGGCAGGCGCCGCACATGCCCGTGCCGTCCACCATGATGGTGTTGAGCGACACGTCGGTGGGGATGCCGTACTTCTTGGTCAGCAGGCAGACAAACTTCATCATGATGGCGGGGCCGATGGCGAAGCACTTGTCCACCTTCTCGCGCAGGATGACCTGCTCCACGCCCTGCGTCACCAGGCCTTTCTGCCCGTACGAGCCGTCGTCGGTCATGATGATGACCTCGTCTGAACTGGCGCGCATCTCCTTCTCTAAGATGATGAGTTCCTTGGTACGTCCGGCCAGCACGGTGATGACGCGGTTGCCGGCGGCCTTGAGGGCCTGGACAATGGGGAGCATCGGCGCGACGCCCACGCCGCCTCCGGCGCAGACCACGGTGCCGAAGCGTTCGATGTGCGTGGCTTGTCCCAGCGGGCCCACGACGTCGGTGATGCAGTCGCCTTCGTTCAGCTCGCACAGGCGGGTGGACGACAGGCCCACTTCCTGCACGACGAGGGTGATGGTTCCGGCCACGGGGTCGGCTTCGGCGATGGTGAGGGGCATGCGTTCGCCCTTCTCGCCCACGCGGACGATGACGAAGTGCCCGGCCTTGCGCGACCGGGCGATGAGCGGTGCTTCAACCACGAGCTTGAAGACCTTCTCGGAGAAATGTTCTTTGCGGATGATTCGGTTCATATTGCTTAGTTAGTATGTAATTACGTGTCGTTTCTTGCTCCGCAAAAGTACGAAAAAAAGGCGGACGCCCGTCCGGGCATCCGCCTTTTCTTGTGTTTTTTTAGCGGTTGGCGCGTGGCCCGGCGGGGGCGGTTAGCCGAAGAGGTCTTCGCCGCCTTCTTCGCCGGTGCCGGGAGTGGTGCCGCCGCCCTGTGCCGGGTCTTTGTCTTCGGTGTTGGGGTTGAGTTCAATCCACTCCAGCTTCTTGGTGTCCACCAGGGCGCGGGTGTAGGCGCCGCTGCTGTTCTTCTCGCGTTCGGGGGTGAATTGCACGCGCACGGCCTTCACTTGCTTTTCGAAGTCGAAGTCTTCGAGGTTCTCCACGCCTTTCGTGTCGAGCACGTAGCGGAAGTAGCCCAGTCCGTCGATGTGCACGCTTTTGCCGTTGGCCATGAAGGTGTTCATCACGCGGGCGATGTCGCCCAGCACGGCGTTGACGTCGGATTTGGACACGGTGGATACGAAGGCCAATTCTTCGGCCAGGTCTTTAGTCTCTACGGGGTCGCCCTGCACGATGGCTTGGGGGTAATAGACGCTGGTGCGTTTGCTGAATGCTTTTTTCCAGTACGGCATAGCTGTAAAGTTTTTAAAAGTTGTTTTTTAGGTTTTGTTGTTTTGAATATGTATTGATTATCAATGATTTATATCCTCTGCTACCTTTGTTTTCCCTCGGTAGCTACCAAGGGGAGGTCGAGGTAGCTACCGAGAGGAGGTCAAGGTAGCTACCAAGGGAGGGTCGAGGTAGCTACCGAGGCGCGGGCGGGTCGTTACGTCAGTTTTTATTACTACGTTTCCGAGGCGTTATTTCAGCGCGGCCAATGCCTCTTTGATTCGGCGGATGGCTTCCACGATGTTTTCATCGCTGGTCGCGTAGCTCATGCGGATGCAGTCGGGAGCGCCAAACGAGGTTCCGCCCACGCATGCCACGTGGCCGACTTCCAGCAGGTACATGGCCAAATCTTCGGCCGTGTTTATCTGGCGGCCGCCGGCTGATTTCCCGAAATAAGAGCTGCATTTGGGGAAGAGGTAGAAGGCGCCTTCCGGCACGTTGACTTCGAAGCCGGGAACTTCTTTGGCCAGGCGGACAATCAAGTCGCGACGGCGCTGGAAGGCTTGGCGCATCTCTTCGACGGGAGCCTGCGTGCCGGTGTAGGCGGCTTCGGCTGCTTTTTGGGAGACGGAGCACGGGCCGGACGTGTATTGGCCTTGCAGCTTGTTGACGGCCTTCACAATCCATTCCGGGCCGGCGATGAAGCCGATGCGCCATCCTGTCATGGCATAGGCTTTGGACACGCCGTTGACGATGACCGTGCGGTCTTTCATGTCGGGCGCTTGGGCAATGCTGTGGTGGCGGCCAATGTAATTGATATGTTCGTAAATCTCGTCGGCAATGACGATGATTTGCGGATGCTTGCGGAGTGTTTCGGCCAGCGCGGCCAATTCTTCGGCGTTGTAAACGGAGCCGGTCGGGTTGGAGGGCGAGCAGAGAATCAGGGCCTTTGTCTTCGGCGTGATGGCGGCTTCCAGTTGGGCGGGCGTCATCTTGAAGTCTTGCTCGATGCCGGCAGAGACGATGACGGGCACGCCTTCGGCCAGTTTCACCATCTCCGGGTAGCTGACCCAATAGGGGGCGGGCACGATGACTTCGTCGCCGGGATTGACCAGCGCCAGAATCGTGTTGCACACGGATTGCTTGGCGCCATTGGCGCACGAAATCTGCGTGGCGGCATAGTCCAATCCGTTTTCGTTCTTCAGTTTGGCCGCGATGGCGTTGCGCAGGGCCGGATAGCCGGGGACGGGCGAGTAGCGCGAATAGTTTTCGTCGATGGCTTGTTTGGCGGCTTCTTTGATATGGTCGGGGGTATTGAAGTCGGGTTCGCCCACACTCAGGTTGATGACATCCACGCCCTGGGCCTTCAGTTCGGCGCTCTTTTGGGACATGGCCAGCGTCGCGGAAGGCGACAGGCTGTTCAGACGGTCTGATAATTGGTTCATAGTCATTCTAATTATAAAACAGTGATTTCCTTTATTTATTGAAGTGCAACGTATGTCCCATGCGTTCTTTCTTGGTGCGCAGGTAGCGTTCGTTATACGGGTTGGGGGTTGTCTCGATGGGGACGATTTCGCTGATTTCCAACCCGTAGGCTTCCAATCCTACGCGCTTCACGGGGTTGTTTGTCAACAGGCGCATCTTGTGCACGCCCAGTTCGCGCAAGATTTGCGCGCCTACGCCATAGTCGCGTTCGTCGGCCAGGTGTCCCAAGCAAAGGTTGGCGTCTACGGTGTCCATGCCGTCTTCTTGCAACTTGTAGGCACGCATCTTTTCCATCAGGCCGATGCCGCGTCCCTCTTGGTTGAGGTAGACGACCACGCCTTTGCCTGCCTGGTCAATCATTTGCATGGCTTTGTGCAATTGCTCGCCGCAATCGCACCGCTTGGAAGCGAAGATGTCGCCCGTGGCGCACGACGAATGGACGCGCACCAGGATAGGCTCGTCGTCTTCCCACGTCCCCTTGAACAGGGCGATATGCTCTAAGCCGTTTGATTTTTGGCAGAAAGGAATCAGCCGGAAGTCGCCATACGCCGTAGGCATGTTCACCTCCACGCCTTTTTCGACGATGGATTCTTGCTTCAAACGGTAGGCTATCAGGTCGTGGATGGAGATAAGTTTCAATCCGTGCTCGTCGGCAAATTGGCGGAGTTCGGGCAGGCGGGCCATGGTGCCGTCGTCGCTCATGATTTCCATCAGCGCGCCCGCCGGATAGAGGCCTGCCAGGCGTGCCAAGTCGATGGTGGCTTCGGTGTGCCCTGCGCGGCGCAAGACGCCTTTGTCTTGTGCATAGAGCGGGTTGATGTGTCCCGGTCGGCCAAAGGTGCCCGGCGTGGAAGCGGGGTCGGCCAAGGCGCGGATGGTGGCGGCGCGGTCGGCAGCGGATACGCCCGTGGAGCAGCCCTCCAGCTTGTCGACAGTCACGGTGAAGGGGGTGCCCAGCACCGATGTATTGTCCAGCACCTGGTGTGGAAGGTCCAGCTCCTTGCAGCGGGAGATGGTGATGGGGGCGCACAACACTCCCCGCGCATGTTTCAGCATGAAGTTCACCTTTTCGGGGGTAATCAGTTCGGCGGCGATAATCAGGTCGCCTTCATTCTCGCGGTCTTCATCGTCTACCACAATGACAAATTCGCCGGCTTTGAACGCCTCTACGGCTTCTTCTATCGAATTTAGCTTTATATTTTCCATATCTTCCAAGTTAAGAATTTTATTATCACACTCAAATCTTTCCTGCTTGTATCTGGCCTATTACATAGGTGGCGTCTTCGTTGGCTTTGGCGATGCGCTCCATGTCCTTGCTCAGGCGGAGGCGGAAGGCCCAAATGCGGAAGTAGAAGAACAACCCGACGGGGAAGCAGATGCCGCAAACCACGTTCGGCCAATAGGCGCGGAAGGGGCGCACGTGGGCACGCGCCGGGATGATGGGATAGTTGTTGAGTACGCCTATCAGCGTGGGGGACTTCGTGTTGGACATCTCTTCGATCAAAGTCTCCATGCGGGCGTTGATGCTTTCCATCTCCTTGTCTTCGCCCGCGTCCAGCCACAAGCGGAAGTAGTTGGGAGCCTGCTTCAGGCGGTGTTTGTCGGCATAGGCGCGGCAATCGGCCGAGAGGGCTTGCAACTCGGCGGGCAGGCGTGCATAGTCGGGGTCGTGGATGATTACTTCCTTGCGGTACAGATGCCGCACGCTGCGGAGGCCCAGTATCTTCTTGATCCAATGGAGGTAGGCGTCGGCATTGAGCACCACGGAGTCCTTGTTGGACTTGTAGGTCAGGAAGGCACCTACGGGAGCCAGCACGGCGGTGCTGATCCACATGCCCATCCAGACAATCCACTTGCCGTCGCGCGCCATCTTGTAGCCCGTATTATTAATAATGTAATAGATGATGAAGATGGCCACGGACACCACCACGGGCATGCCCAAGCCGCCTTTGCGGATGATGCCTCCCAGCGGGGCGCCGATGAAGAAGAAGATGAGGCAGGAGAGCGAGAGTGTCAGCTTCTCGTGCCAAGCGGCGTTGTGTCTGCGCAGGTTGGCGTCGGTTATCGACACGTTGAGGCTCTTGAAGCTCCAGTCGCTGCTCGCGTCTTTGGCGCGGGCCGAGGCGGCTGAAAGCACCTTTTCTTTTTCGTTCAACGTGGATACGTCATACAGGCTGTCCACGTTGTATTCGCTCCATACGGCTTCCTCTATCTTCAGGGTATCCCGTTTGTCCAGTTTGGCGGGCGGGGCGTAGGTGGTTTGCATGGCTTCGGCGAAGAATGCGCGCCCGATGCTGTCGTTGCGTGTCTGCATCGAGTCGGCATCGGCTTGCAGCGTCCACATGTCCTTGCTCTTCTCCGAGTTGCCCATGATGCCCTCGTCGGCCATGTTGAATTCGGAGTCGAACTCGATGATGGCGTGCTTCTCGCGGAAGGATTCGCGCCGGTAGGGGATGTTCTTGCGGCTGACGCTTTGGTCTTTGAGGTTCTCGAATTGCTCGCCGCTGTAGAGGTGCAGGTAGAGGTGCTGCTTGTCGGCGGTCATTTCCAGCCGGCCGGAATCGGCTTTGATGATTTGCGCGTTTTCAAAGCCTTTCTCGAAGTTGTAAATCAGCACGTCGTACAGCATGCCCGTGTCGCGGTCCTTGTGGCGGACGTAGAGGTTGTATCCGTCAATCTCGTCGTAGAATACTCCTTCGGGGATGTCTACTTCGGGCGACTTCTGCTTCATGGAGATAAGCAGCGTGTAGAGCTTGGCGTACGCCTTGGGGCCGATGACGTTTTGGAAGTAGAACGAGACGCAAGAGACGAAGGTGATGAAGACGATGAGCGGGCGCATGATTTTCAACAGCGAGATGCCCGCCGCCTTCATGGCCAGCAATTCGAAACGCTCGCCGAAGTTGCCGAAGGTGATGAGCGCTGCCAGCAACACGGCCAAAGGCAGGGACAAGGGCACCAGCGTGAGCGCCGCGTAGAAGAAGAATTGGGCCAATACGTTTAGTTCGAGGCCCTTTCCCACCAGCTCGTCCACATATTTCCACAGAAACTGCATCATGAAGATAAAGAGGCAGATGAAAAAAGTCCCCGCAAAAAGCAGGCAGAAACTCTTCAGAATGAATATATCTAACTTTTTTATGCGTAGCATTGGGTTCGTATCGTACGTTCAAGCTGCAAAAGTAGCATAAAAACGGGAGCGGGGGAAATTTTTAGCAGAAAGTAACTAAAATCCGCACGTCCGGCGCAGGGTTTCGACCTGCGACTCCCACAATTCGCACGTGTCGTCCGCCTCGTCCGATGCCGCAAAGTCGGTTATCTCCAGCACGAAGTCGTTGGTCAGTTCGCTGTTCGTCATCTTCAGTTCAAAATACTCGCGTTCGCGCGGGGCGTCTAGCCAGTGGAAGCGTATGTACGAATAAGCGCGTACGCCCACCAGCTCGGCTTCGCGTTTCTCGGTCTTCCCCCAGCAGAAGGTCACCCGCTTGTCTTTGTGCAAGACCTTGTCGGCAAACCAAGACTCCAATCCTATCGGCGTACTGATGGCTTCCCAAAGTATGTTTTTGGACGTAGCATTCAACAAATACTCTAAATGAATCTTTTTCCTTTCCATGTTTTGATTTAAGTTTGCGCCGCCAAGTTAAACACTTTTCTTCATATAACGCACATATTTCACTACTTTTAAGTATTAGGCGGCATTTTCCCGTTTCCAATCCTTCGGCGAGGCGCGGTCAATCCTTCGGCGAGGCATCCGCTTTCTTTCGGCAAGTCGTCTTTGAGGTCCTCTTCCCGGCCGATATATCCGCTCCTTCCCGGAGATATATCCGCAGCTTGCGGGAGATATAGGCGCCGCTGCCGGGCGATATAGGTTTCCTGATGGCTCATTACCAGGCGTTTGCAGGGATGATGAAGAAAGGAGGACGATTTTTTCTGAAAAAAACTGCCGGAATCCTTTGCCAGTTCAAGGAAAAGCTCTATCTTTGCACCCGCAATCGAGAAACGATGGCGGGATAGCTCAGCTGGTTAGAGCGCATGATTCATAATCATGAGGTCCCCGGTTCAATCCCGGGTCCCGCTACTCATAGCACAACTCCTTTTTTAGACTGTCTGACGGATGCTCTCCGTTGGGCAGTTTTTTTATTGACCGCTTCTTCCCGGCGGGGAGGGATGGGAGAGGGGCATGAAAAAGAGGATATGCCGGAAACTTGTCTTTTCCCTGTTTCCGGCATACCCTCATCCGGCGAGGAAGGGGGCAAACTGTCAGTCCTTTGCCGTATGGATGGTGAGTTGCGGGAAGGGGAAGCCGATGCCTGCGCGGTTGAACTCCTCGTAGATGGCGCGGTTCACGTCGTAGTAGACGCCCCAATAATCGCTGTTCTTCACCCACACGCGGATGACGACGTTGACGCTGCTCGCGTCCAGCGCGCTGAGCGCCACGTAGGGTTCGGGCTGCGTCAGGATGCGTTTCTCGGCGGCCAGGATGTGGCGGACGGTGTCTTCCACCCGGTCGTAGTGCTCGCCATACTCCACGCCCACTACCCATTCTACGCGGCGTGTGTCTTCGCGGCTGTAGTTGACGATGACGCCGCTTGATGCCGATCCGTTGGGGATGTAGACCACCTTGTTGTCGGCGGTGGTGAGGATGGTGTGGAAGATTTGTATCTCGCGCACCGAGCCGCTCACGTTTTGGCACTCAATCCAGTCGCCTACCTTGTACGGGCGGAAGAGCAGGATGATGAGTCCGCCGGCAAAGTTCTGCAGATTGCCGCTCAAAGCCATGCCGACGGCCACGCCCGCCGATGCCAGCAAGGCGGCAAACGAGGTGGTCTCGATGCCCAGTTGGTCTACTATGGCCACGATGAGCAGCACCATCAGCAAGATGTTCACCAAGCTCTTGAGGAAGGTCTGTATGCCGGCGTCCACCTTGCGTCGTTCGAGGATGCGCGCCAGCATCTTGTTGAGAAACGAGATGAGCAGTCGGCCCACCAAGAAGATGATCAGTGCGCCCAAGATGCGCCCGCCCAAAGCTATGCCGCCTGCCAGCAGGCGTTCTCCTATGGTAATAAAATCGATGTTCATGTCTTTAAATTAATGTAAGTATGGGTTATGGTGTCTGATGAATAGGTTGTCGCTCATTGCCCCATCAGGTATTCCTTGAAGTGGCCGAAGTCTTTCGGCATCGCTACGCTTTGCTTGCTGCCTTGCATGAAGGCTTGGAGCTTGGCAGGCACGTCCACGGGTTGTCCGATGATGCCCTCTACGGTATCTTTGAATTTGGCGGGATGGGCCGTCTCCAGGAAGATACCTTCTTCGCCTTCGCGAAGTCCTTCCTGCAAAGCGCGGCATCCGCACGCTCCGTGAGGATCCAGCAGGTAATGGTTTTCCTTCCACACCTTGCGCATGGTGTCGGCAATCTGCTCGTCCGTGTAGGTGGCGCCGCTGATGTCCGCGCAGATGTCCTTGTGGCTGTTGCCGTAGAGCGCCAAGATGCGGGCGAAATTGCTGGGCGCCCCCACGTCCATGGCATTGGCGATGGTGGCGATACTGGGTCGTGGGCTGTAAACGCCTGTCCGCAGGTACTGGTAGAAGATGTCATTGCGGTTGTTGGCGGCGATGAACCGGCGGACGGGCAATCCCATGCGGGCGGCAAACAATCCGGCGGTGATGTTGCCAAAGTTTCCGCTGGGCACGCACACTACGGGGCGTGCGCCGGCCGGTTGTCCCGTCTGCTTGCGCCACTGGGCGTATGCATAGAAATAATAGAAAGCCTGCGGCAGGAAGCGCGCCACGTTGATGCTGTTGGCGCTGGTCAGCCGCATGTGGGCATTCAGCGTTTCGTCCATGAAGGCGTCCTTCACCAAGGCTTGGCAATCGTCGAAGGTGCCGTCCACTTCGATGGCCGTGATGTTTTGCCCCAACGTAGTGAATTGCTTTTCTTGAATCTCGCTGACTTTTCCTTTGGGGTAGAGCACGTAGACGCGGATACCTTCTACGCCCAAGAAACCGTTGGCCACGGCGCTACCCGTGTCGCCGGACGTTGCTACCAGGACGTTGACTTCGCCTTCGCCCTCGCGGTGGATGAAGTAGCCCAGCAGGCGGGCCATGAAGCGGGCACCCACGTCTTTGAAGGCCAGCGTAGGCCCATGGAATAGTTCGAGCGAGAAGATGGGGCCGCCGACGCGCACCAAGGGGACGTCGAAGCTGAGCGTGTCGCGAACGATGTCGTGCAACGTCTCTTGCGGGATGTCTTCGCCAAAGAAGGCGTCGGCCACGCGGCAAGCCATATCTTGGAAAGTCAGGCGGTCGATGTCGTTGTAGAACTCCTGCGGGAGCGGTTGAATATGTTCGGGCATATAAAGTCCCTTGTCGGGAGCCAAACCGCGCACTACGGCTTCTTGCAGGGTGGCGGCGGGGGATTGATGGTTGGTACTGTAGTAGTTCATCTTCGGTTAATGATTAGTGGTGAACGTTGAGCATTCGGTTTTTCTTAACGTTCATCGTTAGATTTGGTTCATGAATATCTTGATAAATTGGTCTTCCTTCAGCAAGCCATAGGCGCCGTTGCAGGCAGATACTTCGTCGAAGGCCTGCACGTCGTCGGGCGCGATGTCGGGACGCCAGATGAGGAAGGGGACAGGCTCGGCTGTGTGCGTGCGCAGTTGGCAGGGGGTGGGATGGTCGGGCAGGATGGCGATGGCGACAGGTTCGGCCCACGTCTTCACTGCTTCGTAGATGGGGCCAACGGCACGGCGATCCAGGTTTTCGATGGTCTGTATCTTCAGGGCGATGTCTCCTTCGTGGCCTGCTTCGTCACTGGCTTCGACGTGCAGGTAGACAAAATCGTCGGTGCGCAAAGCGTCAAGTGCGGCGCGGACTTTGTTCTCGTAATTCGTGTCGTATAGTCCCGTGGCTCCTTCTACATCGATGCGGCGCAGGCCGGCATAATGCCCGATGCCCCGGATCAGGTCTACGGCGGTGATGACCGCCCCGCTGCGTACTTGCGGAAAACGATTGCTGAACGGCTCCATCTGCGGTCGGTAGCCGGGACTCCACGGCCAGATGCTGTTGGCGGGATCCTTGCCTTCGGCCATGCGGCGCAGGTTGAGCGGATGATGGCGCAGCAACTCTTGCGAACGGAGGATAAGGTCGTTCAGCAAGTCGGCCGTGGGCTGTGCGTCGGGGCATTGCGCTTTCACCAGCAACGGGCGGAACGGCTTCAACGGGACATCGTGCGGCGGCGTGCAATCGATGCGCTTGTCGCCGCCTTTCACCACCAGCAGATGGCGATATTGCACGCCGGTGTAGAAAGCGATGCGGTCGTCGCCCAGTTGTTCTTGCAGGTATCGGACGAGGATGTCAGCCTCTTCCGTCGTGATGTGCCCGGCAGAGTGGTTCTTGAGGATGTCCCCCTCGATGCAAACCAAGTTGCAGCGCATGGCCATGTCGCCGGGTTGTAATTCGACGCCGATGCTGGCTGCTTCCAGCGGGCCGCGCCCTTCGTACACCTTGGGGAGGTCGTAGCCCAAGACTGACATGTTGGCCACCTCGCTGCCTGGATGGAAACCGGGAGCTACGGTGACGAGGCGTCCGTTCCGTCCTTGCCGCGCCAGCAGGTCCATGTACGGGGTGTATGCGGCTTGCAGCAGCGTCTTGCCGCCCAACGACGGGACGGCCCAATCGGCCATGCCGTCGCCCAATATGATAATGTGTTTCATAAGCGTATGTAGAATTGAGTTTATACAAAATACGGAACAAAATTTCTTAGGTACGGAGTTCCCTGTACGGTGGAACTCGGTTCCAGTGGCGGTGGAACTTGGTTCCAGTGGCGGTGGAACCCGGTTCCAGTGGCGATGGAACCCGGTTCCAGTGGCGATGGAACCGTCAGACGTTGGCGATGCTCATGATGTCGGCAAAGACACCCGCCGCCGTCACGCCTGCCCCCGCGCCGTAGCCTTGAATCATCATCGGGTAGTCGTGATAGCGTTCGGTGGTCAGCAGGATGATGTTGTTGCTGCCTTCCAACGTATAGAATGGGTGGTCGCGGCCCACTTCCATCAATCCGACGCTGGCCTTGCCGTCTTCCAGGCGGGCGACAAAGCGCCAATGCTTGTTCTCTTCTTCGAGGATGCGGCGGCGCAATTCAAACTGGGCGTCCAGCGTAGGCACTTTGTTCCAAAAGTCTTCCAGCGTGCCTTCGAAGAAGTCGTCCGGCATGAAGAGGTGCTTCTCCACGTCTTCCTGCTCCAAGCGGTAGCCGGCTTCGCGTGCCAAGATGACCAGTTTGCGGATAACGTCTTTGCCGCTGAGGTCGATGCGCGGGTCGGGTTCGGAGTAACGCTCCATCTGCGCCATGCGTATCGCCTTGCTGAAGGGCACGTCGGCGCTGAGCTTGTTGAAGATATAATTCAGCGTACCGCTCAATACGGCTTCGATTTTCAGGATTTTGTCGCCGCTGTGGATGAGGTCGTTGATGGTGTTGATGATGGGCAGGCCCGCGCCGACGTTGGTCTCGAAGAGGTACTTCACGCCGCGCTGCCGGGCTATCTGTTTCAGTTCGCGGTAGTTATCGTAGGCAGACGAGGCGGCTATCTTGTTGGCGGCCACCACGGAGACGTTGTGCAAAAGGAGGTCCTTGTAGATGGCGGCCACGTCGGGACTGGCCGTGCAGTCGACAAAGACGGAGTTGAAGATGTTCATGCCGATGACGCCGTCGCGCAACGTCTGCATGTCGCTGGGCTGTCCTTTCTGTTGCAATTCCTCGCGGAAGTTGGCCAAGTCGATGCCTTCGCGGCAGAAGAGCGCGTGCGAGGCGTCGGCAATGCCCACGACATTGAGTTGCAATCCATTCTCCTGCATCAGTTTCTGGCGTTGGCTGTGGATTTGCTCGATGAGGCTGCCGCCCACGGTGCCGATGCCGCAGACAAAGAGGTTTAGCACTTGGTATTCGGACAAGAAGAACGAGTCGTGAATGACGTTGAGCGACTTGCGCAGGAAGCGGCTGTCCACCACGAACGAGATGTTGGTCTCGCTAGCGCCCTGCGCGCAGGCAATGACGTTGATGCCGTTGCGCCCCAGCGTGCCGAACAATTTGCCGGCGATGCCCGGCGTATGCTTCATGTTCTCGCCTACGATAGCCACGGTGGCCAAGTTCTTCTCTGCCTGGATGGGGGATATTTCGCCCATTTCGATTTCTTTGGCAAATTCAGTAGTCAGCACCTCGCACGCCAAGTCGGCATCGGCATTGCGCACGCCGATGGACGTGGAGTTCTCCGACGAGGCTTGCGACACCAAGAAGACGCTGATACCGTTTTTGGCCAACGCCTTGAAGATGCGATAGTTGACGCCGATGACGCCCACCATGCCCAAGCCTTGCACGGTGATGAGGCTCGTGTCGTTGATGGACGAGATGCCTTTGATAGCTTTCGTCTGCGGGTCGCTCACCTCTTGCTTGATGATGGTGCCGCCTCCTTCGGGATTAAACGTATTCTTGATGAGGATGGGGATGTTTTTGTGGCAAACCGGATAAATGGTGGGCGGATAAACCACTTTCGCGCCGAAGTTGCATAACTCCGTGGCCTCTACGTAGCTCAGCTCGTTGATGGTATAGGCGGTGGAGATGACGCGCGGGTCGGCTGTCATGAACCCGTCCACGTCCGTCCATATCTCCAAACTGTCCGCGTCCAGCGCCGCCGCGATGATGGCCGCTGTATAGTCCGAGCCGCCCCTTCCCAGGTTGGTCACGTCGCCCGTCGCCTTGTCCGTGGCGATGAAGCCGGGCGCCAACGCGCGGCGTGGCAGCGTGGCGAACGTCTGGCGTACCAGTTGGTTGGTCAGCTCCGTGTCCAGCACGTGTTTGGAGTATTTCTTTTCGGTCTTGATAAACTGGCGCGAGTCGAACCATTGCGCGCCTGTCAGTTCGGCGGCGATGATGGACGAGAGACGTTCGCCGTAGCTGACGATGGTGTCCGATGTCTTTTGCGACAAGTCCTTGATGAGGTAGATGCCTTGGAAGATGTCTTTCAGCTCGTTGAGCAGTTCGCCTACCTTGCGTTGTACGGACATTTGCGCGTCGAACTCCGGGAAGACCCGCTTCACCATCTCCACATGGCGGCTGACGATTTCGCGGAACTCTTCCTCGTAGGCGGCATCGCCCGATGCGGCCATGCGCGAGGTTTTAATCAATTTGTCCGTGATGCCGCCCAAGGCGGATACTACCACGATGGCTGGCTCTTCTACTGCCTCGACTATACGTTTCACACTCAATATGCTTTGCACGGAACCTACCGATGTCCCGCCGAATTTCATTACTTTCATCGTATGCTGTTTTTAATGCAGGTTAGTAAAATAAAGTTTGGGAAGCCCGCCACGTGCGGGCATCGCTTGAAGTGAAAAAAGAAAACTGAAAAAGTGTATCACGTAGAAACACGAAAACTATCCCTAACCCCGAAGGGTCATGGTGCGCGTGGATGTTCCGGTATGCAGGTAATAAAGATTCATATCGTCTTTGTTTCTATCGTTCTTTTTTGATAAGATGTTGCAAAAGTAACAATAATTGCATTCAATCTATCACTTTCGGCCACTTTTTTGCGATAAAAATGCAGAGAATGGCCAAAATGGGGGATATTACGGATAATAATCGTACCTTTGGGGGCAAATATGCAAGGAATATGGCAAAAGAAAAGACCGTTTATGTATGCAGCAACTGCGGGCAAGAATCGCCCAAGTGGGTGGGCAAGTGTCCTGCCTGCGGACAGTGGAACACGTATGTGGAAGAAATCGTGCGCAAGGAGCCGTCCGGCGGAAAGACGGTTGCCGCTTCGCCTTTCGCGGCAAACAAAGCCAAGCCTGTCGCGCTGAGCGAAATCAGTGCCGGCGAAGAGCCGCGCATCGACCTGCACGATGACGAGCTGAACCGCGTGCTGGGCGGCGGATTGGTGCGCGGTTCGTTGGTGTTGATAGGCGGCGAACCGGGCATAGGCAAATCTACCCTTGTCCTACAGACCGTGTTGCGCATGCCCGAAAAGCGCATCCTCTATGTTTCCGGCGAAGAAAGTGCCCGTCAGTTGAAGTTGCGAGCCGACCGACTGGCGCGCACGTCAAGCGATTGCCTCATTGTCTGCGAAACATTGTTGGAGCAAATCTTCGTGCATGTCAAAAACACGCAGCCCGAGTTGGTGGTGATAGACTCCATCCAAACCATATCGACCGAGGCATTGGAGTCGTCGCCCGGCAGTATTTCGCAAGTAAGAGAGTGCGCAGCCTCCATCCTGCGCTTCGCCAAAGAGAGTCACACGCCTGTTATCCTCATCGGGCACATCAACAAAGAGGGAAGCATTGCCGGGCCCAAGGTGTTGGAGCACATCGTGGACACCGTGCTGCAATTTGAAGGAGACCAGCACTACATGTATCGCATCCTACGCAGTATCAAGAATCGTTTTGGCAGCACTGCCGAGCTAGGCATCTACGAGATGCGCCAAGATGGATTGCGCCCCGTCAGCAACCCGTCCGAACTGTTGCTCAGCCAGGATCACGAAGGCATGAGCGGCGTGGCCATAGCGTCGGCCATTGAAGGCGTCCGTCCTTTTCTCATCGAGACGCAAGCCTTGGTGAGCAGTGCCGTCTATGGCAACCCTCAACGTTCGGCCACCGGTTTCGACATCCGGCGCATGAACATGTTGCTGGCTGTGCTGGAGAAGCGCGTGGGTTTCAAACTGGCGCAGAAAGATGTTTTTCTGAATATTGCCGGCGGATTGAAGGTGAACGACCCCGCCATCGATCTGGCTGTCATCAGTGCTATACTGAGCAGTAACATGGACGTGGCCATCGAGACGGACGCGTGTATGGCGGGCGAAGTGGGATTGTCCGGCGAGATACGCCCTGTCAACCGCATCGAACAGCGCATCGGCGAGGCTGAGAAACTGGGTTCCCGCCGTTTTTTGCTGCCCCGGCAGAATATGCAGGGATTAAATGTGGGGAAGATAAAAATAGAACTCGTGCCTGTCCGCAAGGTCGAAGAAGCTTTCCGCTGCCTCTTCGGATAGGAGGGGGAGGAATATAAAAAAATAAGTAGCCCGATAAATCACTTACAGGGCTACTCCTTATGGCATTCTTTTAAGTACACAACTAATAAATTGTGTGGACGTTGACGGATTCGAACCGCCGACCCTCTGCTTGTAAGGCAGACGCTCTGAACCAGCTGAGCTAAACGTCCGTCTTTCTTTTGAATGCGGATGTGCGAGATATGTTAGTGTGGACGTTGACGGATTCGAACCGCCGACCCTCTGCTTGTAAGGCAGACGCTCTGAACCAGCTGAGCTAAACGTC
>CALUOW010000012.1 GCA_944322365.1 uncultured Bacteroides sp.
TCGGCCACCTGCACGCGCGGCGTCTCTTGGAAGTAGACCTTGCCGGGCGTGAAGACGTAGCTGCCATTGACGCCGCAGGTCAGGATGAGCATCTTCAGGTCGTACTTGCCCAGCAATATCCAGCACTTGTCCTGCAGGTCAATACCCGGGTAGCCGAACATACGGCTGACGGTCACCAGTTCCTCGTCATTAATCTTCAGCACGTTGCATCGGCGCATCGACTGACACAGCACTTCCTTGGTGTAGAAATTCTGGCGGAGATTGATGTCGAATATCTTCAGCTGACCTTCGCCGTCGGGCATCACGTCGAGAAAACGTCCGATGGTCTCGCGCGACACGACACTGCGCTGTGCCAACGAACCGAAGCACACGGCACGCGTCTGCCGGGCCAATCCATCCAGCGACACGGTGTAGGGGATATTGTCCCACGCCACGCCTTCCTTGATGTCATAGCAGGGCACACCGGCATCGTCCAGCGTCACCTGCACCGTCCCCGTGGGATAGGGCACGGTCTCCACCATGCCGTTCAATCCCTTTTCGCGAAAGCTCTCCAGAATCTCCATGCCCAGCTTGTCCTCGCCCACGGCACTGACCACGCGGCTGTCCAAGCCGAACTGGGATACATGGTATGCAAAGTTGGCGGGTGCCCCGCCCAGTTTCTTTCCTTCGGGCAGCACGTCCCACAGTGCCTCGCCCATTCCTACTACGATATGATTCATGATATGTTGGTGTTAAATGATTTGGTAAATGATAATTTATCGGTGATGATTTTTCAGACGCAGATGACGCGGATGACGCAGATTCATTATCTTTATTAACTGACTATCTGCCATCCGAAATTATAAATCAGCGCCATCTGCGTCATCTGCGTCTAAAGAATTAAATTCCTATTTATGCCTTCTTCAACCTCCCTGCATAGAATATTAGGTACAGCACGCCGACAGTCATCACCGCCACGGCGCCGCTCTGACCCAGCCCGTCGCTGGCAAAGCCCATCAGCAGCGGGAAGACCGTGCCGCCGAAGAGACCCATAATCATCAGGCCGGAAATCTCGTTCTTCTTCTGCGGCATAGCCAACAGGGCGTTGGAGAAACAGATGGAAAAGACATTGCTGTTGCCGTAGCCGATGAGCGCGATACATATATATATAATGTAGTGCACGTCCGATGCCAACAGTCCCACCATGGCCAGGAGCATCATCCCCACGCTGACCCACAGGAGCGACCGCGAACTGAAGCGGCTCAGGATGAACGTGCCGCTCAGGCAACCCAAGGTACGGAAGATGAAGTACAGGCTCGTGGCCCACGAAGCCTCGTCGAGCGTCAACTCCAGACGCTCCATCAGGAGCTTGGGCGCGGTGGTGTTGGTGCCCACGTCGATACCCACGTGACACATGATGCCCAGGAAGCACAGCAGGATGAACGGATTGCCCAACAGGCGGAAACAGTCCGCGAAGCCGGAAGCGCGGTCGGGCTGATCCTCCTCAATCTGCGTGGCGCCCAACCACAGGATGGCAATCACGGCAATGACCATATAGACGGGGAAGAGCACGCGCCACTCCAGTCCCAAGTCGGGGATGGCGTGCGTGGCGCCCCACATAGCGATGTACGGGGCTAGGAACGAGGCAATGGCCTTGACGAACTGCCCGAATGTCAGCGACGAAGCTAGTTTGTCGCCCGTGATGACATTGCTCAACAACGGATTGAGCGAGGTCTGCATCAGCGCATTGCCGATGCCCAGCAGGGAGAACGAGCACAGCATCAGCCCGTAGCTGTCGCCGAAGATGGGCAGCAGCAGGGACACGGCCGTCACTACCAAGCTCAACAGAACGGTCTTGCGCCGTCCGATGCGGTTCATCAGCACGCCCGTAGGCACACTGAAGATAAGGAACCAAAAGAAAACCAACGAGGGGAAGATGTTGGCCTGCGCGTCCGAGAGGCCGAGGTCTTCTTTTACATAATTGGACGCGATGCCCACCAGGTCCACAAAGCCCATGGCAAAGAAACAGAGCATGACGGGCAGAAGTTTGGATATATTGCTTTTGTTGTTCATAAAGGTAGAAGTTAAATGATAATTTAGTTGACGAGTTGACAAGTTAACAAGACTACGAGGACAGGGCTTATCACTTGTAAGTCTGTTTACTAATAGGCCTTGTTGCCTCGTTAACTCGTCCCCTTGTCAACTTATAAATTCCTATTTACCGGATGCGATACACTTTCATCCCCTTCACTTGGAAGCTGCCGCGCCACGTTTCGAACGTCAGCGTGTTGTAGGGTTCAGAGGGGAAGACGCGGTTGGTCATCACGAACTTGCCGTCATCGCCGAAAGCCTCGATGCTGGAGCGGTCCACGAAGAGGCGCAGGCGGATGTGGTCCGTATCGGCAGCAGGAGCCACGGTCATGGCCGGGAAGTCGGCACTGAAGTCCGTCAGGCCGCTCTCGCTGCGCTCCATCACGAACTGGTGGCGAGCCACATCGTAGTGCATGTGTACCTTCTCGCCTTTGGCGTTGGAGAAAGTCAGGATGATGCGCTCCGAGCCGCTGTTCTTCAGTTCGAGTTCAATCTCGTAGGCACCCGTGTTGTCCTCCAGCAGCGAAGGTATCTCATAGCTATCGTTGACGCGGAAGGAGGGGAAGTTGCGGGCGTCCGTGCGGGCCGCCTCTATCTCGGGCGAAGGGGCACAGCGCAGCAGTAGTTCGCCGTCTTGCCGGTAGAGGGAGAGGTCGCGGGCGATGGTGTTGGCGCCCCGGTATTGCAGCGTGGGCAACACGCCTTGGTATTGCCAGTTGCTCATCCAGCCGAAGGCCACCACCCGTCCGTCCGGAGCGTTGCTGAAGGTGACGGTAGCATAGTGGTCCTTGCCCCAGTCCATCCACTTGGTGCGAGTGGGCGACTCGTTAGTGAACTTCTTGCCATTGAACGTGCCGACGAAGTATTGCGCCGCATTGCCGCCGAAGGGACCACCTGGATTGATGTTGCAGATGAGCACCCAACGCTTCTCTTTGGTGCCTTCCACGGGCAGCTCGAACAGGTCGGGACACTCCCACACCCCGCCGTGCGCACCCTGGTTGCGGCCGAAGGAGCTTTCGTACTTCCATTCCTTGAGGCTGCGGGAGGAATAAATCTCCATCTCCTGCCCGGCGGCGAGTATCATCACCCAATGCTTGCCCGGCGCATACCAGAAGACCTTCGGGTCGCGGAAGTCACGCTTCTGGGAGGTCAGGATGGGATTGTCGGCATACTTGGTGAAGGTACGTCCGCCGTCCGTGCTGTAGGCCAAACTCTGCGACTGGCTGTCGCCCCAGGGTGAGGGTTTGGCGGAGGTGTAGAAGGCAACCACCGCGCCCGCGCCGAAGCCGGCGGTGTTGTCCGTGTCCACCACGCAGGAGCCGCTGAAGATGGTGCCCAGAGCATCGGGCAGGACGGGCGTGCCCTGATATTGCCAGTGAATGAGGTCGGTGCTGGTGCTGTGTCCCCACGTCATGTTGCCCCAAGTGGAACCGTAGGGATTGTGCTGGAAGTAGAGGTGCCATGTGCCGTCCAGGTAGAACATCCCGTTGGGGTCGTTCATCCAGCCATAGGCAGGAGTATGGTGATAGAGGGGACGGAACTTCTCGCAGTTCTTGGTGTCGAAGGTGTCGGACAGCTTCAGCTTCTTCCAGCAGAGGGCATCGGCGGGCAAGCCCTGCACCTCCACGGTGATGTCCCCGTCCGAGGCGGCGGAGAGGTCCAGCGGCACATAGTAATCGACCCGCTCGCGAGCCAGGCGGACATTGACGCCCTCGCCCAGATAGTGGTTGTCGCGCCCGATGAGGTAGACCTTGGCCTCGGGGGCATTGTCCTGCACGGGCAGGAGGAGGTACTTCGTCGCCTGTTGCACGGCAATGAGGTTTTGCTCGCTGGCCAGGTGGCGTACGGAGAATTGGGGATTATTGTCGGCCCAGGCCATCGGGGCGGTGCCGAGCAGCAGGGCCAGGCTGAACGCGCGGGCCGAGCGGAGAAGGTTGTTCTTATAGGTTGTCATACGATGTAAAGTTTGATAAGGTTTTACAAATTAATCTTCATCTGTCTCTAAAGGTGTCCCGTCCACCCGTCACAGGCGGGCGGGACCGGATTTATAAATCTGCACTTATCCTATTGAAATACTGAAAACGGAGGATTATTCATATCCCCTGTTTTGCGTGTACAGGCCGGGGATGTAGAACATTTGGTTGTACGGTATGGGGAAGTACTCGTTCTTGCCGACTGTATAATGGGCGTCCTTATAGTATTCCGCATACGTCTGTCCCTCGAATACGTCTTGTTGCTCGCTGGCGAAGAAGGCATTCAGCGTCTCACTGGCAATGCCCCAACGGCGCAAGTCGAAGTAGCGTTCGTTCTCCATGGCCATCTCCAGGCGGGTTTCCCACTGCACGCATTCACGGGCCTGTTCCTTGGTGCTAAAATAGGTGGCGGGATAGAGGGCAATCTCGCACTGGTCGGCGGCATAGGCTATATGTTTGTCAATGGAATTGGCTGCACGCTGACGGATGTCGTTGACAATCGCACGGGCCTCCTCCAGGCGGTTCAGCTCCACAAGGGCCTCGGCGCGCATCAGCATCACGTCCGTATAACGGAATACGTAATCGGTCGTAGCGAATGCCTGCCAACTGCCGTTGTAAATCTCGCCCTGCGAACGTTGCGGCTGCTCCTTCAGCGAGGTGTAATAGCCATATACGTTGGGGGTACGGGAGTTGGCCGTGGTCAACGTGTATTCTTCCTCGTACTTGAAGGGGAAAGTCGGCATGCCCACGGTGTGGAACAAACGCGGGTCCCACTTCTGCGCGGTAGGCTGGCCATTGACGGGATAATCAATCTTGTCGTTGAAGTGGTCGAACATCGGCAAGCCGTTCTCGGTCTTGAAGGCATTGACCAGGTTCTGCGAGGGCTTGTGGCAATCCCATCCGCAACTCCAGATGCCCCACGCGCCGTTCAACATGATGGACCAATTGGCGCGGCCATAACTGGTATTGTCCTCGGTGTATTGCGAGGTCTGCACGGCAAAGATGGATTCCTTGCTGTTCTTGTTCTCCGGCAGGAAGATGTCGCCAAAGTCTTCCAAGTAGCCGTATTGCGAGTTCACCACATCATCCGTATAGTCCACTACGCGTTGCATATAGTCCTGGTTGACGTGCTCCGGGCCGGTGGTGGCTTCATAGCCGTCGCCCCAAGCCATGTCCAAGTAGCACTTGGCCAAGTAGGCGGCAGCGGCAATCTTGTTCACGCGGCCACCGTCTGCCTGCGTGGCGGGCAGGACATCGTAGGCCGTCTGGAAGTCGGCGATGACTTTCTCCATCAGCTCCTTGTGGGAGAACTGCGTGTTGGAAATCTGCTCAACGGTATTGTTCGAGAAAGCAACCTCGTCAATCCAGGGCACCTGATACCAGACCGTCAGCAGTTTGTAGTAGAAGTGCGCACGGAGGAAACGCACCTCGGCCTCACGCTGGGCAGCCACATCGGCTCCTAAAGTTTGTGTTCCGTTCTGCTGCAAGGACACCAACGCACGGTTGCAGCGCGAGATGGCACAATAAAGACGGTACCAAAGTTCGTCCATGTGATCGGGATTACGCGAAGACAGTGAAGACCAAATCTCCAAGTGGTGGTAATTGGTGTCGCCTGTTCCCCACCCGCCTTTCAGACAATCGTCGGAGGTCAGGTCGCCATACGGCCAAAGGTTGAACGGATAGGTGTACCAGCAGTCGCCCAACATGGCGTAAGCAGCCGTCACCATTTCTTCCGGATAAGAGAAAGCGGTATCCTCGTCAATCACCGCCGTAGGCTGGTAGTCCAGGAAGTCATCGCAGCTTGTGAAAGACAATCCGAATGCACAAGCGGTCAAGAAAGTATATATCTTTTTCATTGTAGTCTGTTATTGAAGTTATTATATAATGTGTAAGGTTAGAAGCCAATCTGTACGCCGAACGATACGGAGGTAGCCAGCGGGTAGTTCCAATCCGGGTTTTCCGGGTCTGTGCAGGTCAGGCTTTTGCTCTTGATGGTCAGCAGGTTCTGGCCTGACACATAGATACGGGCATTGGTCATCTTCAGCTTGGCGAGCAGGCTGCTCGGCAAGGAGTAACCCACCTGCAGGTTACGGAGTTTCAAGTAAGAACCGTTCTCCACAAAATAGCTGGAAGCGCGTCCCTCGTCGGCAGTGTTCATCGTGCTCAGCGCCGGGATGGTAGAAGAGGTGTTGGCCGTCGTCCAAGCTTCCAATACGCGCTCACCCTTGTTGGAACCGGGGTCGTTCACTGCCCAGAAGTCAGTCTGGAACTTTTGGTTGTTGTAGACGTCCTTGTCGCAAACACCCTGCCAGAACATGCTCAGGTCGAAGTTCTTGTAGGTCAACGCAATGTTCAAGCCGTAAGAGAACTTGGGAACGGGGTTGTATATCCACGTCTGGTCAGCATCGGTGATGGAGCCATTGCCGTCCAAATCGGCATACTTCAAGCCACCCACACGAGCATTGGCTTGTCCCGAAGCATCCACTTCGGCCTGGTTCTGGAAGATGCCGTCGGCCACATAGCCTACAAGGGAGCCATAAGGTTGGCGAGACTGCACCAGATTCTCTGTCGTGGTGTGGGCATACGAGCCTGTCGTCGTGGAAGGCAAGTAAGTCACACGGTTGCGGAAGAAGTCGGCGTTGGCATTGATGTCGATGCCCAATCCGCAAGCCAGTTCTTTGCGGTAGCCCAGGCTGAACTCCATACCCCAGTTGCGCAGCGAGGGACCATTCAACCAAGAAGCGCCGCCTTCGCCCAAAGCGCCCAGATAGGCCGGACTGATGAGCATGTCGTCTACGTCCTTCACATAACCATCAATGCTGCCATACAGCGAACCGCGAAACAAGGTAAAGTCCGTACCTACGTTGAACTGCTCGGCAGACTCCCACTTCAAATCCGGATTGGCCAATTGCGTAGCACGATAGCCTGAAGGGAAGAGACCGCTGCCTTGCAAGAACAAGTCGTAAGCGGTGGAAGTCACACGGTCCAAACCGTAATCAGCCACATACAGACCAAACTGGGCGTTGTTGTCGATGGCTTGGTTACCGGTACGTCCCCAAGACACGCGGATTTTCCAGTCGTCCATCCAGTCCTTCTCCAACAATTTGGAAATACGGAAGCCCAACGTGGCTGCGGGGAAGGTACCCCAACGGTTGTCCTTGCCAAAGCGGGAAGAACCGTCGCGACGAATGGTGAACGAAGCCAATATCAGGTCGTCATAGTTATAGTCAACCTTGCCGAAGAAGGAGGCCAAGCGGTAACCCACCTTGGCACCTGTGTTGCGCATCGTGCCTGTGGCGGCATTGGGCCACATATAGTCGGGGGTCTCGATGGCATATTCCTCGGAATAGGCGGAGAAATCAACGACTGTCTGCTTGTTCAGCTCGGCACCCAGCAACACGGTGATGTCGTGCTTGTCTGCCACCTTGAAATTATAGTTGGCGGTATTGGACCACGTCCAGTTGACCTCGTTGTTGTGCGAAAGGGTGGTCTTGGCGATGTCGTTGTTCACGATGTCCGAATGGTAAGTATACCCCTTCGAGTTGATGAAGGAACTATAATAATCAATGCCAAAGCTCGAACGGAACGTGAAACCTTTGAACGGCTTGACATCCACGTAGGCATTGCCGAAGAGGCGCCAATAGTCCAAACTGTTATCCTTGTTGTGATAAGCCTCGCGCAGAGGATTCTGGCGGTCGCTCATGCTGCCCACGGGGCCGGAAAAGGTCTTGCCATCCTCCTCGTAGACAGGAACGATGGGCGACATCTTCAGAGCGTTCTCCATCGGGGCCACGTCCACCTGGCTGGTATAGGTGACGGTGAAGTTCTCTCCCACCGTGAGATACTTGCTGATGTTATAAGAAGAATTCATGCGGGCCGAGATGTTTTGGAAGTCGGTGTACTTGATGATACCGTTGTTCTTCTTATACCCCAGAGAAAACATCGTAGACGACTTGTCGCTAGCTTTCGAAACGGACAGATCGTAATTCTGTGCAAAGCCCGTGCGGGTGATGGCATCCAGCCAGTCAGTATCCGAATAGCGCATCGTGCGCTTCTGGTTGATATAGCCGTCATAGAGGCCGTTCACCGTATAATCCACATAGCTGTTTGTGGCGGGATTCCAAACCGTGATGGGCGTGCCGTTGGCCGCGTTCAGGTTCAGGCCGTAATTGCTAGCGTAGGCCACCGGGTCCAACCCGTCGTTCAGCGCAGCCTGGGCCATGGCCGTGGCATATCCGCCTGCATCCAACAGTTTCATCATGGATTGCGAGGTGTAGAACTGGGCCGTCAGGTTGGCGGAAAAATCCACCTTGATCTTGTCGCCTTTCTTGCCCTGCTTGGTCGTGATGATGATGACGCCGTTCGAGGCACGCGAACCGTAGATGGAGGAGGATGCGGCATCCTTCAGCACTTGCATGCTCTCGATGTCGCTTGCGTTCAACGAGTTCAAGGCGCGTGTCGTGGGCACACCGTCCACAATGTACAACGGGTCTTGTGAAGAATTGAACGAACCGATACCACGGATGCGGACCGTGCCCACGCCGCTCGGCGAACCGTTGGCCGTAATCGTCATGCCCGGCACCTTGCCTTGCAGGGCGCGCATCGGGTCGGGGTCGGAAATCGTCTGCAATTCGTCTACCGATACTACGCTGACCGAACCCGTCAGGTCGGCTTTGCGTTGCGTGGTGTAACCTGTCACCACCACCTCGTCCAGCATCTTGCTGTCCTCTTCCATCTCGATGCGCAACGAAGGAGCCGCTTTCACCGTGACATCCTTATAACCGATATAAGTAATGACAATGGAAGCGCCTTCGGACACGGACAGAGTAAAGTTGCCGTCGAAGTCCGTAATCACTCCGTTTTGGGTACCGGCCTCCACCACGGAAGCCCCGATGATGGTCTCGCCTGTCGCCTTGTCGACGACTGTCCCTTTCACTTGCATCTGCTGGGCAAATACCGCTAGCCCGGCAAACAACAGCACCACGAGGGCGCCGATCCTTTGTTTGATGTTTTTCATCCTTACTGTGTTTTTAAAGTTCATTAATAAAGATTGATTCATTCTCGCTACATCCTTGCCGAGGATGTTTTCCGTCAGCAAAAGTAGGGAGAAGCGCATCGCAAGGCTGTCACGCATGTTTCAAAGGCATGTAATTTTGATACATGTAACGAAAGTAACAGGTTTTGCATCAAAATTACCAGCCAAAGATACGCATTTCATGCAGAAAGAGCCTCTTTTCTCACCTGTCCTTTAATAAATTCTTTCGCTTCAACTTTTACTTGACAGGGTATTAATCATTTTCCATCTGTAGGTTAAAGATGGACATCTGTAGGCTAAAGATGAACATCTGCAAGCTACAGACGGGCATCTTCAGCCTAAAGATGGAATTTATAGCAGGCGTTGACAGGTTTTATGGCATGGAGAACGCACTTTTAGCAGCCGCTTCCGAAACTTCTCCTCCTACCCTTGCGATGTTCACACCTTATTTATATATACGCTTATAAGACCCATGGGGGGCCGGAAATGGAAAATCGCGCCGCTCCTGTCCCTCGCTGCTTCCTTCCCAAGGAACATGGGTGCGGAGGCAGGCCTTTTGTTTTGTTAAATGATGTTCCATGTCTTTAAATTGTTTGCAAATCCAAGGAATCCGGTCAAAATAAATTGCCCGATAGTGTTTTGTATTTAAAGGAGAATGCTTACTTTTGCATAGAATTTGATTCACTAACAATAAAACTTAAACAACATGGTTAATTACAAAGAGTTAGGTCTCGTAAACACCAAAGAGATGTTTGCGCGCGCCATCAAAGGCGGTTATGCCATCCCGGCATTCAACTTCAACAACATGGAGCAGTTGCAGGCTATCATCAAAGCTTCTTCCGAAGAAAAGAGCCCGGTTATCCTGCAAGTTTCCAAGGGTGCCCGCAACTATGCCAACCAGACATTGCTGCGCTACATGGCCGAAGGCGCCGTTCAGTATGCCAAGGAATTGGGATGCGAACATCCTGAAATCGTCCTGCACCTGGACCACGGCGACAGCTTCGAACTGTGCAAGTCTTGCGTAGACATGGGCTTCTCTTCCGTAATGATCGACGGTTCTCACCTGCCTTACGAAGAGAATGTGGCTTTGACGAAGAAGGTGGTCGACTATGCTCACCAATACGGCGTAACCGTTGAGGGCGAATTGGGCGTATTGGCTGGTGTGGAAGATGAAGTATCTGCCGAACACCATACTTACACCAACCCCGAAGAAGTAATCGACTTCGCTACCCGCACGGGCTGCGACAGCTTGGCCATCTCTATCGGCACGTCGCACGGCGCTTACAAGTTCAAACCCGAACAGTGCCACGTTGACCCCGCTACGGGCCGCTTGGTTCCTCCTCCCTTGGCATTCGACGTGTTGGACGCTGTGATGGAGAAACTGCCGGGCTTCCCCATCGTGCTGCACGGATCTTCTTCCGTTCCTCAAGAGTATGTAGACATGATCAACCAATACGGCGGCAAGCTGGAAGCTGCCATCGGTATCCCCGAAGACGAGTTGCGCAAGGCTGCCAAGTCTGCCGTTTGCAAGATCAACATCGACTCTGACTCCCGCTTGGCCATGACGGCTGCTGTCCGCAAGGTATTCGCCGAGAAGCCCGCCGAGTTCGACCCGCGCAAGTACCTGGGTCCGGCCCGCGACGAAATGGAGAAACTGTACAAGCACAAAATCATCAACGTGCTTGGTTCTAACGGCAAGCTGGCTGAATAATAGGCTGCCCGCTTAAGACATAAGATATAAGATGAGAGGGTGCGTCGCCAACAACGGCGCACCCTCTTCTTGCTTGTTCTTGAATATTACTTCAGGATGACAAGCACGGGATTGTCTTCCTCTCCTATCTTCAACCGGCTGATTGCCTCAGGAAGCAAATCTTCCGGTTTCAACAAGGCAAAGAAACTGTCATCCGAAGCAACGCCCCGGATTTGCAGGGATTGATTGTTGGAGTTGTCTAACAATTTGTCGCTTTGGGCTACGGAAACCTTGCCGTTTCTTTTGTCATAGAAAGCGCAATAGCTCCGGGCTTCATCCGTATAAAAACCGGTTTGGAAGTGGAAATAGAAGTAGCGGTCTGTTTCCAACACATAGTCGATGTGGATTTTGTCTTTGCAGCCGCTGACCTGGTACTGGTCTTTCTCATCCCAATGCCATTTTCCTAAATCAATGACTTTGTAGGGAATCAGTCCGGCAGGTGATACCGTGTAAATGGTATCGTTGAAGTCCTGCTTCAGTCTGACAGTAGAGCCGGATAACCAGAGCGACGGGCTATCTACTGCGGTATAGAACTTCCGGTCGCCGGAGAGTAAGGCCATAGTCACATCTCCTCCATAGGCCACATGGCCCCCATAAATCACCGAAATGGACAGCACTTCTTCGATGGGCAGCAGCATGGAGTCCCAAGTAAAGACGGGGGTGACTTCCGATGTCTGCATGGAAAGGTAGGAAACAGAGGGCAGTTCCGGAGAGAGGCGCAGTTTATTATGCGCCCAAATCGTGTCGGCACGAATCAGGAAATAGTCTTGAAACAGGTTGCATTGGGATTCGTCTACAGAGAGGGTGCCTTTATACTGGCCATTCAGGTCATAGCGCACGAAGTCATTGTTCCAACCCATGAAATAAACCTGGCCTTGGTCCTTGTCTACCCAATAGCGGATGCTTCCCCAAGAGTCACAGGAGTAGCCTTGGGGGTCATTCCCTATGTGGCCTATGTCGCGAAGGTATTTCCCGGTAGAGCGATCAAAGGCTTTCAGCGGTTGTTTGGTGCTGGATACCAACAGGATGGTGTCCAACACCGTAGCATGAGGGACATTGCCTATCAGGGAACTGTCGTTGGTCTCCAAAGGGATGTAGTCGATGTCGGCAAAGAAATCCTGCACGGCAAATTCTATAGCCGCTTCATTCATCCCGTCACCTAGCCGAATGGTCAAATCGTTCGGCTGGGTAGGCGAAGAGCACGAAGTAAAAAAATACATTCCGGCAAGGGCGATGCTAACCAGCGCCTTTGCCGGGAAATTGAGGGGTAAGTTTCTTAGGTTCATAATATGGATGATGACGAATTAAAAAGATGATTGCTAAACAAGTAGATAGTTTATGTCATTAAGCAACGGGCAAAAAGAGGGATAACAGCTATCTTATATGCAATAACAGCAGCACTGCGGGGTCCCCAGGCAGTGCTGCTATCGTTCTCCTATATTACGACAGTTTACCTAGCGGCCGCTTCCAACAACTCGTCAAAGGCGGGCAAGAGGTATCTGCCTCCGCACTTCACGCCGGGCTGGGTAGCCTTCTCGTTGAGATGCTTGCCGGTCTGTTCCATCCACGTGCGTTGGAGGCGTGCTTTCTCCAACGAGCACTTCACGCATTGCTTGCCTTCCTGCTTCACTTCCAGGGCGTGCAATACGGCTTGTCCGTACAAGCCCAGTTGCTTAAAGTAGATGAGCCAAGGGGTGATTTCCGCCAAGAGGGCCGGATTCTCGTCAGAGACAATCAGCTTGTCGGCCGCCTCGCAGATGGCCTCGCACTCTTCCTTCACTTGGGCAAAGGCTTCTGCGTCAATCTTTCCGCTTTCCTTGTAGGCCTTGCAGAGAGTTTCCAAGGCTGGCCGGATGTTCTGCGATTCCTCGCGGCGGAGCTTATGGCCGTTCTCGCCCAAGTCCGAACTGTGGATGGCGAAAGTCCGCAGGTAGCTTGCGTTGCGGGGCATGAGGACACGGAGAGCGTGCTCCCAAGACTGCTGACCGTCGTAATCTTCCAAGTTCCAAGTGTAGTCGGCCACGCCGTAGAGGGCAATCTTCGAGGCTTCGGCATACTCCATGGGGTTAGAGACGAAAGCGGTCATATCGTCCTTGATGTCCGTGCCGTTGCCATAGACCGGCCCCATGAGGATGTGGTCCTGCACATAGTCGGACACGGGGAAATTCCACCAGATGTATGCCTTGCGCTGAATCAGCGGGTTGATGAACTCCATCGTCTGCTTGTCGATGGTGGCCACCACGCGGTCGCCTGTCCACATCACCTGGATGTCCGGATTCAATTTTTCGCCCAACGTGGTGAGGTAGCCGCCCTTCAGGTTGGTCCACGACTTATTGTATTCCGTGGGACACATGATGAGGGGCGACACATCGTCCTTCACTTGAATGAAGTGCTCGTCGATGTAGTTCAGCAGTTCGGCCTGCTTGTCCGCTTTGGTGCCCTCGCCGCTGATGTCGTCGAAGAATACGGCAAAGCCGCGCACGCCCAGTTGGTACATGCTTTCAAACTTTTTCAGGAGCAAATCGCGATCCTCGTCGTTCCACTTGATGTCCTGTCCCGGATGGATAGCCCAATAGAAGATGACGTTGTTCTGCTTGGCGCGCTCCACCAGCTCCTGCAATTGTTTGGCTTCCTTTTCGGGATAGGGCTTGCGCCAGTTGGGCGTGCTGTGGTAGGGGTCGTCCTTGGGACCGTAGATGTAGACGTTCATCTTGTTGCGTCCGTAGAAGTCCAGTTGGCTGAGGCGTGCCTCGTGGCTCCAGGGTTGGCCGTAGAAACCTTCCACCACGCCACGGTAGGGGATGTCGGGATAGTCCGTGATTTCCACCATCGGGAGCTTGGACAGGGTGAGGAGTTGTGCCAAAGTCTGCACGCCGTAGTAGGCGCCGCGCTCGTCGTTGGCGGCCAAGGTGATGCCTTTCTTGTCTATCTTCAGGTAGTAGCCTTCGGCCTGTTGGGGGATGTTGCGGTTGAACTTCTTGACACTCTTGTCGCCCCGTACGCCGATGCGGATTTGGAACTTGGCTCCTTGGGCTTCGCCCGGAAGCAGGTTGCGCAGCAGGGTCAAGGATGGGGTCGAGGCCTCCAAAGAGGTCTGCAAGCTATATTGCGTCGGGATGTCGATGCTGTCTTCTTGCGCTTCATACACTTGGGGGAGAGGGCTCAGGCGGAAGTCCTGTGCCTGGAGCGTGCCCAATGCCAACAGGCCCAGCACGCCGGAAAGTAAGATGTTCTTTCTCATAAATGATTGGGAATGTAAATTGAATGATAAAGGTATAGGAACAAAGAGGCGCGGATTTCACGGATATGACGGATAAGAGTGTCGTTTCAGTTATCCGTGCAATCCGTGTAATCCGCGCCTTCGTTCGTAGTCAATGTGTCAAAGTCTTTATATCAGGAATCCGAGCAGGATACCGGCAGCGATGGCCGAACCGATGACGCCTGCCACGTTCGGACCCATGGCGTGCATCAGCAGGTAGTTGGTCGGGTCATATTCCAGACCTACAATCTGCGAGATGCGGGCCGAGTCGGGCACGGCGGACACGCCTGCATTGCCGATGAGCGGGTTGATCTTGTTGTCTTTCTTCAAGAAGAGGTTGAAGAACTTGACGAACAACACGCCCGAAGCCGTGGCAATGAAGAACGAGATGGCACCGAGAACGAAAATCCAAATGGAGTCCGTGGTCAGGAACTCGGAAGCCTGTGTAGAAGCGCCCACTGTCAGGCCCAGCAGGATGGTGATGGTGTCAATCAGCGGGCCGCTGGCCGTATTGGCAAGACGACGGGTCACGCCACTCTCCTTCAGCAGGTTGCCGAAGAACAACATGCCCAGCAACGGCAGGCCGGACGGCACGAGGAAGCACGTCAGCAACAGGCCCACGATGGGAAAGATAACCTTTTCCGTATGTGATACCACGCGGGGCGGCTTCATGCGGATGAGGCGTTCTTTCTTCGTGGTGAGCAGTCGCATCACGGGTGGCTGAATGACCGGCACCAAAGCCATGTACGAATAGGCCGACACGGCAATGGCACCCATCAGGTTCGGAGCCAGTTTGGACGAAAGGAAGATGGCCGTAGGACCGTCTGCACCGCCAATAATGCCAATGGCACCAGCCTGCATGGGATCGAAGCCGATGGCCAAGGCAATCATATAGGCGCCGAAGATACCAAACTGGGCAGCTGCGCCGATCAGCATCAGCTTAGGATTGGATATCAGTGCCGAGAAGTCCGTCATCGCCCCGATGCCCAAGAATATGAGCGGCGGATACCAACCGGACGTGACACCCTGATACAGGATATTGAGCACAGACCCTTGCTCATAGATGCCGACCTGCAAGCCTGCCTCCATGTTGAAGGGGATATTGCCGACCAATATGCCGAAGCCGATGGGAATGAGCAACATGGGTTCAAACTCCTTGGCAACGGCCAAGTAGATGAAGAACAGGCCCACCAATAGCATGATGACATGGCCTACGGTGGCGTTGGCAAAGCCTGTGTAGGTCCAGAAGTCGGCCAGGTTTTGGCTTAAGAAACTGACAAATTCTCCCATACTATTCAATGATTACGAGATCAGTACCTTCAAGCACGGAATCGCCCTGCTTGACATTGATGGCGGTCACTTTGCCGTCCTTGTCGGCGTTGATGCTGTTTTCCATCTTCATGGCTTCCAGGATGACAACGGTCTGTCCTTTCTTCACTGCATCGCCCACGTTCACCTTGATTTCCAGGATAACGCCCGGCAACGGGGATTTCACGCCCGACTTGCTGGGGGCAGCGGCCGGTTTGTTCACTTGGGTAGCTTGGGGAGCCGGCGTGGTGGCGGGTTGGCGCACAACAGGTTTCACCACTACGGGTTTGGGTTGCGGAGCCTTCTCCATCTCCACTTTGTAGTGGGTGCCGTTCACTTCCACGTCGGCAATGTTATCTTCAATGTTTCCTACGGTTACCTTGTAGAGGTTGCCGTTGATTTTGTATTTATATTCTTTCATTGTTTTATCAGATTTAATGATGTAAGGGGTTGGACTTTACTTCTTATGCGGCGTATGCTGGGGTGTCTCGCGCAAGGTATAGATTTTCGAACTCCAAGGCGAGTAGCTTCGCTTGACGCGAGTGATGGTGAGCACCGTCTCTTCTACGTCGTGCACATCGTTCTGCACCTCGTGCAAGGCCATGGAAATGGCGGCATAGACTTCACCCGGGGCATGTCCCAACATTTTCTCTTTCGCTTCGTCGCGATCGGTAATACCTTTGGCTCTCATGGCACGGGTAGTGCGCAAGCGTACGGATGCTTTACCGATGAGTTTGAAGGAAACGTAGAGAAGAATAAGCCCGACGAATACCACCAGCATGGCGGTGATGGACATGCCGATGCCGATGCTGTCGTGCTGCTCAAACTTGTCCATCTTCACGTTTTTGTCCAACGTCTTGTTGTTGGTGCTGGGCGTGACGTATTTCTCGGGAGATTCGTCTTTCACTTCCCATTCGGCAGCGGCATCGTCCACGCGGGCATACGACTGGTCGGCACCCAAGGTTCCGGCGGGGATGGTCACTTGATCCAGCAAGTTACGGCCGGAGTCATAAAGACCTATCCAGTTGTCTTTGTCCGCTTCCAGCAGGAAGTTGGTGTGGAAGGTACCCCGATTGGGTTTGTTATCTGCCCAAAACAAAGCATGCTGGCGCGGGGGAATCTGCGTCTGCACGTCTCCTTTGGGGATGAAGTACACGGCCGTGTCGCCCGCTTGGCTGCTGTGCTTCAGATAACAGCCTGCCAAATTGGCCGACCCGTATGATTTGTTGAATATCTCAATCCATGCGCTATGGATGCCGTAGTCGTCTTGGAAGTTAGTCTGGTTGTCCACCAATACCTCGTTCAACAACAGCTTGCTCTCCGCGTCTTGGGTGCACGACGAACAAATGCCCAGCATCAACAGCACTGAAAAGAATATTCCTATGTTTACTTTCTTCATTTTCTACATATTTAAATGGTTCGATTAAAGAGGAATATTTCCGTGTTTCTTGGCCGGATTGGTCAATTTCTTGGTCTGCAACTGCTGCAAGGCGCGGATGATGCGGAAGCGCGTGTTGCGCGGCTCGATAACATCGTCAATGTAGCCATACTTGGCCGCATTATACGGGTTGGCGAACAACTTGGTGTATTCGGCTTCCTTTTCCGCCAAGAACTGGGCAGGATTTTCCTGGTCTTTAGCTTCGCGGGCATACAATACCTCCACAGCGCCGGCGCCGCCCATCACAGCAATCTCGGCCGTAGGCCATGCGTAGTTCATGTCGCCACGGAGTTGCTTACAGCTCATCACGATGTGCGAGCCGCCATAGGACTTGCGGAGCGTCACCGTCACCTTGGGTACCGTAGCTTCGCCATAAGCATACAGCAACTTGGCACCGTGCAGGATAACGCCGTTGTATTCCTGTCCCGTACCGGGGAGGAAGCCCGGCACGTCTACCAGCGAAACGATGGGGATGTTGAAGGCATCGCAGAAACGAACGAAGCGGGCACCCTTGCGCGAGGCATTGCTATCCAATACACCGGCCAAATACTTGGGTTGGTTGGCCACGATGCCCACAGATTGTCCGTTGAAGCGAGCGAAGCCGATGATAATGTTCTTGGCATAGTCTTTCTGTACTTCCAAAAACTCGCCGTTATCAATGATAGCGCCAATGACTTCATACATGTCATACGGTTTATTGGGATTATCAGGGATGATGTCGTTCAGCGAGTCTTCCAGACGGTCGATGGGGTCTGTGCAGTCAATATAGGGAGGTTCTTCCAGATTGTTTTGGGGGATATAGCTCAAGAGCTTGCGGATGAGTTTGAGGGCTTCTTCCTCGGTTTGGGCAGTGAAATGCGTCACGCCGGATTTGCTCGAATGGACGCTGGCACCACCTAGGTTTTCTTGCGTCACGTCTTCGCCGGTCACCGTCTTCACCACCTTCGGACCTGTAAGGAACATGTAGGACGTGCCTTCCATCATCAGCGTGAAATCCGTCAAAGCCGGAGAATAAACGGCTCCACCCGCGCAAGGACCGAAAATGCCTGAGATTTGCGGAATGACGCCCGAAGCCAGGATATTGCGTTGGAAGATTTCAGCATAGCCGGCCAAAGCGTTGATGCCCTCTTGGATGCGTGCGCCGCCCGAGTCGTTCAAACCGATGACCGGAGCGCCCATCTTCATGGCCTTGTCCATGATGTGACAGATTTTGAGGGACATAGTTTCAGAGAGCGAGCCGGCCGATACGGTAAAGTCTTGTGCAAAGACATACACCAAACGCCCGTCTATGGTACCGCAACCCGTCACTACGCCGTCGCCCGGAAAGTGCTTCTTCTCCATGCCGAAGTTGGTGCATCGATGCTCGACAAACATGTCCATCTCTTCAAAGCTGCCTTCGTCCAGCAGCATGGCTATGCGTTCGCGAGCCGTATATTTTCCTTTATCGTGTTGCTTGGCTATTGCTTTTTCGCCTCCGCCCAAGCGTGCTGCCGCCCGGCGGTCGATGAGTTCTTTGATTTTTTCCTGTTGGTTACTCATTGCTATTTTATTTTAGGTGAAATTGATGTCTGTTTTTGTTCTCCGCCGCACCGAAGGTCACTCGGGCTTTTCGCAAAGTTCGGTCAACACGCCTTGGGTGGACTTCGGATGCAGGAAAGCAATGTTCAATCCTTCGGCTCCCTTACGCGGCGCTTTGTCAATGAGTCGCACGCCTTTTTCTTCGGCATATGCCAGCGCATTGGCCACCCCGTCTTCGATGGCAAAAGCCAAATGGTGCATGCCGCCCCGTCCACCGTTCTTTTCGATGAACTTGGCGATGGTGCTTTCCGGCGAAGTCGGCTCCAGCAATTCAATCTTTACTTCCCCCACTTTGAGGAAGGCGGTACGGACCTTTTGGTCTTCAACGGTTTCGATGTTGTAGCATTTCAAGCCTAATACATTCTCGTAATAGGGAAGGGCTTCGTCGATGCTTGTCACGGCAATGCCCAAGTGTTCGATGTGAGAAATCTTCATAACGGTAATATTTTAATGTTGTTTTTCTTCCTTCAAGAGAA
Source organism: uncultured Bacteroides sp. (assembly GCA_944322365.1). Taxonomy (GTDB): domain Bacteria; phylum Bacteroidota; class Bacteroidia; order Bacteroidales; family Bacteroidaceae; genus Bacteroides. The sequence goes on from CALUOW010000012.1 coordinate 18,888, forward strand.
GGCATAAAGTCCTACAAAGAAAAGAATTTCTTGTAAGATGACGAAATATTTCCGCAAATAATTTATCGGGAAGGACTTTAAAGGGGGATTACCGGCTGATAGAAGAGCCGCTTGCCGACGATATAGGACTCGCCGGCAAAAGCTATAAGGCTTCCGCGTACCTTGCATAAAACGTGCGCAAAGTTTGTTTGAAATCATCCGGCAAGCGTTCTTGGACACCTTGGACGATGTGCGGAGGAATGTAGCGATAGAAGGCTTCGGCAATGCCGCCGGCAATGGAAGCCATCGTATCCGCATCTCCGCCCAACGAGATAGCCAGACGGATGGCGCTTTCATAGTCTGTACTCTCCAAGAAAGCAATGATGGATTCGGGGACAGAGCCTTGGCATGTCACGTCAAACTCGTAGTCCGGCCTTATCCTGTCGCATGTCCGGTGCAGGTCGTAGCCAAAAACCTTTTCCACATAATCCCTGATTTCCTGCTTCGGCGCGCCTGTGCGTGCCAAGAAGATGCAAGCAGCCGTGGCTTGGGCGCCTTTGATGCCTTCAGGATGGTTGTGCGACACTTCGGCGCTGCGCTTGGCTGCTTCCAACGTCTCTTCCAACGAGCCAAATGCCCATCCCACGGGACTGACCCGCATGGCCGATCCATTGCCAAAACTCATGTAAGGCTGCGGATGCCTCTCGCCCAGCCATGTCCTGAATCTCCCGCCATACCCCCGATGGGGATAACGCCGGCCATAGCTTTGCATGATGCAAGCCAAGTCGCCCCCGTTTAGCAGCCAATCGGCCACAGCCAAGGTCATCACCGTGTCGTCCGTAAAGTCCGCATGGGGCGTGAATAGTTCAAAATCCATGCTCTTCGTGGGATGCCATTCGTAGGCGGAGCCAATGACATCGCCTGCCACGGCTCCCAACAATAATTTGTTTTCCATCTCTTGTCAATATTGGTTTGGATGCCAAAGGTACGGAAATAAATCGGCAAAATAAAGCAAGAGCATGGAATGTTTTCATCGGCCGAGTCAGCGGTTGCGCGTTTCGATGACGCAATCGGCCGGCGCCTTGATATGCTCGTCAAGGGTGATGGAGCCGATGGAGTCGGCCACAATGTGCCCCGACATGGGATTCTTGATGTTGCTGATTCCCCCGCGTATGTCGGCTTGGAGGGTGCTGTACTCAAAGGCGCGGTCGCATGCCGCGTCGAAAGTGCAATTCTCCAACACCAGGTCGTGGGCATAGCACAAAGGTTGTTCGCCGGAGATGTGGCAATTCACCAAGCGCAGATTTTTCGAGTGCCAACCCAAGTATTCGCCATCCAGCTCAGAATCGTAAATAGTGACGTTCTCCACCTCCCAGAAGGCATCTTTGGTGGTTATCTTGGCGTTATGAATCTCCACATTCTTCACGTACTGGAAAACATACTTGCTATCGCTCTCCAACCCGTCCACATAGATGTCGCGGCTGAACATGAAGGGGTAAGTGCCATCGTGCAGCTTCAGGTTCTTTACCCGGATGCGTTCGCACCGCCAAAACACCTCGTCCGCATCGTTCATCTGCACGTTTTCAATCTCAATGTCGTTCATCTCGCGAAACATCTTGGGCGCGTCAATGACGGTATCCTTCATCACCAAGTGGTCCGAATACCACAAAGCCGAACGTCCGCCCACGGCGAAATAGCAATCTTGGATAGTGAAGCCGTGCACATGCCAAAAAGGATAGTTGCCCTCGAAGCGGCAATTCGTAGCCACGATGTTGCTGCATTCCTTGATGGCCGATTCGCCAGCCAGGATGGTCACGTTGTCCAGGTGCAGGTTATGCGAGGCAAACAAAGGACGTTCGCCTCCGAATTCTTGGTCTTTAATCAGTTGCATATTCATATTATTATATAAAGTCGAATCTTATTTTTCCATGTTGCAAAGATAGGGCTTTTTCCTTAAATCCGGATGTAGACAAATTACGGATGCTTTGCCCCGGATTACAGATTCCGGCTTTAGCAGCCACCGTCCCTGTTGGCCCCGCATCCTAGTTTACGAATACTACCGGTTATATTGATGACATGAACTCTGATTAGTCCTTAGACAACAAAACCCCGCTGAAAATCAGCAGGGTTTGCGGAAAGGGAGGGATTCGAACCCCCGGTGCCTCTCAGCACGGCGGTTTTCAAGACCGCTGTAATCGACCACTCTACCACCTTTCCAAGAGATGAATTACCTGTGTGACAGTTTCGTCTTTACCGAAAAGCGGTGCAAAGGTACGACTTTATTTCAATTCTGCAAATGTTTTATCGTGTTTTTCGTGGATTAATTGTATTTTTGCGCCATGATTTACCCACATAACTTTGAACACAAGATAGGTTTCGACCAAATCAGGTTGATGCTGAAGGCCAAATGCCTCGGCACGCTGGGCGAGGAACGGGTGGATGCGATGGCTTTCTCCGAACGTTTCGACGATATTGCCGAACGATTGGAGCAAACTGAAGAGTTTGTCCGCATCCTGCGCGAAGAGGACAATTTCCCCGCCCAATATTTTTTTGATGTGCGCCCCAGCCTCAAACGCATCCGCATTGAAGGAATGTACCTGGACGAACAGGAACTCTTCGACTTGCGCCGCTCGCTGGAGACGATACGGGACATCGTACATTTTTTATTAAGGGAGGAAGAAGAAGGAGCCTCGCCTTATCCCCGCCTGAAACGCCTGGCGGGAGACATCGACGTGTATCCGGACATCATCGCGAAAATCAACGCCATCCTTTCGCCATACGGGAAAATAAAAGACAATGCTTCGCCCGAATTGGCACGCATCCGGCGCGAACTAAGCCTCACGATGGGCAGCATCTCGCGGACATTGAACAGCATTCTGCGAAGCGCCCAGTCGGAAGGCGTGGTGGACAAGGACGTGACCCCGGCCATGCGCGACGGACGTCTGGTCATCCCCGTGGCACCGGCCTTGAAACGGAAAATCCGGGGCATCGTGCACGACGAATCGGCCAGCGGAAAAACCGTTTTCATCGAACCGGCCGAAGTGGTGGAAGCCAACAACCGCATCCGCGAGCTGGAGAACGACGAACGACGCGAGATTATCCGCATCCTGACAGACTTTTCCGCCTGGTTGCGCCCCTCCATCCCTTCCGTATTGTTGTCCTACGAATTCCTGGCCGAGATTGACTTTATCCGCGCCAAAGCCTTGGTGGCCGAAAACACCGGGTCCATCAAGCCGGCATTGGAAGACAAGCAACTGATTGACTGGGCCACAGCCGTCCACCCCTTGCTGCAGCTCTCGTTGGCCAAACATGGGAAGAAAGTGGTGCCACTGGACATCGAACTGAACGAGAAGCAACGCATCCTGATCATCTCAGGCCCCAATGCCGGAGGCAAATCCGTATGCCTGAAGACGGTAGGCCTGCTGCAATACATGCTGCAATGCGGATTGCTCATCCCGCTGCACGAGAGCAGCCGGGCAGGCATTTTCGAGAGCATCTTCATCGACATAGGCGACGAGCAATCCATCGAGGACGACCTCAGCACCTACTCCTCGCACCTGACCAACATGAAAATCATGATGAAGAACTGCAACGGGCAAAGCCTGCTCCTGATAGACGAGTTTGGCGGAGGAACCGAACCGCAAATCGGCGGGGCCATTGCCGAAGCCGTCTTGAAGCGCTTCAACCAAAAGCAAGCATTCGGCGTCATCACCACCCACTATCAGAACCTGAAGCATTTCGCCGAAGACAACGATGGAGTGGCCAACGCCGCCATGCTCTACGACCGCCACCAGATGCAAGCCTTGTTCCAACTGCAGATAGGCAATCCGGGAAGCTCGTTTGCCGTGGAGATTGCCCGCAAAATCGGCCTCCCCGAAGGCGTCATAGCCGACGCGTCGGCCATCGTGGGAAGCGATTACATCAACGCCGACAAATACCTGCAAGACATCGTGCGCGACAAGCGTTATTGGGAAAACAAGCGGCAATCCATCCGCCAACGCGAAAAGCAGATGGAAGAAACCATCGAGCGATACCGGCAAGAGGCCGACGAACTGCAAAAGTCGCGCAAAGAAATCTTGCGCCAAGCCAAGGAAGAAGCCGAACGCCTGATGCAGGAAGCCAACGCCCGCATCGAGAACACCATACGCGCCATCAAAGAGGCACAGGCCGAAAAGGAAAAGACGCGCCTGGCCAGGCAAGAACTGGCCGACTTCCGGCAATCCGTGGAAGAATTGGACAAGAAGGCCGAAGAAGACAAGATTGCCCGGAAGATGGAAAGACTCCGCGAGAAACAAGAGCGGAAAAAGTCTCGCAAAGACAAGGCCAATCCCTCGGCAAGGGACGAGCAATCCTTGGCAGAGCGCCGGGCGCAGGAAGAAGCCAAACGCCTGGCCGCCATCGTGCCCGGCAGCCACGTCAAGATGAAAGGGCAAACCGTGGTGGGCGAAGTGCTGGAAGTCAACGGGAAGGATGTCACCGTGGCCTTCGGCAACCTGAAGACCACAGTCAAAGCCGACCGTCTGGAGCCTACGCAAGCCCAACCCAAGCAAGCCGATTGGTCGGCGAAGAGCACCTTCGTCAGCACGCAGACGCAGGACGCGATGCACGAGAAGAAACTCCACTTCAAGCAAGACCTGGACGTGCGCGGCATGCGTGGCGACGAGGCCCTGCAAGCCGTCACCTACTTCATAGACGACGCCATACTGGTGGGCGTGCCCCGCGTGCGCATCCTCCACGGCACGGGGACAGGCATCCTGCGCACCCTCATCCGGCAATATCTCCAGACAGTGCCGGGCGTGCGCCACTTTGCCGACGAGCATGTGCAATTCGGAGGAGCGGGCATCACCGTGGTGGACTTATAATGGAGCCATGCCGATGGTAAACATATCATACAGGCTATCGGGAATTTCCCTCGGTAGCTACCAAGGCAAGGTCGAGGTAGCTACCAAAGCAAGGTCGAGGTAGCTACTAAGGCAAGGTCGAGGTAGCTACCAAGGGAAACCTTTAGTAGATATAGAATACATCTGCTTGACTATCAATTATATACATCTTATAAAAGAAGATGAAAGCTAAGAAACGAACGATTAATTATATTTTACAAAACATCTTTTAGCATGAAATCAATCAAAGAACTCTACCGCATCGGCACGGGACCTTCGAGCAGCCACACGATGGGCCCCCGCAAGGCCGCGCAAATCTTCTTGGGGCGCCATCCGGAAGCGGCCTCCTTCCGTGTAACCCTTTACGGAAGCCTGGCTGCCACGGGCAAAGGGCACATGACCAACACGGCCATCATCGAAACCCTGCAACCCACCGCGCCCGTGGAAATCGTTTGGGAACCGAAAATCTTCCTCCCCTTCCATCCTAACGGCATGAAATTCGAGTCGATGGACAAGGACAATCATCCGACAGACGAGTGGACGGTATTCAGCATCGGCGGGGGCGCCTTGGCCGAAGAAAACGACGGCGACACTTCCATCAACACGCCCGAAGTCTACGAGATGAGCCACCTGACCGAAATCCTCGAATGGTGCGAACGTACAGGCAAGAGCTATTGGGAATATGTCAAAGAGTGCGAGGAAAGCGACATCTGGGACTATCTGCACGAAGTGTGGAAAACGATGCAAGAGGCCGTGCGGCGCGGTTTGGAAGCCGAAGGCGTATTGCCCGGCCCGCTTAACCTGCGGCGCAAAGCATCCATGTACTACATCAAAGCATGCGGTTACAAGCAGTCGCTCCAATCGCGCGGCTTGGTGTTCTCCTATGCCTTGGCCGTGAGCGAGGAAAATGCGTCGGGAGGCGTCATTGTGACGGCTCCCACGTGTGGCTCGTGCGGCGTGGTGCCCGCCGTGCTCTATCATTTGGCCAAGAGCCGCGATTTCAGTGAAATGCGTGTCTTGCGCGCTTTGGCCACGGCGGGCCTTATAGGCAACGTAGTCAAGACCAATGCCTCCATCTCAGGGGCAGAAGCCGGATGCCAGGCAGAGGTGGGCGTAGCCTGTTCGATGGCGTCGGCAGCAGCCAACCAACTGTTCGGCGGAACGCCCGCGCAGATAGAATATGCAGCCGAGATGGGCTTGGAGCATCACTTGGGCATGACGTGCGACCCCGTGTGCGGTTTGGTGCAGATTCCTTGCATCGAGCGCAACGCCTACGCCGCCGCCCGCGCCCTGGATGCCAACCTTTATTCTTCGTTCACCGACGGCATGCACCGCGTATCGTTCGACCGGGTCATCGAAGTAATGAAAGAAACGGGCAATGACCTGCCCTCGCTCTACAAGGAAACGGGCGAAGGCGGTCTGGCCAAGGACTATCGGCCGATGTAAGCAGAGGCGCGTCAATCATCTATCTCTATCAATTCTCCCTTCGTGTTGAAGGTGAGGGACCAATCGTTGCTCAGGTCCACTTCTATTTCCCGGCGTTCGCGTTCAATCTTAATGACGTAAGCGTCGGGAAAATTTTCTTTCAAATACGCTGCCACATAGGCCGGCACCAATCCCATAGGCACAGGCTTCTCGTCGCAATCCACCTCCAACCACTCGCCATGGCGGTCGAACTCTATTTCCGTGCGGTCGGTCAAGAGCACCTCGTACTTCTTGGTTTGGAACAATTCGCTCTCGATTTTGATGTGCGACACTTGCGCCCTCGCGAAGTAGGTACTGATGAACGTGCGTGCCGCAGCGGGCAGCTTCTTTGTATCATGTGTAATGACATCGCCGGCACAGGCGGATTGCAATCCCAGAAACATCACTAACAGGACGGATAAAATCTTCTTCATCATAAATCTTATTCTATCTATTTAATAAACTCATTCGCATGCAAAGAAAGGGAGGAAATTTGGAACATTTCTGGATTTATTACTTTCCCTCCTACTTTTCATCTTCTTTATGCAACCGGAAGACATGCATGCCGTCCTCCTCCCAGCTATAACTCAACTCCCAGCCGATGGAGCGCGCAATGGTGCGTGCTATGGACAGCCCCAATCCGTTGGAATCTTTCTTGCCCTTGACCGAATGATAGAAGCGGCGGAAGAGTTTCTCCCCGTCCAAGGGGGCGTCGCCCGTATTTTTTATCCACAAGCCGTCCGGCGTGCTGAGCACTTGCAACTCTCCCCCATCCATGTTATGCTGCAAGGCGTTCTTCAACAGGTTCGACATCAGGATTTGCGCCAACGACTGATTGCACCGGACGACCAAAGGGGATGCCCCTTGCCGGCGCGTCAAACGGATATTCTTGTATTCGTAAATTTCCATCAAATCGGGCAAGAGGTTGTCCAGCGCTTCGTCCACCGACACGTCTTCCACGTCGGAGAACTGCCCGTTTTCGATGCGCGACAACAAGAGCAGGGACTTGTTGAGTTTCACGGCGCGTCCCAAGGTGGAATAAATGGCGTCCAGTTCCCTCATCTGCGCTTCGGACAAGCCTTCGCTTTCTGCCAGCAACTCCACCTTGCCGCGCACGATGGCCAACGGCGTCTGCAACTCGTGCGAAGCATTCTCGATGAATTGTTTTTGTTCCTCGTAGGCTTTGTAGCTGCGTCCTGCCATGTCGCGGGCCGCTTCGCTCAGGAGACGGAACTCGCGTATCTGCGTCGGGTTGTCCAGCGGAGGGACGGGCTTGCCCGGCTGAATGTCTTGCAACCAGTCGAGCAATCTTTGCAAGGGGCGGTACGTGCTGCGCAACACCCGCTTGATGCCGATGGACGTGCACACCAGCAACAGGACGAACAAGCTGCCCAAGTACCACAGCATCGCCCGCTGCAAGTCGTCGCGCTCCATGGTGGAAATCATCAACGTAAGCTCGTAGAACTGGCCGTCGGTCATGCGGAAAGCCGTTTTCAGGACACGCACCGGATCGTATTCGTCTTCTATCTCGACGTAGACGGTCGAGTCGTAGAACACTTCCCGGTAGGTCAAGCCTTCCTCCTCGGAGATGGGGCGGAAGCTGTAGATGGACATCAGGTTGCCGTGCGTATCCATCGTGGAAGGGTCGCGCAACACTTTCTTTATCAGCAAGAAAGCATAATTCTCCAGCGTGTCGTCCGTCTCGTCCACCACTTCGTCGATGATGGCATAATAGAACAGCACGCCCCACACCGCCATCAGCACCAGGAAGAGCAACGAGAGCTTGCGGTAGGTGTAGTGCAGCAACCTCATACCTCGGACAGTTTGTAGCCGAAGCCATAGACAGCCTTCAACTCCACGGTGGCGCCGGCTTGCTTCAGCTTCTTGCGGAGGTTCTTCACTTGCGAGTAGATGAAGTCCAGCGAATCGGCTTGGTCGATGTTGTCCCCCCAAACGGATTCGGCCAGGCTCATCTTGTTGATGACGCGGTTGGGATTGACCACGAAGTAATAGAGCAAATCATACTCCTTGCGGTTGAGCTGGAGCGTCGCGCCGTCCACCTGCACCACGTGCTTGTCGGGGTCCAACGTCAGGTTGCCTAGGCGGACGGTCAAATCGCCTTGCGCCACGCGCCTGCGTATCAACGACTTGACGCGGGCATTCAGTTCGGCCAGGTGAAAAGGCTTCGTCAAGTAATCGTCAGCCCCCAACTCCAACCCGTCCACCTTGTCGTCCAGCGAATCCTTGGCCGAAATAATCAGCACGCTGTCGTTGCGCCTGAGGCGCTTCAATTCGCGCAAGAGGTCCAAGCCGCTCCCGCCGGGCAGCATGATGTCCAGCAAGATGCAGTCGTAGTCATAGTCGTTGATTTTGTCCAACGCCGAGAAATAATCGGCAGCAGTCTCCACGACAAATTTCTCTTTCAAGAGCGAGGCGCGGATCGTCTCGCGCAAGTCCCGCTCGTCTTCTACTATCAATATCTTCATAATGGGGGCAAAGATAAAAGCGAATGTTGGAAAGAAATGGGAATCCCCGCCGCCTTCTCACTCCTCCAACAAATCTTCCGCCCGCATCGTCACATGCCCGTCGGCCGAGATGCCCAGGCGGATGGGAACGTAGAGGTCGGACTCCGGATAGCTGACGCTGGCCGCGAATACCACCTCGCGCGCCGTCACCGTGTCATACACCAGCCCTTCGAGGATGGCATGGCGCAGGAAGTCCTCGCCCACCACGGACGAAAAACTGGACTTGGTGAACACGCGGTCCGGCAGGCGCCGCCCGTCGCTGGTGAGGCGCAGGATGACGCGGTTGTCCACAAATTCGTTGCCCTGTTCGTCCTTCACCAAAGGCAGGGTCTCGTCCGGCGAGCGAAATACCTGCGCCTCGCAAGGCTTCCCCTGGAAGCGGAAACGGCTGGTCACGTCGGACAATTCCATGCGCTGAGGTCCCTGCCGGCCGGCTTCGGCCTTCATCACCACGTGCGGGTCTTCCTTGTCCGTCCCCTCGCTCTTCTGTCCCTGCGAGCAAGCGGCACATGCCCCTAGGACGAGGCCGCCTAATAGGAAATAGGTTGTGAATTTCATTGCTGTCATATCTATTGCGGGGACAAAGGAACGAAAACGCCGTGACATATCCAAGAAATGCCCGGCTTTCTTCCCGCCAACGCCGGAAACTCCCTTGCGCGCAAACCGCAGATTAGTTTATAAATTTAACCAAATACAAAATCAATGAATCATTACCAATTTATCAAATTTTCCAGACAAAATCGAGCAAAATCCACGTCGCCGCCCGCCTTCCGCATTTTCCGCCGCTCAGAGCCACGAAGATTTTTCAGACGATTATCCACCCGTCTAAAGCCTTGAAAATGCGGGAAATCGGCTAATTTTCATCTTCAACTCCGTCACCCCTTCGCTACCCCTCCTATTCCTCTCCTATTTCTCTCCTATTTCGGGCTTATCTAGGAAGGGCGATTTATCCGTCCGGAAGCGGTCGAGACGATGGCAAGCAGGGACTGAGTATGAATTATTTATGATTAATACTATATTGCGTATAATTTTTTCATCATACGAGCGAACATTTGCCGGGAAGCAGGCCACGGACGACACGGATGGCACGGGTTTTCACAGATTAAGCAACTACATCTGCGCGCCATCACCATTTTTCCAAACGTAATCCTACAGTCAAAGCAAAGAAATTCTTTTAACATGCAAATTGCATCATGCAAATGGATATTAACCAAATCATTAAACAATTGCTAAACTGACACTTTAATCGCATATCCACGGCTTATGCGACACAAAGACATGCAATCCTTCCTATAACCCTTGTTTGCTATCCATTATTCTCTTATTAACCCCTTTTCTATTTCCCTACTATTTTCTCGATATTTCTTCGTTTTTACATCGATATTTGATGAATAAACCATATATTTTTCGTGATTTTACAAAAATTAACGATTAAAAATTTGAAAAATTAAAAACATGCAGTATATTTGCAGCGTAAAAACAAGTCAAATAATTTATAGTTCTAAATTTCTATGGCTATTGGAAGCGGTATAATCCGCAAAGTGACCGGAAAAGTAGGCGATTTGGTCTACTACGTCCGGGGTGGTCAACAAGTTATTCGCGGCGTCGCCACCTCAACGAAGAACCCGCGCACAGAAGCACAAATGCTTCAACGCATGAAATGGGCCAATGTATTGGCCGTGTACAAGTCACTAAGTCCTTATATGAAGGATTGCTTCGAGTCCAAGCCCGCCGGACAGACGGACTACAATCGGTTCATGAGCGTGAACCTCAACTCCACGCCCGTTTACTTGGAGAAAGCTGCCGCCCGCCTGGGCACGGCCATCGTGGCGCCTTACGTCATTTCGCAAGGCTCGCTGCCATCCATCCAGGTGGACGGAGCAACGCCCACGACCGACATCGCGCTGGGGTCGCTCACCATCGGCGACGACACCACCGTGACGGAGTTCGCGCAAGCCGTGGTGCAAAACAACTACGGCTATAACTACGGGGACCAAATCTCCTTCTTCCACCTCGTGCAGGAGGAAGACAGCCAGGACGGGCACCCCTACATCAGCGTGTCCGCCACCCGTATCAACTTGGACCCGACGGACACCTCCGCCCTGCGCAGCGTGGCCCCGGCTTCGGGCTTCAGCACTGTCAGCGGGACGCTGGGCGCGGACGCCGCTCTGACGGGGGCCGGTATGGCCTGGGTGCACAGCCGCTCGGTGAACGGCAAGACGCATGTCAGCTCGCAACGGCTCGTCGTGAACAACGACTTGCTGGAAGAGTACTGCGACACCGACATGCTGTCCGTGGCCACTAAATCTTATGGCGGCTCTACCGACATCTTCATCCGCCCCGACGGCACATCGGGCGGCAACACGACCGGAAACGAAGGCGCCGGCGGCTCGTCCGGCACGCCCGGAGGCGACGGCGAAGACGAAGATTTGTTCGGCTGACGCCGGAGGAGGCATGGACTTTTCCGAACTATGCGAAGGGCGCGTCCCGCAAGAAA
>CALUOW010000013.1 GCA_944322365.1 uncultured Bacteroides sp.
GGGGCAGGGGGACAACCTCCGCGCGATGCTGAGCGACGAGATGCAGGCCGCCTTGCCCGCCGAGGCATTGGGCGGGATGTACCAGCGGTTGGTGATGCAGTTCGGCCCCCTGCAATCCACGGGCGATTGGCACCAGGTGGAGGCCGAGGGGCTAGCCGTCTGCTTCTGCGACTTGGCTTTCGAGAAATACACCCTCCGCTTCCAGGCGGCTTTCAACGAAGACGGGCGCATCGCCGGCCTCTTTGTGAAATCTGCGCCGAAGCCTGCCCCTGTTGCCTCGCCCGATAGCTTGGCGGTGGTGGAGCACGATACGGCAGTGGTGTGCGACGGCTTCTGCCTGCCTGCCACGCTGACCCTGCCCCGCCGCGCCGTGGAGGAGGGTCGCCGGGTGCCCTGCGTGGTGCTGGTACACGGCTCCGGCCCGCATGACCGCGACGAGACCATCGGCCCCAACCATCCCTTCCGCGACCTGGCTTGGGGATTGGCCGGGCGGGGTATCGCCACCCTCCGCTACGACAAGCGCACCTATGTATATAAAGGCAACAGCATCCCCGAAGGCCGTCAGCTCGACCTCGACGTGGAGACCGCGGACGATGCCGTGGCCGCCGTGGCTTTGGCGCGATCCTTGCCCGGGGTGGATGCGGACAGTGTCTACCTGCTGGGGCACAGCCAAGGCGGAATGTTGGCGCCGCGCATCGCCGCACGGGCATCCCGCTTGGCGGGCGTCATCCTGCTGGCCGCGCCCGCCCGTCCGCTGGAAGACCTGCTGCTGGAGCAAGTGACCTACCTGAACAGCCTCGTCCCCTCGGAGAAAGGCCGCCGACAAGTGGCCGACCTGCAACGGCGCGTGGAGAATGTGAAGCGGCTGGGCACGTCCGCCTTCTGCGACACCATCCCCTTTCCGTTCGACGCGCCGCGCTCCTATTGGGCCGACATCATCGCCTGCCGCCCCGTGGAGGACGCCGCCCGCCTGACGCTTCCCCTGCTGGTGCTCCAGGCCGAACGCGATTACCAAGTGACGATGCAGGACTTCGCCCTGTGGCGCGCGGGCCTCTTGAAGCATCGCAACGCCTCGTTCAAGTCCTATCCCAAGCTGAACCACCTCTTGCAGGAAGGCACGGGCAAGGCCACGCCCGACGAATACCAGCAACCTTCGTCCGTCCCCGCCTACGTGCTGGACGACCTGGCCCGCTTTGTCCGCACCGGCCGACTATGAATGGTGAATGATTAATGGTTAATGTGCAATGGCAACGAAGAAAGAATCGACAACCAAGACCTTTGTCCTGCGCGTGGATGCCGCGACGATGGATGCCCTCGAGAAGTGGGCAGCCGACGAGTTCCGCAGCATCAACGGCCAGCTTCAGTGGATTATCACCGAGGCCCTGCGCAAGAATGGTCGGCTGAAGAAGTCGCGCCAAACCCCGACTGAACCCTCTAAAGAATAATATCGCTTATGAAACTCATCAATCTCGGTTCCCGTGTCCCGCAGGACGTGCCCAATGTCCGCTTCCGTCCTGCCCTTGTTGACCATCTGCTGGAGTTGGTCGCCTTCCTGCCTGTGCTGGCCAACTGGATATACATATTATATAAGTATCGCCAGACCGGTGGCGACATCCCGTCCGATTTGTATGAGGCGGGCGGGACAGCCTTGTTCCTCTTCCTGCTGTTGGGGGCTTGCGGCTATTGCCCCCTGCGTTGCATCAACTTCCCCTTCCGGGTGAAGCCGCACAACGTGGTCTACCAATACGTGCTGGCCCTGCGTCTGGTGCGGGTGACGAACATCATCTTCTGCCTGCAATTCCTCTTTGTCACGCTCTCCCTGTATCATCCTCGGGCAACCATCGGCTGTGCGCTGTGCATCGGGCTGTTCATCCTTGTCTTCATCGGCTATATGGCGCTGGCTTATTCTCGTAGTTGAGGTTATGCTATGTTTGTCTTTGTGGCATTCAAAGTTTTGCTTTGTCCGCCACAAAGTTTTTCTTTCCTTCAGGAGGGGGATAGGAATGTTTGCCGTTAAAAAAAAATAAATATGCGCTACTCTTGCCTTGCAATCGGGGGGAGTGCATGGGGCGAAGCAAGAAAAACCGTATCTTTGCACGCAATAAATTCCTAAAGTACTTTTCTATGTCATTTATTGCAGATAAAGTTGTTATGGACGGGCTCACGTACGATGACGTATTGTTGATTCCCGCTTATTCAGAAGTCCTTCCCAAAACTGTCGATCTGACGACAAAGTTCTCACGCAACATCGAGTTGAAAATCCCCTTTGTGACTGCGGCCATGGATACAGTGACCGAGGCGAAAATGGCCATTGCCATTGCCCGCGAAGGCGGTATCGGTGTAATCCATAAGAATATGTCCATCGAAGAACAGGCGCGCCAAGTCGCCATCGTGAAACGTGCCGAGAATGGCATGATTTACGACCCTGTCACCATCAAGCGCGGTTCGACTGTTTCTGACGCTCTGGCTCTGATGGCTGAATACAAGATTGGCGGCATACCGGTGGTGGATGACGAGCAGCATTTGGTAGGCATTGTGACCAACCGAGACCTGCGTTTCGAGCGCGATTTGAACAAGCGTATCGACGAGGTGATGACCCGCGAGAATATTGTTACTACCAACCAAACGACAGACTTGGAGGCTGCTGCCCAGATTCTGCAAGAGCACAAGATTGAGAAACTGCCCGTGGTGGATAAGGACAACCGTCTGGTAGGTCTTATTACTTATAAAGATATTACAAAAGCCAAGGATAAGCCGATGGCTTGCAAGGACAGCAAGGGCCGTCTGCGTGTGGCTGCCGGTGTGGGTGTGACGGTGGATACGTTGGAACGCATGAAGGCGTTGGTTGAGGCCGGCGCGGATGCCATTGTCATCGATACGGCGCACGGGCACTCCAAGTATGTCATCGAGAAGTTGAAAGAAGCCAAACAGGCCTTCCCCCAAGTGGATATTGTGGTGGGCAATGTGGCTACGGGCGAGGCGGCCAAGATGTTGGTAGAGGCAGGTGCCGATGCTGTCAAGGTGGGCATTGGCCCGGGTTCTATTTGTACCACGCGTGTCATTGCCGGTGTGGGCGTACCGCAGTTGACGGCTGTCTACGACGTGGCCAAGGCTTTGGAAGGTACGGGTGTTCCTCTGATTGCCGATGGCGGTTTGCGCTATTCGGGCGACGTGGTAAAGGCATTGGCCGCAGGCGGCTATAGCGTGATGATTGGTTCGTTGGTGGCAGGCACAGAAGAGTCGCCGGGCGATACCATTATCTTTAACGGCCGTAAGTTCAAGTCTTATCGTGGCATGGGGTCTCTGGAAGCTATGGAGAATGGATCGAAAGACCGTTATTTCCAAAGCGGCACTACCGATGTCAAGAAGTTGGTGCCTGAAGGCATTACGGCACGCGTTCCCTACAAAGGTACGTTGTATGAAGTCATCTACCAATTGGTCGGCGGCCTTCGTTCGGGCATGGGGTATTGCGGCGCAGCCAACATCGAACAGTTGCACAACGCCAAGTTCACCCGCATCACCAATGCCGGTGTGCGTGAAAGTCATCCGCACGATGTGGCTATTACAAGCGAGGCGCCCAATTATAGCCGTCCGGAGTAAGCAATAGCCTTGTCTTGAATTTATTGGTGCCGAAAGCAGGGGTGTGAGTCTTTGCTTTCGGCATATTCTATATAAGTATTGGGATGAAATGGAAAGAAACAAGGTGCTTTGTCGGAGAAAAACATTATATTTGCAACCAATATAAACTGCAAACTTCCATAGATTATGAGATATCTCAGCCCGAAAGCCGATTTGACTTTCAAGAAAGTGTTTGGCGAACATCCGGATCTAGTCATCAGCTTCCTGAACGCGTTGCTTCCGTTTGAGCAGGAGGACGAGGAAATTACATGGGTGGAGTACTTGAACCCTGAGTTGATTCCGCAAACTCCGTTGCGCAAAGACAGTATAGTGGATGTACGTTGCAGGGATCGCGTGGGGCGGCAGTTCATTGTGGAGATGCAGATGATGTGGACCTCGGCTTACAAGCAGCGCGTATTATTCAATGCCTCGAAAGCCTATGTGAGTCAGTTGGAGAAAGGCGGTGACTATGAATTATTGCAGCCTGTCTATTCGTTGAATCTGGTGAATGATACTTTTTCTGATAGCAAGGAGTATTATCATGACTATAAAATTGTAGAGACGGCCGATACGAAAGAGGTCATCGAAGGTCTTCGTTTCATCTTTATTGAACTGCCTAAGTTTACGCCTCAAAACTATGGCGATAAGAAGATGCAAGTGCTTTGGTTGCGTTATTTGACAGAAATCAACGAGAAAACGCGCGAGGTACCGGAAGAATTGTTGGAAAACCCAGAAATCAATAAAGCGGTTACGCAGTTGGAGGAATCTGCTTTTAGCGAAGCTCAACTGCTAGGTTACGATCGTTTTTGGGATATGGTGAGTACGGCAAAAATGCAAATTAGCAGTTCTCGTCGGGAAGCACTTGAAAAGGGGTTGAAGGAAGGTCTTGAGCAGGGTCTTGAACAAGGTCTTGAGCAGGGTCTTGAACAAGGCCGTAAGTTAGGGCATGAAGAAGCGAATAGGATAAATGCCCGTAAAATGAAAGCTAAAGGATATTCAGTGGAAGATATTGCGGAAATAACAGGCCTTTCTATAGGCGAGATTACTTCTTTATAATGATATGAATTTGATTATGCTGAGAAACCTGATTCTTCTGTTGGCTTTTTTGTTTCTATCTCTTACGTCTGTTGCCAAGGACGATCCTGTCTTGATGCGTGTTGGTGGATGCAATGTCTCACTTTCAGAGTTTGAACACTACCTTCGTACGACGGGTAAGAAAGTCGAAGATCGCCACGTATTGAGAATTCTAGCCCGTTCTTTTGCTGATATCAAGCTGAAGGTGCAAGCTGCCGAGGCGGTAGGCTTGGATACTATGCGCAGTTTTCGTGATGAACAAGAGGCTTACCGTGCCCATTTGGCGCAAAGGTGGTTGACGGATTCGGTAGCATTGAATCAGGCTTTGCATTATCGTTACAATCGATTGTTGAGGCAAGGAACACGTGTTCAAGTACAACAACTTTTTCGGAAATTGCCGCAAAATGTGACTGCTACGGCTTTGCGGAGAGCCATCGTACAGATGGATTCGCTTTATGGGGCTTTACAACAACTAGGTCCTGATGCGTTTGATGATTTTGTATCCCGTTACTCAGACGACAAATCTGTTCGTTGGGTGCGTCGTCTGGAAGAGACGGCCGAGTTTTCCGATTCAGTTTTTGCATTAAAGCCTGGGATGTGGTCGCGTCCTTTCTTTACACCTCGCGGTTTGCACATTGTCCGTGTGTTGCAACGCGAGGAAGTGCCACCTTTTGAAGTCGTGCGCGATTCGTTGTTGCATGCTTACCCGCAATGTGTGATTGGTGCAGCACGGGTAATGGCTGAGCGATTGAAGTCAAAAGATTGCCGTGCTGTTGACAAAGTTTCATTGTCTGACGCCTACGTGCGGAAGATTCTTTTTGCCGAATATGCCAGGTTAGAGCAGGCGTATCCTGAATTTCGGCTGGCTGTGCAGGCGCATCGCGAGGAGGCTTTGGCTCTTGCTATTACCCGGCTGGAAGCAGGGAGAGGACAATATGTCGGGGAGGATGTCCTACGTCGTTACTTCGACCATCATCGTTCGCACTATCATTGGGATACACCGCGTTATCGAGGAATCGTACTTCGATGTTCTTCGCGCCGGGTAGCCAAGCGTGTCCGTAAAATGTTGAAACACCTTCCTTCCGAGGATTGGTTGAACGCTATCCGTTTGTTGTTCAACAACGGAAGCCAACAGGTGCAAGCCGAGCAAGGAACTTTTGCTCCGGGCGATAATGCGTGGGTGGACGAACGTGTTTTTGGCCTTATCAAAGCTCCCGAAGTGCCTGGTTTTGAACATGTGGTGTTGGTGGGGCGGAAACTGAAAGGTCCTGATGATTACCGCGAAGTGCGTCCTGTCTTGTTGGCTGATTATTATGCTGCCCGCGAAGCTCGTTGGTTGGATAAGTTGCGTGCTTCAGGTAAGGTTGAAATAAACCAAGAGGTTTTAAAAACCGTTAATAATCGCCGGACCAACCGTTGAAAACCGTATCTTCGTGACTTAAATAAGTAACTCTTAAGATGTGGCTGTGATAAAGAACGGACGGAAACAACAGATAGCATTGTGGAGGGCAATGGGAACCTTGGTGCTTCTAACCTTGTGCGGGGCGTGTGGAAAAACTCATGACCATCAGGGGAAGACACCGTTGGCTGAAGTGGCTGGCAATTATCTTTACCGTGAAGATGTGGAAGCTGCATTGCCATTAGGAATTTCGTCTGATGACAGTGTACGTTTTGTCCGGCAGTACATGCGCAAATGGCTGGAGGAGACTTTGTTTTATGAGAAGGCGCAAGAGAATATTCTAGGCGATGACGAAATAGCGCAACAAGTGGAGGATTATCGGCGTTCGCTCGTTTTGCATGCTTATCGGCAGGCTTTGATTCAGCAAAAACTGATGAAAGATATTACAGAGTCAGATATAGAAGCCTATTACCATGCTCATGCGTCTTTGTTTAAGGCAGAGCATCCGCTTATTAAAGGCTTGTTTATTAAAGTCCCCCTTACAGCGCCGCAATTGGGCAATGTGCGTCGTTGGTATCAATCGGATAGCCACGATGCTGTGGAGCATTTGGAAAAATATAGTTTACGCAATGCCGTGAAGTATGAATACTTTTACGATAAGTGGAAGTCTGCGGGCGAGGTGTTGGGGTGGATGCCGCAACAAGACGGGATTGACGTGGAAAAAATATTGCAAACCAAGCATCACATGGAGCTACAAGATACGGCTTTCCATTATTTCCTGCACGTGACCGATTATCTTGCCATAGGCGAGGAAGAACCTTATGATGTAGCTCGTGTCCGTGTGCGTGAGTTATTGTTGAACGAGCGGCAAGCTGATTTTTTGCAACAGATGCGTGACGACCTTTATCGGCATGCCGAAGAGAATAACGAAATTAAGTATTATTAGGATTAAAGATAACAGTACGAATATGAATTTGAAGACAACCGTTTTATGTGTCTTGATGCTTTGTTTGGGCGTGACCGCTTTTGCGCAAGACAATGTGGTGGACGAAGTAGTGTGGATCGTGGGCGATGAACCCATCTTGAAATCCGAAGTCGAGGAGGCCCGCCTGAGTGCCATTTATAACGGCCGTCGTTTTGATGGCGACCCCTATTGTGTGATTCCTGAGGAATTGGCGGTGCAAAAGCTCTTCCTGCATCAGGCAGAACTGGACAGTATCGAGGTGTCGGAGAGCGACGTTATTGCTCAAGTAGACTATCAGACAAACCAATATCTTGCAGCCATTGGTTCGCGAGAGAAAATGGAAGAATATTTCAATAAGACTTCCAGCCAGATTCGTGAGACACTGCGCGAGAATGTACGTGAAGGTTTGCGAGTGCAGGAGATGCAACGTAAGTTGGTGGAAGGCGTCAAGGTTACGCCTGCCGAGGTGCGCCGTCACTTCCAAAATCTGCCTCCGGACAGTATTCCCTATGTGCCTACTCAAGTAGAAGTGCAGATCATCACCCAGCAGCCTCGTATCCCCATTGAAGAAGTCGAAGCTGTTAAAGCCCGCCTGCGCGAGTTTACCGACCGTGTGAATAAAGGCGAAACTAGTTTCAGTACTTTGGCGCGCATGTACTCCGAAGAACCCGGTGCGGCCATGACCGGTGGCGAACTGCCTTTCTACGGCCGTGGCCAGTTGGATCCTGCTTTTGCCAATGTGGCTTTCAACCTGCAATCGCCGGACAAGGTCTCCAAGATCGTCGAATCTGAATATGGTTTCCACATCATCCAGTTGATAGAGAAACGCGGCGACCGTGTGCGTGTGCGTCACATCCTGCTGAAGCCTCATGTGCCCGATTCGGCTATAGTAGCGGGCATGGGTCGTCTGGATTCTATTGCCGATGATATCCGTAATGAGAAATTCAAATTTGAAGAAGCTGCCGCTTTCTTGTCCGACGACAAGAATACTCGTAGGAATCATGGTTTGTTGCCCAATCCCAATAACAATACCTCCCGCTTCGAGATGCAGGACCTGCCCCCTGAGATTGCCAAGGTGGTGGACAAAATGGAGGTGGGCGAAATATCCAAAGCCTTTACCATGATACCGCAGAATACAGGCAAGGAGGTTTGCGTCATCGTTAAGTTGAAGAGCCGTATCAACGGACATAAAGCTACCATCGCCGAGGACTATCAGCGTCTGAAGGACATCGTGTTGGACAAGCGCCGCGCCGAACTCTTGGACGAGTGGATACGCAAGAAACAAAAGACCACCTACGTCCGCATCAAGGACAGTTGGAAGCATAATTGCAACTTCAAGTATCCCGGGTGGATTAAAGATTAAAACTTATGCAGGAGAAAGTGAAGAAGACTACTTTCATCGACAGGCACAGATTCTTGTTGGTAGGGATGCTGTGCCTGTTTGGCATTGCATGGCTTGGCGCAAAGGAAACGCCCCTCCCCCAGGATGGGCAACCCGAAAAGCGCAAGACGCGTATAGACTTGCTCTATGCCGACTCGGCCGTGGCCGACGAGAGGTTACGACCCGATGTGCAGGTGCTTATCGGTTCGGTGAAGCTGAAGCACGACAGCATGTACATGTATTGTGACAGCGCCCTGATTTTCGAGAAGATTAATTCTATAGAAGCATTTGGCAACATTCGCATGGAGCAGGGGGACACTCTCTTTATCTATGGTGACTATCTCTATTACGATGGTATGTCCCAGTTGGCTATGTTGAGAGAGAATGTCCGCATGATTAACCGTGAGACCGTTCTTACTACCGATAGCTTGGATTACGACCGTGTGCGGAACTTGGGCTACTACTTCGAGGGAGGAACCTTGCAAGACACCGTGAACGTCCTTACTTCCTGGTGGGGCGAGTATAGTCCGGCCACCAAACTTGCAGTCTTCAACGAAGAAGTAGTGTTGACCAATCCCCGCTTTGTGCTGACATCCGATACGCTGAAGTACAGCACCCTGACCAAGGTTGCCACTATCCTCGGCCCGTCGGACATTGTGAGCGACAACAATCACATCTACTCCGAGCGGGGAGTTTACAATACAACCACCGAACAGGCTGAGTTGTTGGAGCGCTCCATCCTGACCAACGAGGGGCGCAAACTTACGGGCGATAGCCTCTTCTACGACCGGGTGGCGGGCTATGGCGAGGCATTCGGACATGTCCAGCTCAACGATACGGTGAACCGCAACATGCTGACAGGCGACTACTGCTTCTACAACGAACGGACCGACAACGCCATAGCCACCGACCGTGCCGTAGCCGTGGATTACTCGCAGGGAGACAGCCTCTTTCTGCACGGCGACACTCTTCGTCTTGTGACGTTCAATCTAGATACCGATTCTGTCTTTCGCGAGATGCGCGCCTACTACAAAGTGCGGGCATATCGCACGGATGTGCAGGCCGTATGCGACTCGTTGGTCTATAACACCAAAGACTCCTGCATGACCATGTATCGCGATCCCATTCTTTGGCATGGCACTCAGCAACTTTTGGGCGAGGAAATCAAAATTTATATGAACGACAGCACCATCGACTGGGCACACATCATCAATCAAGCCTTGGCTATAGAGCAGATGGATTCTGTGCATTACAACCAAGTATCCGGCAAGGAGATGACCGCCTATTTCCGCGATGGCGAGATGCGTCAGGTGGATGTCAATGGCAATGTGCTCGTAGTCTATTATCCTGTGGACGACAAGGATTCCACCTTGATAGGCATGGACTATACCGAAGGCGCTTACCTGCGTATGTTGCTCAAGAACCGCCGGATGGAGCGTGGCTCCTTTATTGGCAAGGCAACGGGTACGATGTATCCTATCGATCAGATACCTCCCGACAAATCCCGCCTTCCTTCTTTTGTGTGGTTTGACGACATCCGCCCCGTCAGCAAGGAAGATATCTTCGAGTGGCGAGGCAAGAAGGCCGGGCAACAACTGAAGAACTCTGACCGTGGTCCTGTCGTTTCGCCCCGCGACATGCACATTCGCCGCACTCAGAAATAAACCGCGCCTATGGGATTGTTCGTTAATCGAAAGCCACGGGGCTTCTATCATCCCTATATTTATGCCGATCCGCGTCGCGAACGCTTGGATCGCATGAAGGAGGAGGCCCGTCGAGAGCTTGGCCTCTCGCAAGAGAAGCCTGTTTCCCCTGAGGATATACGTGGTAAGTTTGTTGAGGCCACCCGCCATCTCCGTCGCCGTCGCGAGCGGAGAGCACGTCCGTGGCATTTGGCTGTCTATCTCTTCTTCATCGTGTTGTTGATGTTCCTGTGGGGATGGCTGCTTTCGGTGTGAACATAGCAAACAAGAAAGAAATCTAACAACCTTATAAACATGAGTGACATTATTCATTTGTTGCCCGACTCGGTGGCCAACCAGATTGCGGCAGGCGAGGTCATACAGCGCCCCGCATCCGTTGTTAAGGAACTGGTGGAGAATGCCATCGATGCCGAGGCTAGCGAGGTGCACGTCCTGGTGGCAGATGCCGGCAAGACCAGCATCCAGGTCATCGACAATGGCAAAGGCATGAGCGAGACCGACGCCCGTTTGTCTTTCGAACGCCATGCCACGTCCAAGATACGCGAAGCGGCAGATCTCTTCTCGCTGCGCACCATGGGATTTCGTGGCGAGGCTCTTGCCTCCATAGCGGCTGTGGCCGAAGTCGAGCTGAAGACGCGCCAAGAAGGCTGTGAGTTGGGCACGCGGCTTGTGATTGCCGGCTCGCACGTCGAGAGCCAGGAGCCTGCCCCTTGTCCTTGCGGCAGCAACTTCCTGGTGAAGAATCTTTTTTTCAATGTGCCTGCCCGTCGCAAGTTCCTCAAGGCCAATAGCACCGAACTTAGCAATATCTTGGCCGAGTTCGAGCGCATAGCGTTGGTGCATCCGGACGTATCTTTCACCCTGCATAGCAACGATGCCGAGGTGTTCCATCTTCCTGCCTCGCCGCTGCGCCAACGGGTGATGGCCGTGTTCGGAAAGAAAATGAACCAGCAACTGCTTAGCGTAGAGGTCGAGACCAGCCTGGTGCGTATCAGCGGCTTCATTGCCAAGCCCGAAACTGCCCGCAAGAAAGGCGCGCGCCAATTCTTTTTCGTTAATGGACGTTACATGCGGCATCCCTACTTCCACAAAGCCGTGATGGAAGCCTACGAACATCTTATCCCCGCAGGCGAGCAAGTGTCCTACTTCCTTTATTTTGATGTTGATCCTGCAAATATTGATGTCAACATACACCCGACCAAGACCGAGATAAAGTTTGAGAACGAGCAAGCCATTTGGCAAATCTTGGCGGCTGCCGTCAAGGAGTCTTTGGGCAAGTTCAGTGCCGTTCCTTCCATCGACTTCGATACCGAGGATATGCCGGAACTTCCTGTCTTCGAGCAGAGTGCAGAAACCGCCGCGCCGCAGGTGCATTATGACGCTTCCTTCGACCCCTTCCGCGCTACGTCCGCAGCCCAAGGCGGGGGGGACCCGTCGTACAACCGTCGGCCTGCGCAGGATTGGGAGGCTCTCTACACCGGCGTTGCCCGTGCCAGCAAGATGAACGAACCGGACGAGGATTGGCTGCCCGAAGCCGAGGAAGAGAACCTCGCCCTTGCTTTAGGCAGTCCGTCGCAGGAACGCTGCAACCAGCATTTTCAATTCAAAGGAAGGTTTATCCTCACTTCCGTGAAGTCCGGCCTGATGCTCATCGACCAGCACCGCGCCCATGTCCGTGTCCTTTTCGACCGCTACATGGAGCAAATACAGTCGCGCACCGGCGTGGCGCAAGGCGTGCTTTTCCCCGAAGTGGTCGAGCTTCCTCCCTCGGAAGCCACCGTGCTGGACAGCCTGACGGACGACCTCAGCGCCGTGGGCTTCGAACTGACCCCTCTTGGAGGCGGCAGCTACGCCGTCAATGGGGTGCCCGCCGGCATTGAAGGGCTTAGTCCGGTGGAGCTTATCAAGAGCATGGTGCATACCGCTATTGAGAAAGGGGGCAATGTCCGCGAAGAGGTGCAGACGCTTCTTGCCCTTACTTTGGCCCGTTCCGCCGCCATTGTCTATGGCCAAGTGCTCAGCGAGCAAGAGATGGCCGAATTGGTGGACAGCCTCTTTGCTTGCCCCACGCCCGGTCTCACCCCGGATGGCAAGACGGTGTTGGTGACGGTCCTGCAAGAGGAGATTGAACGCCGCTTTGCGTGAAGCGTTTGAAAATAAGGCGCGGATTATGCGAATGTAATCCGCGCCTAAGTTATGTCGGTGCTTATGCTCCGGTTTATCGTCCGAAGCGTTCTGCCTGTTCTCGAATCAGTTCTTCGTCGTCAAAGTAGTTTATTTTCATGGCGCGGCGCACGTCGTCCAATGTTTGTGCGGCGGCCTCGCGTGCCTGTTCGCAGCCCTGCTTCAGCATGGCGTAGATGGCGGGGATGTCCTTCTCGAACTCCTTGCGGCGTTGGCGGATAGGCTCCAACGTCTCTTGCATGATGGCGGTCAGGAACTTCTTTACCTTTACGTCGCCCAGCCCGCCCCGGCGGTAGTGGGCTTTCAGTTCTTCCAGGTTCGGATAGTCTGGCAGGTAGCGTCCGAAATGTTCGGGGCGGCAGAAAGCATCCAGGTAGGTGAACACCGGGTTTCCTTCCACTTGGCCGGGGTCTTGCACCCGCAGGTGGTTGGGGTCGGTATACATGGTTTTGATTTTGGCAGCCACCGTGTCGGCATCGTCGCTCAGGTAGATGCAGTTGCCCAGGCTCTTGCTCATTTTGGCTTTTCCGTCCGTGCCGGGCAGGCGCAGGCACGAGGCATTGTCCGGCAGCATGATTTCAGGTTCCACCAATGTTTCCCCATAGATGTGGTTGAAGCGGCGCACGATTTCGCGGGCCTGCTCCAGCATGGGTTCCTGGTCCTCGCCCACGGGGACGGTCGTAGCCTTGAAGGCCGTGATGTCCGCCGCCTGGCTGATGGGATAGGTGAAGAAGCCCACGGGGATGGACGCCTCGAAGTTACGCATCTGGATTTCCGTCTTCACCGTAGGGTTGCGTTGCAGGCGCGAGACTGTCACCAAGTCCATGTAGTAGAAGGTCAGTTCGCAAAGTTCCGGTATCTGCGATTGTATGAAGAGGGTGCAGCGGGCGGGATCCAAGCCGCAGGCCAGGTAGTCCAATGCCACTTCAATGACGTTTTGCCTTACCTTTTCGGGATTCTCCATGTTGTCGGTCAGGGCTTGCGCGTCTGCAATGAAGACAAACATTTTCGCGTAGTCTCCGGCATTCTGGAGTTCCACGCGGCGGCGCAGGCTTCCCACATAGTGTCCGATGTGCAGGCGCCCGGTGGGACGGTCGCCCGTCAGTATGATTTTTTCTTTGCTCATAAGTATATATGATAATGTGTTACTTGCGGGTTTGTGGCGCAAAGATACGGGTTTTATTGGAAATTCACTACCTTTGCGGGCGATTTGCAGGGTAAACGCATCTATAATTGCTCTGGATTTTCAGCAGGCATGGCCGGAAAACCGCTTAAAGTGCCTGGAAAACCTGCCTTTGTACGCTTGGAAAGTTTAAACGTAGGCTGCGTTTATATAAACGTAGGTTGCGTTTATATAAACGTAAGTTGCGTTTTTATAAACTTAGGCTGCGTTTAAACTTTGTCTACGACATAGGCAAGTTTTCCGACGGACTTCGGGCTGTTTTTCCTGCGGGTGTGGTTGGATTTCCCGGTAGGGGGGATGTCTCCGGTTGCGTTTGCCTTGGGCGATTTGTACAATATAATGTTGCAACCACTATGATTTCAGTAGACAGCCTTTCCATAGAGTTCAATGCCACGCCCTTGTTTCAGGACGTGAGCTTCGTTGTCAATAAGAAGGACCGCATCGCCCTCGTCGGGAAAAATGGCGCCGGCAAGTCCACCATGCTCAAGATCCTGGCCGGACAGCAGCTGCCCACTACGGGCACGGTCAGCGTCCCCCGCGACTGCACCATCGGCTACCTGCCCCAGGTGATGCGCTTGGCCGACGAACGCACGGTGCGCCAAGAGGCAGAGTTGGCCTTTGCCCACATCCAAGACCTGAAGGACGAATTGGCCCGCCTGCAACAGGAATTGGCCGACCGCACGGACTACGACAGCCCCGACTACCAGAAGTTGATAGACCGTTTCACCCGCGAGAACGACCGTTTCACCCTCATGGGCGGCGACAATTACCAAGGCGAACTGGAGCGTACCCTCCAAGGTTTGGGCTTTGAACGGCGGGATTTCGACCGCCCCACGGCCGAGTTTTCAGGCGGTTGGCGCATGCGCGTCGAGCTGGCCAAGCTCCTTTTGATGAGCCCCGACGTGCTCTTGCTGGACGAGCCGACCAACCACCTTGACATCGAGTCCATACAGTGGCTTGAGCAGTTCCTTGCCACCCGCGCCAATGCGGTCATCCTGGTCAGCCACGACCGCGCCTTCCTCAACAACGTCACGACCCGCACCATCGAAATTTCCTGCGGACGCATCTACGACTATAAGGTGAAGTACGACGAGTTTGTGCGCCTCCGCCAAGAGCGGAGGGAGCAACAACTCCGCGCCTACGAGAACCAGCAAAAGCAGATAGAAGACACCGAAGCCTTTATCGAGCGTTTCCGCTACAAAGCCACCAAGGCCGTGCAGGTGCAGAGCCGCATCAAGCAGTTGGAGAAGCTGGAGCGCGTCGAGGTAGACGAAGAAGACACGTCGGCCCTGAGGCTCAAGTTTACGTGCTCCAGCCGTTCGGGCAACTATCCTGTCATTTGCGAGGATGTCCGCAAGGCATACGGCGACCACGTCGTCTTCGACCATGTGAACCTGACCATCAACCGGGGGGAGAAAGTGGCCTTCGTAGGGCGTAATGGCGAGGGCAAGTCCACGTTGGTGAAGTGCATCATGGGCCAGATTGCGGATTACACCGGCCGCCTGACCTTGGGGCACAACGTCCAGATAGGCTACTTCGCCCAAAACCAAGCCCAGTTGCTGGACGAGTCGCAGACGGTGTTCGACACCATCGACCGCGTGGCCGTCGGCGACATCCGTCTGAAGATACGCGACATCCTGGGTGCTTTTATGTTTGGCGGCGAGGCTTCGGACAAACCCGTCCGCGTGCTGAGCGGCGGCGAACGCACCCGCTTGGCCATGATCCGTCTCCTGCTCCAGCCGGTCAACTTCCTTATCCTCGACGAGCCGACTAATCACCTGGACATGCGCTCCAAGGACGTGCTGAAAGAGGCCATTGCCTCCTTCGAGGGCACCGTTATCCTTGTCAGCCACGACCGCGACTTCCTCGACGGCTTGGTCACAAAGGTCTACGAGTTCGGCGGAGGCCGCGTCAAGGAGCACATAGGCGGTATCTACGACTTCCTGCGGGCCAAGAATGCGGCGTTGGAAGCCGATCGCTTGGATGCCCTCTTTCAGTCGGCTCCCAAGAAGTCTGCTGTCGACGCGCCTGTGCAGGAGGCAGTCTCCCAAGGCAACTTGGATTGGCAAGCCCAGAAGGAACTGAACCGCCGCATCAAGAAGTTGGAGAAGCAGATTGCCGAATGCGAGGCGTCGGTGGAAGAGACCGATGCCGCCATCGCCATCCTAGAGAAACAGATGGCCACGCCCGAAGGCGCTGCCGATGTGTCTCTCTACGAGCGGCACGCCCGCTTCAAGAAGCAGCAAGACGAGACGATGGAGCTTTGGGAGCAGGCATCCGAGGAACTGGAGAAGCTGCGCGGCAAGAAATAAGCCTCAGAACGAGAAGTTCACCTTCGCCATCAATTCCCGTGGGCGCAGGTCGCTCACGGCGGATTGTCGCATGCGGTCGCTTAAGTAGATGGCCGACACTTTCGTTTTGTTCAGCAGGTTATGTCCTACCAGTTGGAACATCCAGCGTTTCCATGTGTAGGTCAGCGACGCATCAGCAAAGTAAGTCACTAAATCTGTACGGTTGTCGTGTGTCAGGCGGTTGGTCCATTGCAGCCGCCATGCTTCAGAGAAGAGGATATTGACATCCAGCGAGTGCTCGAAGCTCCAAGATGTGATTGTTTGCTGCGCTCCCTCGTAGGTCAGTTGCGAGCGGCCTCGCGTGGCGTGGCTTCTTGCATTGAAGTTCAGGATGCGGGCTGGCTCCATGTTGATTTGCAGCGTCATCGAGGTACTGTTGGCGCGAGAGTCCGTCACCTCGTCTTCCACATCATGCTTCCGTTTTGTTGGGTGTACGAGGCAGACAATGCTATATACAGGCGCTTCCAGTCGAAAGCCTGCGACAAGCGTGTCGATACCCCCACGGTGTGGTTGGTGTGCGGGCGGCGGAGGGCGCGGGCTACGTTCAGGTAGCTTTCTTGATCGGCCGGATGCGTTGTTGCAGGATGTCGCCGTTGGTCAGCAGGTTCAGGCGGGTCTTTTGCAGCGATAGCGCGCCGCTCAGGTTGTTTTTGATAAAGACGTTCGAGTCGTTGCGCTCGTAGCCTAGTTCCGCGTCCAGCCGGTTTAGTTGGGCGTGGTAGTCTTCGGCTTCGCTGACGATGATGGTCTGCGACGGATAGTAATAGGTGGTTTCTTCCCCGCTCGATGCGTCTTGGCTGTCGTGCAGGGCAGTCAGTTGCAGGCGCAGGTCGCGGGTGGGCATGGGTTTGTACAGGTGGTTCACGGCCAGCAGGTGGGCGTTGTTGTCCAAGTAGCGCGACCGTCCCAATCCCCGCACCGTCGTGGGCGATGCGCCGAAGAGGTTCCTTTCGCCATTGCTCAGGTTAATGATGCCCGTGTTGGCCGCCAGCGGGTTGATTCCCGAGGCCAGGTCGCTGCCCGTATTGTTGTTTTTATACATCGTCAGGTTCTGCATCCGCCGACCGAACATCATTCCCATCAGGCGGTTTTCCCACACGGCTTCCCCGTCCCAATCTATTCCTACGCCCAGGTCCACGATGCCAATGAGGCGGTGGCGCGCATTGTCTTCCAGCACCAAGTTCAAGGCTGCTTGGTCGCTGAAACTCTTTCCACGCAGCGCGGCCACGGGCTGATGGGATTGCAGCACCTGCACGTTCTTCACCATCTTGTGCGGCATGTTGCGGGTGGCCAATGCATATTTGCCTCCCAATAGGTCCATGCCTTCCACGTAGAGTTTGTTGATGGGCTTACCTTGGAATTTGATTTGCCCCGAACCGCCCACTTCGATGCCCGGTATCTTCTTCAGCACATCCTCGATGGTGCGGTCTTGCGCTTGGCTGAAGCCGGCCACGCGGTAGGTCAACGTGTCGCCCCGTTGCCAGATGCGGTTGCCGCGCACGGTCACTTCGCGTATCTGGATGGTTGTTTCGCGCAGGCGCACGTCCATCGATTCCGTGCATTCCGCCAGCGGAATCACCTGCTTGGCAAAGCCGATGAACGAGAACGAGAGAAAAGCCCCCGTCCCGTCTGCCGCCTGCAACCTCCAGCGTCCTTCGGCGTCGGTTTGCGCAAACTGCACGATGCTGCTGTCCGCCCGCAGCAGGCAGACCGATACGGCGGGCAGTGCCTCGCCCATCCGGGCATCGTGGACAGTGCCTCCCCAACTACGTGTTTGGGCACTGGCAGGACTTAGACTGTAGAAGCATAAAAAAAGTATGATAAGGACTTGTCTCATAGTTTCAGCGTTCGATATAGTTGAATGTCGCATTGGATTCCTCCTCTTTCCAGGTGCCGTCTGGTTGTAGAACTTTGGGCGGTGTCATGCCTAGTTTGCGGATAAATGTGTTTTGATCTTCTATCCACAACTTATTGATTTCAATAAACTCTTTTTTGCTATACCGGCTGTAGCGTTTCTTGGGTACGGCAATCGGCTCCCCGTCGGAGACACGTTCTATTTCGATGCAGGTGAATTGGTAATGTTTCTCTGCATCTTGTGCTTCCAATATCAGTCCGGGCAGGCCGCAGAGTTTCCACGGCCCGTCGGATATAGGCAACTCCGGAGCGAACCACACGGTCCAAGTGCGTCCGCCGAACTCGGTAGTGGCTTGCTGGCAGGTATATCCGGCTACGGTCTTCTGCTCTGTGCCAATGCTCCAAGTCGGAATGCTTAAGGAATCTTCGTAGATATAATCGTCTGCAAAGACCACATTGGTATGGGTCAGCCTGCCGGTTTCCGGCAAATTCTTGTAGATATACTCTCTTTGTAACTCGTAGGCAAAGCTAACTCTTTATTTTGATTTTTGCAATTATATCTTGTGCATGAAATTAGGATTTTAGATGCGCCACAGATGACGCGGATAAAACCGATAATCGCGGATGTAGTTGACTATAAATGGATAATCGGTGAGAAATCCGTATCATTCGTGCCGTCTGTGCTTAATCTCCGGTAAGCTATCATTTAGGAATGCGCAAAATCATCCCGCGTGGAATATAAGGTTGACAAATTTATTTTTATGTTATAAATATTTTATATGTAGTCGTTTCTGTTCTTTTCTTGAATATTTGCCGGACCGTCAAATCGCCGCTTATAGATAAGCCCGAAATAGGAGAGAAATAGGAGAGGAATAGGAGGGGAATAGGAGGGGTAACGGAGGGGTGACGAAGTTGAAGGCGAAAATTAGGCGATTTCCCGCGTTTTCAGAGCTTTAGAAAGGCGGATTACTGTCGTTGAGGCGTTTGTCGCGCTGCGAAAAGGAAAATGCGGAAAGGGCGCTCAAGTGACGAAAATGTTTGATTTTGTCCGAAATAGTTTCTTTTAAAAGTAAGGATTTATTTGTTTGCTGTTTGATTAAAATTATTGACTTTATTTCCTTGGCTCCGGCAGCCGGCTTTTATGAGCATGTGTACGCGCCGTTGGTTTTATGGCTGGCGCCTCGAAATGCCGGTCCTTATGAGGCAATAAAAAAAGGAGGCAACGGATTCCGTTGCCTCCCTTACTTGTTTTCATGCAGGCATTGCCCTGTGGCTTATTCACCCGGGTGAATAGCTTCGGACGGGCACACGCTGGCGCAAGTGCCGCACTCCGTGCAAGCTTCGGGGTCAATGGAATACTTGTCGCCTTCGGAGATGGCGCCTACCGGGCACTCGTCGATGCAAGTACCGCATGCAATGCAATCGTCACTAATTACGTAAGCCATGATGTCTTCAGTTTAATTGTTAATGTTAGTCTATTTACAACGGTGCAAATGTAGGGGTTTTCTCCTTAAGTTGTTCCCGTTGCAACCGGTTTTTGGTCTAATTTGTACGCTTTCTAAATAATCGGGAGCGTCAGGCCGTTCTTGGCTTACCAGATGGACACGCGCTCTGCCTGGGGGATGAACATCGGGTCGGACTCGGTGATGCCGAAGGCTTCGTACCAGGCGTCGATCTGCGGCAGGGCGCCGTTGACGCGCCAGCGGCCCAGCGAGTGTACGTCCACCTTGGTCAGGTAGAGGTCGTATTCAGGGCGCGAGTTCTGCCCCCACACGCCTGCGTAGGCCAGGAAGAAGCGTTGTTCGGGCGTCAGGCCGTCCACGGTGGGCAGCGGCTGGTCTTTAGTGGCGGTCTTGAAGGCTTGGTAGGCCACTTGCAGGCCGCCATAGTCGGCAATGTTCTCGCCCAAAGTCTGTCGGCCGTTGGCATGCACGCCGGGCGCCACCTCGATGCTGTCGAAGAAGTCTACCATCACCTGGGCGCGTTGGTTGAAGCGTTCGGCGTCTTCGGCCGTCCACCAGTCGCGCAGGTTGCCGTCCTTGTCATACTGGCGTCCTTGGTCGTCGAAGCCGTGGGTCATCTCGTGGCCAATCACCACGCCGATGGCGCCGTAGTTGAAGGCGTCGTCGGCTTGCATGTCGAAGAAGGGCGGTTGCAGGATGCCGGCGGGGAAGCAGATTTCGTTGGTCGTGGGGTTGTAGTAGGCGTTGACAGTCTGCGGCGTCATCAGCCATTCGTCGCGGTCCACGGGCTTGCCGGCGCGCGACAGCATGTCTTGGTAGGCCCACTGGCTGGCGCGCTCGATGTTGGCCCAATAGGAGTCGGACTTAATCTCCAGCGCGGAGTAGTCTTTCCACTTGTCGGGGTATCCGATCTTGACGCGGAAGGTGGCCAGCTTTTCCAGCGCCTTGGTCTTGGTGCTGTCGCCCATCCATTCCAAGGCTTGGATGCGTTCGCCCAGCGCGGTTTGCAGGTTCTTCACCAGCGCGGTCATGCGTTCTTTGGCGGCGGCGGGGAAGTATTTCTCGACGTACATCTGTCCGACGGCTTCGCCCAGCACGCCGCTGACGGTGCTCACGGCACGCTTCCAGCGGGGTTGCTGCTCCTGTTGCCCGGACAGGGTGCGGCTGTAGAAGTCGAAGTTCTGTTCGTTCAGGGCGTCGCTCAGGCAGGAGGCGGCCGCGTCAATCAGTTTCCATTGGAGGTAGAGTTTCTGGTCGTCGAGGGGCAGGGTGTCCAGTTCTTTGGCCGCTGCGGCGAGGGAGGCGGGTTGGCCTACGATAATTTCCGGCGTGTCCTGCAATCCGTATCCGGCCAGGAAGGCGTCCCAGTCGAAGGTGGGGCACAACTCGCGGAGCTGGTCGCGCGTCATCTTGTTGTAGTTGGCCTGCGGGTCGCGCAGTTCGACGCGGCTGCGGAAGGCGGTGGCCAGGCGCGTCTCCACGCCCATCACGATGTCGCGGGCACGGGTGGCGGTGGCGTCGTCATAGCCGGCCAAGCGGAACATCTTCACAATGTGCTCGCGGAATGCTTCGCGGATTTTCGTGGTGGCGCTGTCTTGGGCCAGGTAATAGTCGCGCTCGCCCATCGACAGGCCGGACTGGGCAATCTGCACGGCGTTCATTGCAGCGTTTTTCTCGTCGGCGCCCACGTAGAGGCCCAAGTACGAGCCTACGCCCCGGCGGGCCAGCGAGGGCAGGAGGGCGTACAGTTCTTTCTTGTCTTTCAAGGCGTTGATCTCCTCGATTTCGGGCTTGATGGGGTCGATTCCGTCTTGGTTCAGCTTCACGCTGTCCATGGCGATGCGGTAGAGGTCTCCCACCTTCTGTGCCACCGAGCCGGGTTCGTGCTGTTGCGCGGCCAGTTCCTCGATGAGTCCCTGCATTTGCTTGCGGTTGTTCTCGGAGAGGACGGTGAAGGAGCCATACTGTGAATACTCGTCTGTCAGGGGGTGGGCTTTCATCCATCCGCCGCAGGCATACTGGTAGAAGTCGGTACCCGGAAGCGCGGTGGTGTCCAGGTTGGCCAGGTCGATGCCGGTGGTCAAGCCGCCGGTTTGTCCCGTGTTGCAGGCAGCCATGGCCAGGCAGAGGGCTGCCGCGGAAAGGTAATTCTTTGCGTTCATTATACGATAGTTTTTAGTGGTTGTAAATTCCGGCCGCAAAGGTACGCTTTTTCGGGTTTCAGTGTTCGCCCTCTTCCTGATATTTGTGCCGTTATCCTTGGTTTAGCCGCTTTCCCCGGCGGGCGAAGTAGAGGCGGCGCATCCGGTAGTCCAAGCCGAGCAAAAGCAGGATGATGCCTCCCAATCCCGCCGGGATTGCCCAGTCCGCTTCCCGCAGGCTACGGCCCAGGTTGGCGAAAGCCTCGCGCAAGGAGTCGCCGCAACATATCCACAACGCTGCCGTGCCTCCGGCGGCCAGCAACAAGGCCAGGGCGGTGGTGACGGCCCACAGGCGCTGTTCGGCGCGGCGCGCGCGGCGGCGTGCCAGTTCCTCCACCCGGCGGAGGGTGCGGAAACAGAAGTTGGGCGACAGTTGTCCGGGCATGTCCTCGCCCAGCACTTGCCGCAGTGCTTGGTCGTTCGGTTGGTTCATCGTTGTTCCTCCTCTTTCATTAATAGATACAGTTTTTTGCGGATGCGGTGCAGGCGCACCTTGAGGGCGCCTTCTTTCTGCCCTGTGATGCGGGCAATCTCTTGCAAGGACTTCTCCTCGCGGTAGAACAATGCCAGGATGGCCTGCTCCTCGCCCGCCAGACGGGGCAGCACGCGGCGCAGCAGGTCGAGGCGTTGCGGGCGGGCGTCGTCCAGCGATTCGTCCACCACGGTGTCGCTCAGCATGGCCAGTTCGCGCTCGTCCATCACGTGCTCGGCATAGTCTTGCTTCCGCGCCTGCGTGAGTGCGGCCCGGTAGGCAATGGCATAGATCCACGTAGAGAAGCTGCACTGTCCCCGGAAGGAAGAGAGCTTCTCGAACGCCTTGAGGAAGACGTCCTGCGTCAGTTCCTCGGCGTCTTCGCGGTTGCCGACTATGCGGACGACGAGGCCGAACACCAGCGGGCTGTACGTCTGCAAGAAGTAGGCGTAGCGCTCGGTGTCGCCGTCCAGGATGCGTCGGATGATATGTGCTTCGTCGGTTGCCATAATCTTTATACATGGGTTAGACGCAGGGAGGCGGGCAAGGTTACAGGAAACGGACGAAAAAGTTCGGGTCGCATTTTTTTCTCTTTTCCTTGTAACCTCGCTCCCGTACCTGCGTCTAACGAGTACAAAGATACTGAATTATTCACTTTAAACACTGGTATGTATTATGATGGATTTCATTATGGTGCCGTTAATAATCGGCATAATTACGTTTGGTATTTTGAAGCTGTTTGAGCTGTTTGCCTGTCGGAAGGAAAGGATGATGCTCATTGAACGTATGCAAGGACTGACTCTCCAGCAGCCGCCCCGGCTCAACTACGGGTTTGGGCTTCCTTTCTCTTTCTCGGCCCTGAAGTGGGGTTGCCTGCTGATGGGCATCGGACTTGGGCTGTTGCTGGCCTTCTTCATCTGTTCGGCTTACAATCCCGGCTTCGTGCACGAGGGCTGGGTAAGAAGCAGTTCGGTGCCCGCCGTGATCTTTGGCGCGTGCGTGTTGCTGATGGGCGGATTGGGGCTGCTGGTAGCCTTCCTGGTGGAGATGCGCTTCCGCAAAGAGAAGGAAGACGGACAATGAGGCGGGCGCGACTTATCCTTGGTTGTTTCCGCCAAAATCTTTACCTTTGTGCCCGAATATAGTATCATGCCTTCATGTCCTACGCAAGCAAAATCATCAATGATCCTGTCTTCGGGTTTATCAAGCTCCCCAAGGGACTGCTCTATGACCTGGTGTGCCACCCTGTGGTGCAACGCCTGACGCGCATCCGCCAGTTGGGCCTTTCGTCTGTAGTCTATCCGGGGGCGCAACATACGCGCTTCCAACACTCCATTGGCGCCTTCCACCTGATGAGCGAGGCCATCCGCGAGCTGACAGCCAAGGGCAACTTCATCTTCGATAGCGAAGCCGAGGCGGTGGAAGCAGCCATCCTGCTGCACGACGTGGGGCATGGCCCTTTCTCGCACGTGTTGGAAGATACCTTGGTCCGTGGCGTCTCGCACGAGGAAATCTCGCTGATGCTGATGGAGCGCATCAACCGCGAGCTGAACGGGCAACTGGCACTGGCCATCCGCATCTTCCGCGACGAATATCCCAAGCGATTCCTGCACCAGTTGGTCAGCGGTCAACTGGACATGGATCGCTTGGATTACCTGCGCCGCGACAGCTTCTATACGGGCGTCACCGAGGGCAACATCGGTTCGGCGCGCATCATCAAGATGCTGGACGTCAAGGACGACCGCCTGGTGGTGGAGTCCAAAGGCATCTACTCCATCGAGAATTTCCTCACCGCCCGCCGCCTGATGTACTGGCAAGTGTACCTGCACAAGACTTCCGTGGCTTACGAACGCTTGCTGGTCAACACCCTGCTGCGCGCCAAGGAACTGGCCCGGCGGGGAGAATGTTTGTTTGCCTCGCCCGCCTTGGGATTCTTCCTCTACAACGACGTGGACAGCGGGCGTTTCCATGCCGACCCTGCGTGCATCGAGAACTTCCTGCTCTTGGACGATAACGACCTATGGACCGCCTTGAAGGTGTGGATGCTGCACCCGGACAAGGTGTTGTCCACACTTAGCAAAGGAATGGTGCATCGAATGCTTTTCAAAGTCGAGGTCTCCGCAGAACCTTTTCCCGCCGGGCGCCTCCGTGACTTGCAGGCGCACATCGCCCAAGTTTTGGACGTACCTTTGGACGACGCCCGCTACTTCCTCTCCACGCCGGACATTGCCACCAACATGTACAATCCTGCGGACGACGGCATCGACATCCTCTACGGCGACGGAACCACGCGCAGCATAGCCGAGGCTTCGGACATGTTCGACATCGCCTTGCTCTCGCGCGAAGTGACCAAGCATTACTTGTGTTATTGGCGCTTGCATCCTTGAAAAGAGGGCCGTAAATGAACAAAAAAAGCGGTTTTCTCCTTAAATATACCCAAGGGAGGGGACAAAATGATAAAATATTCCCTCCATATAAGTTGAAATATAAAAAAAAGTACGATATTTGTCTTCTGAAACCATCTAACAAGAAGAAATAATGGAGTTCACTGCCAAACAAATAGCCGCATATCTCCAAGGAGAAATCGTTGGAGACGAGAATGCAACGGTGCACACCTTCGCTAAAATAGAGGAAGGCGTGCCGGGGGCCATCTCTTTCTTGTCCAATCCCAAGTACACCCCTTACTTATATGATACGCAAGCCAGCATCGTCTTGGTGAACAAGGACTTCGTGCCCGAACATGAAGTGAAACCTACGCTCATCAAGGTGGACAACGCCTACGATTGCCTGGCCCGCCTGCTCACTCTTTACGAGCAAAGCAAGCCTAAGAAAACGGGCATTGACCCGTTGGCTTTCATCGCGCCTACCGCCCAAGTGGGCAAAGACGTGTGGATAGCTCCCTTTGCCTACGTGGGCGAGCATGCCGTGGTGGGAGATCGTACACGCATTTACCCGCACGCTACGGTGGACGACGGGGCACGCATCGGCGAGGATTGCATCCTCTATGCCGGGGCTACGGTCTATCATGATTGCCGCATCGGCAACCGCTGTACCCTGCATGCAGGCAGCGTGGTGGGCGCCGACGGCTTTGGCTTTGCTCCCACGCCGCAGGGCTATGAAAAGATTCCCCAAATAGGCATTGCCGTGCTGGAGGATGACGTGGAGATAGGTGCCAATGCTTGTGTGGATCGCGCCACGATGGGCGCTACCATCATCCACAAAGGCGTCAAGCTGGACAACCTGGTGCAGATTGCCCACAACGACGAGATAGGCGCGCACACCGTCATGGCCGCGCAAGCCGGCGTGGCCGGATCTACCAAAGTGGGCGAGTGGTGCATGTTCGGCGGACAGGTGGGCGTGGCAGGGCATATTCATATTGGCGACCGCGTAGTGTTCGGCGCCCAGTCGGGTGTGCCCAGCAGCGTGAAGAGCGACCAGCGTCTCATTGGCGCCCCGCCCATGGAGGAGAAACCTTTCTTCAAGTCGAGCGCCATCTTCCGCAAATTGCCCGATATGTATTTCGAGCTGAACGCCTTGCGCAAGGAACTGAATGAACTTAAGCAACAACTTACTAATAAGCAATAAGCAATGTTGAAACAAAAAACTCTGAAAGACAGCTTTTCGCTTAGCGGGAAAGGTTTGCATACAGGTCTGCAACTGACCGTCACCTTCAACCCCGCGCCCGAGAACCATGGCTATAAAATCCAACGCACCGACTTGGAGGGGCAACCTCTTATCGAGGCCGTGGCTGACAACGTGGTGGAGACGACCCGTGGCACCGTCCTTGCCAAGAACGGCGTCAAGGTCAGCACTGTAGAGCATGGCATGGCTGCCCTTTACGCTTTGGGCATCGACAATTGCCTGATTCAAGTGGACGGCCCGGAGTTCCCCATTTTGGATGGAAGCGCCCAATATTACGTCAAGGAAATAGAGCGCGTGGGCGTCGTCGAGCAGAATGCCGTCAAGGACTTCTATGTCATCAAGTCCAAGATTGAGTTCCGCGACGAGCAGAGCGGTTCGTCCATCATTGTCCTGCCCGACGAAAACTTCAGCCTGAACGTGCTGGTATCTTACGACTCGACCATCATCCCCAATCAATTTGCCACGCTGGAAGACATGGGCAAATTCAAAGACGAAATCGCCGCCAGCCGCACTTTCGTCTTCGTGCGCGAAATAGAGCCGCTGCTCCAAGCGGGCCTCATCAAGGGTGGCGACTTGGATAATGCCATTGTCATCTACGAACGCGAAATGCCGCAAGAGAACTACGACAAACTGGCCGACGTGATGGGCGTCCCACACATGGATGCCAAGCACTTGGGCTACATCATGCACAAGCCGCTGGTATGGCCCAACGAATGCGCCCGCCATAAGTTGCTGGACGTCATAGGCGACATGGCTCTTATCGGCCGCCCCATCAAGGGACGCATCATCGCCACGCGCCCCGGCCATACCATCAACAACAAGTTTGCCCGTCAAATGCGCAAAGAGATACGCCTGCACGAGATTCAGGCGCCTGCCTATGATTGCAACCGCGCTCCGCTGATGGATGTCAACCGCATCCGCGAGTTGCTGCCCCACCGCTATCCTTTCCAATTGGTGGACAAGGTCATTGAGATGGGAGCCAATTACATCGTGGGCGTCAAGAACGTCACTTCCAACGAGCCTTTCTTCCAAGGTCACTTTCCGCAAGAACCTGTCATGCCCGGCGTATTGCAGATTGAAGCCATGGCACAGGTGGGCGGCTTGTTGGTGCTGAACTCCGTAGACGAACCCGAACGCTATTCCACCTACTTCCTCAAGATAGACGGCGTGCGCTTCCGCCATAAAGTGGTGCCGGGCGACACGCTTATCTTCCGCGTCGAGTTGCTGGCGCCTATCCGTCGAGGCATCTCTACCATGAAGGGTTACATCTTCGTAGGCGAGAAGGTGGTTTGCGAGGCCGAGTTTACGGCTCAGATAGTAAAGAACAAATAAATTAATAATGAAGAATGAAGAATGAAGAATTAACATGTAGCGTCGAATTTCGTCGAAAATGAGCAATTCTTCATCCTTCATTCTTAATTCTTCATTTATACAACATGATTAGTCCTTTAGCATACATCCATCCCGAAGCCCAGATAGGCGAAAACGTAGAGATTGGTCCTTTCGTGTTCATCGACAAGAACGTGGTCATTGGCGACGACAACAAGATCATGCCCAACGCCAATATCCTCTACGGTTCACGCATTGGCAAGGGCAACACCATCTTTCCTGGCGCTGTCATCGGCGCCGTGCCGCAAGACCTGAAGTTCAGAGGCGAGGAAACCACAGCCGAAGTGGGCGACAACAACCTCATCCGCGAGAACGTCACTATCAATCGGGGCACTGCCGCCAAAGGCCGCACCCGTGTGGGGAGCAATAACCTGCTGATGGAGGGAGTACACGTGGCTCACGATGCTACGATAGGCAACGGTTGCATCATCGGCAACTCTACCAAGATGGCAGGCGAAATCGTTGTTGACGATAATTCCATCATCAGCGGGGGAGTACTGATGCACCAGTTCTGCCGTGTGGGCGGATACGGGATGATCCAAGGCGGATGCCGCTTCAGCAAAGACATTCCGCCGTACATCATCGCCGGGCGAGACCCCATCTGCTATGCCGGCCTCAATATCGTGGGCTTGCGGCGGCGC
This sequence comes from uncultured Bacteroides sp., assembly GCA_944322365.1. Classification (GTDB taxonomy): domain Bacteria; phylum Bacteroidota; class Bacteroidia; order Bacteroidales; family Bacteroidaceae; genus Bacteroides. The sequence goes on from CALUOW010000013.1 coordinate 27,520, forward strand.
GGCTTTTCCAACGAAACCATCGAGCAAATCCACAACGCCTATCGCCTCATCTACCAAAGCGGACTGAACACGACCGACGCCTTGCAGAAGATTGAGGAAGAAATGGAGATGACGCCCGAAATACATTACATCGTCTCTTTCATCCGCGAGTCGGCACGAGGCATCATACCCGCCGGAAAGTAAACAATAAACGAAACCCAAAGAATTATGATCTACAGATTTACCCTTATATCGGACGAAGCAGACGGCTTCCTTCGCGAAATACAGATAGACCCCGACGCTACCTTTTATGACTTCCACGAGGCCATCATCAAGGCAGTGGGCTACACCGACGACCAAATTACCTCCTTCTTTATCTGCGACGACGGCTGGGAGAAGGAGAAAGAAATTACCCTTGAAGAGATGGACGACAATCCAGAGATGGATAGCTGGACGATGCGCGACACGCATATCAACGAACTGGTGGAAGACGAGAAGCAGAAACTGGTTTACGTCTTTGACATCATGACGGAGCGTTGCTTCTTTATAGAACTGTCCGAAATTATCACCGGCAAGCACATGACAGGCGCCAAGTGCACCAAGAAACAGGGCGAAGCCCCCAAACAGTTGATGGACTTCAACGAATTCGAAGCCAAGACCAACGCTGCCGCCATGGATCTGGACGAAAACTTCTATGGCGACCAAGACTTTGATATGGAGGACTTTGACAAGGACGGTTTCGGCGGATTCGACGAAGGCGGAGGCGGCAACCCGTATGACGAAGACAGATACTAACACCCTCATTGTACTCATTGGCCCCACCGGCGTAGGCAAGACAGAACTTAGCCTACGCCTGGCCGAGGCTTTCCATACTTGCATCCTCTCTGCCGACTCCAGACAACTTTATGCCGACTTGCCTATTGGCACGGCTGCTCCCACGCCCGAACAACTGGCGCGCGTCAAACACTACTTTGTGGGCACATTGAACCTAACCGACTACTACAGTGCCGCCCAATACGAGGCCGATGCGCTCCGCCTGTTGGACGAGTTATTCGTCACTCATGACTGCGTGGTGCTGACAGGTGGTTCGATGATGTATGTCGATGCTGTCTGCAAGGGCATTGACGACATCCCTACGGTGGACGCGGATACGCGCCAACTCCTCTTGCAAAAGTATGAGACGGAAGGATTGGAACACCTCTGCGCCGAACTTCGCCTGTTGGATCCGGAATATTATCGCATCGTAGACCTCAAGAATCCGAAGCGCGTTATCCATGCCCTGGAAATCTGCTACATGACGGGACGCACCTACACTTCCTTCCGCACGCAAACAAAGAAGGCGCGTCCTTTCCGCATCGTCAAAGTGGGCCTGACGCGCGACCGCGCCGAACTCTACGACCGCATCAACCGCCGCGTCGACCAGATGATGGCGGACGGTCTGCTGGACGAAGCACGCCGTGTTTATCCGCACAAGGAATATAATTCGTTGAACACCGTGGGATACAAAGAACTGTTCAAGTTCTTGGACGGCGAGTGGACGCTGCCTTTTGCCGTAGAGAAAATCAAGCAGAACTCCCGCATCTATTCGCGCAAGCAGATGACGTGGTTCAAACGCGACACGGACATCCGCTGGTTCCATCCCGAACAAGAAACGGAGATACTTTCGTACCTCCGCTCTGCTATGCTATAATCCTGTTATTGTTAAGTAATTATCTTTGAGGAGTTAAGAAGTTAGGGAGTTAAAGGAGTTAAGCCAATAGTAAGTTAATCAACTGCATATACAAAGGTATCGGCTTAACCCCTTTAACTCCTTTAACTTCTATTTATAGTATATGAATATCCGTAAAGCTCCCATTACCTCCGTACTGGAATTTGGTTCCATCCCTACTGGAACCCGGTTCCATCCGTACTGGAACTTGGTTCCATCCGTACTGGAACTTGGTTCCATCCGTACTGGAACCGGATTCCACCCGTACAGTGAAGTCATGAGTGCCTGAGCTGTTGTCCAATTATTCTGCTTCCATCACCACCGTCAGTTTGGGCAATGCCCACGTGCGGGTTGTCTGGAAACCGACATTCGAAACCTCCAGCCGGGCGCCTTTGGGCACGCTGAGGCGGAAGCAACCTTTCGTGTCGCTCACCACGCCGATTGTCTTGCCCTCGCCCGCTTCGCGCACAATGGCTCCTGCTATCGGGTCGCCGTCTTTATCCACCACGACGCCGTCCACCTCCATCCGGCCTTCTTGCGCGGTCAAGGGGCTGACTTCTATCTCTACTTTCGGCGCATCAGCCTTTTGGGTCGTAATCAGGATGGCGCCGTTCGCGGCACGGTCGCCATAGAGTCCTTTGCTTTCTCCTTCTTTCAGTACGATTATGCTGTTTATCCGGTCGGCCGCGAGGGTGGAAAAGTCAAAGGGGGATTCCTGAGGTTGCCCATCCAATACGACGAGGATGGAATCCGCAACGATGGACATGTCTGTCCGGATACTGCCCATTCCCACAATGCCAAGCGGTAGGGTTCCCTGCTTGTTGA
>CALUOW010000014.1 GCA_944322365.1 uncultured Bacteroides sp.
CCGATTCATCCGGGATTTTCAAGGAATGTAGCCGGAAAAAATATCCAAAGTACGGAGAAAAAACGCCCAAGCAGGCTCGGAAAGTTCAAACTTAGGCTGCGTTTTTATAAACGTAGGTTGCGTTTTTATAAACGTAAGGTGCGTTTTTATAAACTTAGGCTGCGTTTAAACTTTCCGAGCAACTTTGGCAAGTTTTCCTGAAGGCTTTGCAAGTTTTTAAAGCAGGCTTCCGGATGCGTTTGTTTTGAGAAAACGGACAAGAAGACGAAGCGATTTCGCGCCGTATTCGTACCTTTGCAGCCGATATGCGCAGTCGTATTATAGTTCATAAGAACTTGCCGGCTTTCCACGTCTTGGCGATTGTCATCGTGGGGATTTGGGGCTTGACGTTCATTTCCACCAAATTGCTCATTGGGCAAGGGATGACGCCGGAAGAGATTTTCGTGCTCCGCTTCGCCATGGCCTACGCAGGCATGTGGTTCTTATCCAAGAGGCATAAGCTATGGGCGGACAATGGGCGCGACGAGCTTTGGCTCGTATTGGGCGGCGTGACAGGCGGTTCGTTTTATTTCCTCACGGAAAACACGGCGTTAGAGTACACCTTGGCCACGAACGTGTCTTTCCTGGTGTGCACCACGCCTTTGCTGACCACGTTGCTCTCGTTGGCGTTGTATCGGGAGAAGGCCACGCGGGGGCTGCTTGGCGGGTCGTTGGTGGCATTGGCGGGAGTAGCGCTGGTGGTGTGCAACGGGCATTTCGTGCTCCGGCTTTCGCCCATGGGCGATTTGCTTTCGTTGCTCGCCTCGTTATCTTGGGCGGTCTATAGCCTGATAATGAGGCGCATGGCAGACAGGTACGATGTTGTTTTCATCACTCGCAAGATATTCTTCTACGGGTTGCTCACCATCTTGCCGGCATTCGCCGTGCGACCTTGGCAATTCGATGTCTCGCGTTTGTTGGACATGTCCGTACTTTGCCATCTTCTTTTCCTCGGCGTGTTGGCGTCTTTGGGCTGCTTTGCCGTATGGAATGTGGTGCTGAAGCGTCTGGGGACGGTGCGCGCCTCCAACTATATCTACCTGAATCCCGTATTCACGCTCATTGGCTCGGCCATCGTGCTGGGCGAGCGTCTGACTCCGATGGCCTGGGCGGGCGTGGCATTGATATTGGGCGGAGTGTATTGGGCAGGCAAACGGAAGGAGGATGAAGCGCATTAGTTCTTTTGCTTTGCATTCTCCGTTTTTTCCCTTATATTTGTAGCCGTAACCCGAATAATAGTTAGCTTATGTGTTCAGAAGGCATTTATGAAAGATACATCAATTTCTACACGGATTTCGCATTCAAGAAACTCTTTGGCACGGAAATCAACAAGGATTTGCTCATCAGTTTCTTGAACGCGCTGCTGCAAGGCCGTGAGGAAATCACGGAGATAACATACTTGAACACCGAACACCTGGGTACGCAGGAGTATGACCGGCGCGCCGTGTTCGACGTGTATTGCAAGAACGAGAAAGGCGAACATTTCTTGGTGGAGATGCAGAAAGGCGAACAGCAATTCTTCAAGGACCGCAGCATCTATTATTCAACCTTTGCCATCCGCGAGCAGGCTCCGCGTGGCGAATGGAATTATGGATTGAAGGGCATCTACACCATCGGCATCCTGAATTTCTGCTTCAACGATCAGAAAGACACCTCTTATTACCACGAAGTGAAATTGATGGATACCGCCACGAAGGAGATATTCTATGACAAGCTGACCTTCATCTACCTGGAAATGCCCAAATTCACAAAGACAGAGGACGAATTGACAACGCTGTTCGACAAATGGTTGTATGCCATCCGCAACTTGGCTTCGCTGATGGAACGCCCGCGCGCCTTGCAAGAAAAAGTATTCCAACACTTGTTCGAAGCGGCAGAGATTGCCAAATTCGACAGGAAAGAACGGTACGAGTACGAAGAAAGCCTGAAAGTCTATCGGGATTGGTTCAGCGTGATGGAAACTGCCGAACTGAGAGGTATGGCAAAAGGTATGGCAAAAGGCATGGCTGAAGGATTAGCGAAAGGCATGGCCGAAGGATTGGAAAAAGGCATGGCCGAAGGACGAGCTAAAGGTTTGGAAGCAGGTCGTGCGGAGAGCCTATGGAATGTAGCCTTGAAGATGAAACAAGACGGCTTGGATGCGTCGTTCATTGCCAAGTTTACAGGCTTGCCTGAAGAAGAAATAAACAATTTGAATCCATTATAAATAGAATCGTATGAAATTCATTTCGTGGAATGTAAACGGCTTGCGCGCATGCAAGGACAAAGGTTTTGAGGAAGCCTTCCGACAACTGGATGCGGACTTCTTCTGCCTGCAAGAGACAAAGATGCAGGCGGGACAACTGGATTTGTCTTTCGAAGGTTATGAATCTTTTTGGAATTATGCGGAGAAGAAAGGTTATTCGGGTACGGCCATCTACACGCGGCATAAACCGTTGAACGTAATGTATGGCATCGACATCGAACATCACGATAAAGAAGGACGGGTCATTACCCTTGAAATGCCCGATTTCTTTTTGGTGACAGTTTACACGCCCAATTCGCAAGACGAGTTGCGCCGGTTGGATTACCGCATGACGTGGGAGGATGATTTCCGGCAGTATCTGCAGTCGTTGGATGCACGCAAACCAGTGATAGTGTGTGGCGACTTGAACGTAGCCCATCAGGAGATTGATTTGAAAAATCCCAAGACCAACCGAAGGAATGCAGGCTTTACGGACGAGGAGCGAGGCAAGTTCACGGAGTTGCTGGCATCGGGCTTCACGGATACCTTCCGTTATTTCTATCCCGACCGTACAGACATTTATTCATGGTGGTCGTACCGTTTCCGGGCACGCGAAAAGAATGCGGGTTGGCGCATCGACTATTTCCTGACCTCCCGGCGTCTGAACGAAAAGTTGGTCAGCGCCCATATCCATACGGAGATTTATGGCTCGGATCATTGCCCAGTAGAAGTAGTAATTGACCTATAATAAGGCTGAAAGCAAGGATAATATTTTAAATAGTGTTAACAATATGACATTTTTCTTTGGTTAATTTGGTATAAAGCAGAATTTTTCAGACATTTGCCCTCGAAAGAAACATTAGATTTTTTCATAGTTAAGGTTTAGGTTAAAAAGATTAAGGGGAGCTGTGAAGCTGCCCTTTTTTCATATCCGCCTAAGAAGCCTCTTCCCCCTCTTTTCCTTTTCAATTATAAATTTTTATTTCCAGTTTTTATTTAACCGAATTAATTCCTTAACTTTGGGCAGGAAATAACAATGATATTTATGGAAGACATCTTGAAGTTCTTGTTCGTAGCCATCGTATTGGGGGTGGCGTTCGTGCAACATATCCGAAAGGAAACGGCTCAAAAAGCCTCGAAAAAGGCTCTTGAACCTGCCCCGGTCGAACCTATCCCGGAGAGGCAACGCGCGTCCATGTCCCGCCCGAAAAAGAATGGCGCTTATGACAGAGGCGCCCCTAAAGGGAAACCGGTCGCAACCGGGGAAGCCGTCCGATGTCCCGATTCCACCATGCGGGATGAAAACGCCCCGCAAAAAGCGGAGGGGGATTATAGCATCCGATCGGTCGAAGAGGCGCGCCGGGCCATGGTCTGGAGCGAAATACTGGCACGGAAGTATTGAGGACGAGTGTTTTCCACAACAGAGTATCTTTACACGAAAAATCATACTTTAAAAACATTATGGCACTGAACTACATTTCGGCAGCAGATGCTGCAAGCCTTATCAAACATGGCTATAACATCGGCCTGAGCGGATTCACACCCGCAGGAACGCCCAAAGCCGTCACAGCCGAACTGGCCAAGATCGCGGAAACGGAACATGCCGCAGGACGGCCTTTCCAGGTGGGCATCTTTACAGGGGCGTCGACGGGCGACTCGTGCGACGGAGTATTGTCTAGGGCAAAGGCTATACGATACCGGGCGCCGTATACGACTAACAAGGATTTCCGGATGGCCGTAAACAACGGGGAGATCGCATATAACGACATCCACCTCTCGCAGATGGCGCAAGAATTGCGCTATGGATTCATGGGACGGGTGGACGTGGCCATCATGGAAGCGTGCGAGGTGACGGAAGACGGGAAAATCTATCTGACGGCCGCCGGCGGAATATCGCCCACTGTATGCCGGCTGGCGGATAAAATCATCGTAGAGTTGAACGCGGCGCATAGCAAGGCGGCCATGGGGTTGCACGACGTATACGAACCTTTGGACCCGCCTTGCCGGCGCGAAATACCCATCTATAGGCCGGGCGACCGCATCGGCACGACGTATATCCAAGTGGATCCACGAAAGATCGCGGGCGTGGTGGAAACGAATTGGCCGGACGAAGCACGCTCTTTTGCCGCAGCAGACCCCTTGACGGACAAAATCGGGCAGAACGTGGCGGATTTCCTGGTGGCGGACAAAAAGAAAGGCGTCATTCCGAAAGAGTTCCTGCCCTTGCAATCGGGAGTGGGAAACATTGCCAACGCGGTGCTCAGCGCATTGGGACACGAAAAAACCATACCGCCTTTCGAGATGTACACGGAGGTCATACAGAATTCGGTCATCGGACTGATCCGCGAAGGACGCATACGCTTCGGAAGCGCGTGCTCGTTGACGGTGACCAACGATTGCTTGCAGGGCATTTACGACGACATGGACTTCTTCCGCGACAAGCTGGTGCTGCGGCCGTCGGAAATCTCGAACAGCCCGGAAGTGATACGCAGGTTGGGCGTCATTTCCATCAATACAGCCATCGAAGCAGACCTCTACGGCAACGTGAATTCAACGCATATCGGAGGCACGAAGATGATGAACGGCATCGGGGGAAGCGGCGACTTCACGCGCAATGCTTATATCTCGATTTTCACCTGCCCGTCCGTGGCCAAGGACGGACGCATCAGCGCCATCGTGCCCATGGTGTCGCACCACGACCACACAGAGCATAGCGTGAACGTGCTCATCACCGAACAGGGCGTGGCTGACTTGAGAGGCAAAAGCCCGAAGGAAAGGGCAGAGGCCATCATCGAGCATTGCGCGCACCCGGACTACAAGAACCTCTTATGGGATTACCTGAAGTTGACGGACGGAAAGGCGCAGACCCCGCATAGGATGGAAGCGGCGCTGGGCATGCACGCGGAACTGGCACGCAGCGGAGACATGCGCCATACGGACTGGAGCAGGTATGAATAAAGGAAGAAACATTATTAACCAAATATCAAAAACAGAAAACCATGAAGTGTGCAAAATCAATCGCGGCCTGCTTGGCAGGCGCGCTGGCGTGCGGAAGCATGGCGGCGCAAGACGGAGGGTTCGACCTTTCGTCGCAACGCTCGGAGAAACAAATCGTCACGGTGATTCCGGGACATAAAGTAGACCACAAGGGCATTGTCATTAACCCTACGCCACAGGCGATGCAAATCACGGAGGAAGACTTATGGATCTCCGTAGAACGAGGCTTTAATGTAAAGGACAAAACGGGTAAATTCGCCCAAGCGCTGAACTTCGTGAAAACAGGCAAGGACGGCTTTAAGTTGAACATTGACGTGAATGCCAAGAAGACAGAGAAATACGGGGCAAAGCCCGTTTCCGGTGCCTACGCATTGACCATTGACTCACACCAAATCAACATCGTGGGCTATGACGAACGTGGCACTTTCTATGGCATACAAACCTTGCGGCAATTGATGCTGAACCCGGACGGCACGGAGAAAGGAAGATTGCCCATTGTGAAAATAGCCGACTGGCCCGACCTGCCCAACCGTGGCGTGGTGGAAGGCTTCTACGGTACGCCGTGGTCGCACGAAGTACGCCTCTCGCTCATCGACTTCTGGGGCAAGAACAAATTGAACACCTACCTCTACGGACCGAAGGACGACCCTTATCACAGCAGCCCGAACTGGCGACTGCCCTACCCGGAAGAAGAAGCCAAGCACATCAGCGAACTGATCGAGGCGTGCAAGCGCAACTACGTGGACTTCGTTTGGGCCATACATCCGGGAAAGGACATCAAATGGAACGAGGAAGACTATAACAACCTGGTACACAAGTTCAACTTGATGTACGACTTGGGCGTACGCTCGTTCGCCGTCTTCTTCGACGACATCGAAGGCGAAGGAACCAACCCGAACAAGCAGGCTGAACTGTTGAACAGACTGACCAAGGAATTCGTCCGGGCCAAAGGCGACGTAGAGTCGCTGACCATGTGCCCGACAGACTACTCGCGCCTGTGGGCCAACCCGACGGAACGGGGCAGCTTGGCCATCTTCGGACGCACGTTGGACCCCTCTATCAAAGTGTTCTGGACGGGCGACGTAGTATGCAGCGACCTGACAAAGGAAACAATGGACTGGCTGAACAGCCGCATCAAACGTCCGGGTTACTATTGGTGGAACTACCCGGTGACGGACTATGCGCGCCAATACGTGCTGCAAGGACCGACGTACGGACTGGACACGTCGCTGACGGAAAAAGACGTGTGCGGCGTGGTAAGCAACCCCATGGAGTATGGCGAAGCCTCGAAACTGGCACTCTACGGCGTGGCCGACTATACGTGGAACATCAAAGCATATAACCCCATGGACAACTGGGAACGCGGCTTGGAGTATCTGATGCCGGAAGCCAGGGAAGCCTACCGTACCTTTGCCATCCATTCGGGCGACACGGAGACAGGATACCGCCGCGACGAGTCGTGGGAGACCACTACGTTCCGACTGGCCGATTGGGACGATGCCGAGGCGCAAGCCCTGTGGAACGAGTTCGACAAAGTAGAAAAAGCGCCGGCAGCCATCAATCAAGGCTGCACGAACGCCGGCCTGCTGAAGGAGCTGAAACCTTGGCTGGACGAATTCAACAAGCTGGGCACGCGCGGCAAGAAAGCCATCGAACTGGGACGCATCTACCGCGAAGGCAAGGACGATGCCGGCTTCTGGAACAAGTACGTGCAGAACCTCATGACGCCGGAAGGACGCGCTGCCTACGAGGCGCACAAATCCGGAACCATGAAACTGCAACCATTCTATGACAACCTTATGGACGACATGGGCGACGGCTTCCTCATCAAGATGGTAGGACACATGCCGCAGATGTACAAAGGCGTAGGTTCGTTCCGCAACGCCGGCACCACGCTGACCAAGCTGATGTTCGACAACGACTTGACCACCTTCTACACCTCGGGCATGAGCCAAAAGAAAGACGACTGGATTGGCGTAGACCTGGGCAGCGTCATCGACGTGAAGGAAATCAACATCCTGCAAGGACGCAACTCGGTGGACGACGTGGACTACCTGGACCATGCCGCCTTGCAATACTCCGCCGACGGACAAAACTGGACGACGCTGATAGACGACATGCAGAAGCAATACGTCATCAACTGGAAGGGCGAACAACCCGTACAGGCACGCTACGTCCGCCTGCTGCGCCTCGACTCGAAGAAACAGAACTACGCCGCCGTGCGCACCTTCGACGTGAACCCGCTGCGCCTGGACAACATCGGCTTCGCCATCGACAGCACAGACCCGGAGACACTTTATGCTTTCGACAAACGCTTGGCCACTACGTACGCCAACCAAGGCACGCTGTCCTTCGAAGTAGCGCCCGGCGCCAAGGGCTACACGCTCCTGATGGGCCAGCCCGCCGCCGGAACCACCCTGAAGCAGCTGGACAAGGATGGACAAGTCATTGCAGAAACCACCCTTGATGCCCCGTTTGCCCAAATCGAGGTAGCCGAAGGCGCCGCCAAAGTACAACTGGACGGCACGGTGGAGATCTACGAAATCATTGCCAAGTAAGTTATACCTATTGATAAGACACAGAGGCACAAAGCCACGGAATCTTCCGGCGCGCTTTGTGCCTCTGCTTTTTTCGAAGGGCTTTCCGTCAGTTGCCTTGCCGCATTATGATTTCCACGCACACCTTGTCCTGAAACGCACGCGCCTTGCGTCCGGACAGCACGTTCTGGTTCATGATGGCGAAGGCCAGCCAATGCCCGTCCCGCGCCTGCAAGTATCCTGCCAGGCAGTTGATGCCTGTATACGAGCCGGTCTTGGCATGTACGCGCCGGTAGGCAGGCGTGCCGCGGCCCATGCGGCGCTTCAATGTGCCGTCCACGCCGCTCACGGGCAAGGCTTTATAGAGCTTGCCAAAGATGTCTGTGCGAGCATAGGCATAACGCAGGAAGGCTACCAGCAAGCGGGGCGAAAGGTAGTCGTAATGCGACAGGCCGCAACCGTCCGCCAAGCGATAGTCCGACGGGCGAAGCCCCACCTTGCCTATCAGCTCGCGCACGGCCTGCTGCGCATCGCGGGCGCGGACATGCTTGCGGCCCGTGTACTGCGCGCCCAGGCGGCAGAACATAGCCTCCGCGTTCAGGTTGTCGCTCTCCTTCAGCATCTCGTCCAGCACGCGCTGGGCAGGCGTCTCGTGCGCGGCCAAGAGGACACACAAGCTGTCCGGCGCGGACAACTCGCCAAAGGCATAAAGACTGTCCGCCGCCGTACCCGCACGACGGATGCCCGCCGCTGCCAGCCGCTCGGCAAAGGTGTGCATGAAGAAATCCTGCGACGAATAAAGGTTGAGCGCGCGCGTCTGCCGCTTGGCCACGTTGCCGGAGACCAGGATTTCGTTGCCGTTTTCCATCCAACGGCGCGTCACGCGCAAGGGGCCGGCCGAAGGCGTGCGGGTGCGGGCCGTATTGTTTACCGTATAATAAGAAGAGGCAGGACGGACGCTGACCTCGGCCGTATCGCCCGGCTGCGTGGGGCTTACCGTCACGCGCGCCGTCCCCTTCTCCAGCATCAGGGGCGAGAGATAGGGCTGGAACGCCGCCGGATTATCGTCCCACAGCCAGCCGCTGCCCCAATAGAGCGAATCCTTCATCGACACGTCGCCCAGCACGCGCCCCTTGATCACCGAAAACGGCGCGCGCGCCACGGCGCTAACCAGCGAATCCAAGTCTTCATCGCCCAACTCCGGGTCGAAGCCGCCCACCACGTAGAGGTCGCCATGCAACATGTCGCCTTCGATGCGTCCCTTAGCCCAGATTTCCGTGCGGAACGGCTCGTCGAACCCCGGCTGCGCCAACGCCGCGATGGCCGTCGCCAACTTCATGGTCGAAGCCGGGCGGCACAAGCCGTCCGCCTGCCGCTCGTAGATCATCCGTCCCTCCGTCAGGTCATACACCGCCATCCCTGCCGACGAGCCGCGGGGCAGGCCATGTTCCACCAACGAATCAAGGCGGACGGCCAGCAAACTGTCTGCCGGCGATTGGGCGGCCAGGCGGAGGCAACACAGCCCGCAGGCGCACAACAACAACGAGATAATCCTCATTCCGGCCCTCCTTTAGTCGGCAACCAGCGTCTCCTTGAAAATCTCGCCCACCGTGGGATGCGGGAAGACCATCCGCGCCCATTGCCCGGCAGTCAGCCCCAGTTCGATGGCCATGGCCGCCTGCGCGATGATTTCCGAAGCCGGGTTGCCCAGCACGTGCGCGCCCAATACGACGCCGCCTTCGCCCAACAAGAGCTTGCACACGCCGTTCACGCCCTCGTTCTCCGCCACGAAACGTCCGGAGTAGGCCATCGGCAATTTCGCCGTCCGGTAGGCCACGCCCTTTCGCTGCAACGACTCTTCCGTCTCGCCCACGCCCGCAATCTCCGGGTTGGTGTAGACCACGCCGGGGATGGCACGGTAGGACATCTCGTCCGCCACGCCGGCGATGTGATGCGCCGCCGCTTCGGCCTCGCGCACGGCCGTATGCGCCAAGAGCGAGAAGCCCGTCAAGTCGCCGCAAGCATACACGCCGGGCAGCGACGTCTGCATGTGCGCGTCCACCCGGATGCGGCCCCGTTCGTCCTTCTCCAAACCGAGGTTCTCCAAACCGAAGCCTTGCCACACCGGCCGGCGGCCCACGCTGAGCAGCGCCTTTTCGGCCTCCACCGTGGCCTGCCCGTCGGCGTTCTCTACCTGCACGCGCACGGCCGACTCGTCGCCTTCCAAGGCAAGCACCCGGGTGGACGTCAGGAAGCGCACGCCCCGCTTGGCATACTCGGCGCGCAACAAGGCGGACAGTTCGCGGTCCATGCCTCCCAGGATTTCGTCCATCATCTCGACGACCGTCACCTGCGTGCCCAAGCTGTTGAAGAACGAAGCAAACTCCATCCCGATGACGCCGCCGCCCACAATGACGAGCGACTGCGGCCGTTGCTTCGCGTCCAACGCCTCGCGATGCGTCCAATAAGGCACCGTGTCCGTGCCCGGAATGGGCGGCACGAAAGTCTCCGACCCGGTGCAGAGCAAGAGGTTCTCGCACTCGTATGTCTCTTCGCCGCAGCGCACATGATTCTTATCCATCGCCGTGGCCTCGCCCGTCACCACCGTCACGCCCGCCGCCGCCAGCTTGGCCTTGACGCCCAGCGCCAGTTTGCGCACCACCTTCTGCTTGCGGGCAATGATTTTGGGCAAGTCGAAGCCGGGTTCCGACACCCGGACGGCATACTGCTGCGCATGGCAGGCAGTGGAATACACTTTGGCAGAATACAACAAGGTTTTTGTGGGGATGCACCCCTCGTTGAGGCAGACGCCGCCCAAAGCGCGCTTTTCAAACAACACGACGCTCAGCCCCGCGCGTCCGGCGGTTTCGGCAGCCGTATAGCCCGCAGGCCCGCCGCCAATGATGGCTACTTGATATTTCATGGATTTGTTTTTTAAAATTACACATTGAATTAGGGCCGAAAGATACGAATTTTCCCGGCAATAATGCGCTGCAAAGGAAGATTTATTGCGAGTTTGCAGCAGATAACGGGATGAACACGCCTAAAAGACGCCATGCCTCCGTGTCTCTGTATTTGAGTATAATCCCCTGCCCTTCTACGCATCAATGTTTACAAATAAATCTATTTGTTATAAATAATTTATATATTGCCGTTTCTTCTCTTTTCTCAAATCTTTGCCAGACCGTCGAATCGCCGCTTCTAGATAAGCCCGAAATAGGAGAGAAATAGGAGGGGAATAGGAGAGGAATAGGAGGGGTAGCGAAGGGATAACGAAATTGAAGACGAAAATTAGGCGATTTCCTGCATTTTCAAGGCTTTAGATGGGCGGATTATTGCCTTTGGAGTGTTCGTGGCTCTGCGAAAAGGGAAATGCGGGAAGAGTGCCCGGACGGAGAAAACGGCCTGTTTTGTCCAAAATGATTTCCCGCACAAGTAAAGAATTATTTATTTTCAATCCAATCAGAGCTATTGACAAAAATCACATTTGATCGATGGAAGCCGCCTTCCGCTTCAGCAACAGGCGGATGAAGTCTTCTTCCTTGACGGGCGCCAAGGCATCGCACTTGCCGTCGCGATACTCCACCAACACATAGCGCAACAACGCCCGTCCGGCCACCTGCACCGACGAGGCCCTGCGGACAGACACGACATCCGCCAAAGGCCGTTGGCGCACGCGGCTGAAGCGTCCGTGGGATATGCGCAACGTGCCCTCGGCCGTCAGCGTATAAGAGGTATGTATCAGCCGCTCGATGAGGAACACCAGCCCCAACATGCAGGCGGCGGCCAGGATGATGGCCTTGTCCCAAAGAAACCAAAAGGCCAGGCAGGCCAACAGCAGCAACGACAAGTATTGGCCCGGCAAGATGCGGGCGTGAAAGATACGGTCCATATTTTCGATGACTTTTGGGCGCAAAGATACGGATTTCGCGCCGCCGGCGGACATGAAAGCAGCATTTTTCGCATCCATCCGGCACAAGGCGGGCAAAATGCTTGGATAACCGCAATTATAACCGTATCTTTGTCCTCCTATAGTAGGCATCATCTTTTGTCAAACACCTATATCATTATCAATAACCTTTAAAAAACAAACAGTATGAAACAACCAAGCTGGATGAAGAAAGCCGCAGGCCTCTGCCTGGTCTGCCTGCTGACGTGCCTGTACGTGCAGGCGCAAAACCCCAAACCGTTCGTCATCCCCGAACTGAAGGAATGGACGGGCAAGAAAGGCTCGTTCGCCCCGACCGGACAAACCCGCATCGCCTATGAAGGCGAGGCATTGAAAGCCGTTGCCCTCCAGTTTGCCCAAGACTACGAAGCCCTGTGCGGACAGAAGCTGGAAGTCGTGGCAGGAAAGGCGCGCAAAGGCGACATCGGCCTCGCGCTGAAGAAAGACAAGAAACTGGGCAAGGAGGGTTATGCCATCCAAATCGGCGACAAAGTCAGCGTGACCGCCCCCGAAGCCGTCGGCGTCTTCTGGGCCACGCGCACCCTGCTGCAAATGAGCGAACAGTCCGAAGACCGTCAACTGCCGCAGGGCAAGATTACGGACTGGCCCGACTACGCCGTGCGCGGCTTCATGATGGACTGCGGACGCAAGTTCATCCCGATGGATTATCTGAGGGACTTCGCACGCATCATGGCCTATTATAAGATGAACACGTTCCAAATCCACCTCAATGACAACGGATTCAAGCAATACTTCGAGAACGATTGGAACAAGACGTATTCCGCCTTCCGCCTGGAATGCGAGACCTTCCCCGGCCTGACCGCCCGCGACGGACACTATACCAAGGCCGAGTTCCGCGACTTCCAGAAGGAAGCTGCCGCCCAATACGTCGAAGTGATTCCCGAAATCGACGCGCCGGCGCACACGTTGGCCTTCAGCCACTACAAGCCCGAACTGGGCAGCCAGAAGTATGGCATGGACCACTTCGATTTGTCCAACCCGGAGGTTTATACCTTCATGGACGCGCTGTTCAAGGAATACCTGGAAGGCGAAGACCCCGTGTTCTGCGGCCCGCGCGTAAACATCGGCACCGACGAATACTCCAACAAGGACAAGGAAGTGGTGGAACAATTCCGCGCCTTTACGGACCACTATATTAAATATGTAGAGAGCTTCGGCAAGCAAGCCTGCATGTGGGGCGCGCTGACCCATGCCAAGGGCGAAACGCCTGTGAAATCCGAAAACGTCATCATGAACGCTTGGTACAACGGCTATGCCGAACCGAAGGAAATGGTGGAACAGGGCTACAAGCTCATCAGCATGCCCGACGGGCTGCTGTACATCGTGCCCGCCGCCGGTTATTACTACGACTACCTGAACACAGAATACCTGTACGAGAACTGGACGCCGGCGCACGTGGCCAACGTAGTGTTCGAAGAGAAAGACCCTGCCATCCTGGGCGGCATGTTTGCCGTGTGGAACGACCACGTGGGCAACGGCATCTCCGTGAAAGACATCCATCACCGTGCTTATCCGGCCCTGCAAACCTTGTCTGCCAAGATGTGGGACGGCATTAACGTGACTGTGCCTTACGCAGAATTTATCGAGAAGAGCCAAGCCCTGAGCGAAGCGCCGGGCGTGAACCAACTGGCCAAGTGGGGCGAACCCAACAGCCTCGTCCTGGAACAGGCTGCCGTGAAACCCGGCGACGCGCTGGCCTACCCCGAAGTGGGCTACGACTATACCGTGGAGTTTGACATCGCCGCTGCCGATGAAGCGCCGGGCACGGAGTTGTTCCGCTCGCCCAATGCCGTGTTCTACCTCTCCGACCCCATCAGCCAAAAACTGGGCTTCGCACGCGACGGTTACCTTTATACCTTCAATTACCAGTTCTTCCCCGGCGAAAAGGCGCGCGTGGCCATCTCCGGCAACAGCACCTCGACAACGCTGAAGGTGAACGGCAAGGTGGTGGGCCAGTTGGATACCCGCACCATATACCACGGCAAGGAAGCCAAAACGGACATCCGCGTGGTGCCCACGCTGGTGTTCCCCTTGCAGAAGGCCGGCAACTTCAAAGCCAAGGTTACGAACCTGAAGGTTTATAATTACATCAAGTAAACAAAAGCCAAAGGGCAGCATTTCATTTGGAAGTGCCGCCCTTTGTTTGCAACATCCACCTGCTGCGCAAGAGAATTGCTTCTCTAAGAGAACAAGAAATGCACATTATTGCGTAACTTTGCGCCATCAAAACACAAAGACTTATGGTACGAAAGTTCGATTTCCTCGTCATCGGCTCGGGCATAGCCGGGATGAGCTTTGCGCTGAAGGTAGCGCACAAAGGTTCGGTGGCTCTCATCTGTAAAGCCGGGATGGAAGAAGCCAACACGTATTTCGCGCAAGGGGGCATCGCCTCGGTGACAAACTTGGCGGTGGACAACTTCGAGAAGCACATCGAAGACACCATGATTGCAGGCGACTGGATCAGCGACCGCGCCGCCGTGGAGAAGGTGGTGCGCAACGCGCCCGCCCAGATACAAGAACTGATACGCTGGGGAGTAAACTTCGACAAGAAAGCGGACGGCAGCTTCGACCTGCACCGCGAAGGCGGACACAGCGAGTTCCGCATCCTGCACCACCAGGACAACACGGGCGCCGAGATACAGACCAGCCTCATCGAAGCCGTCAAGCAACATCCTAACATCACGGTCTTTACGAACCACTATGCCGTCGAAATCATCACGCAGCACCATTTAGGCATTATCGTCACGCGCCACACGCCCGGCATCAAGTGCTACGGCGCCTACGTGCTGAACGAAGCATCGGGCGAAGTCGATACCTTCCTCAGCCGCGTCACGGTGATGGCTACGGGCGGATGTGAAGCCGTCTACCGCCACACCACCAATCCATTGGTAGCCACCGGCGACGGCATCGCCATGGTCTACCGCGCCAAAGGGCTGGTGAAGGACATGGAATTTATCCAGTTCCATCCTACCGCCCTCTACCACCCGGGCGACCGTCCGTCGTTCCTCATCACCGAAGCGATGCGCGGCTACGGAGCCGTGCTCCGCACGCTGGACGGCAAGGAATTCATGCAGAAGTATGACCCGCGCCTCTCGCTCGCTCCACGCGACATCGTGGCCCGCGCCATCGACAACGAGATGAAGCAGCGTGGCGAGGACCACGTCTATCTGGACGTCACGCACAAAGATCCGGAGGAGACCAAGCGGCACTTCCCCAACATCTACAAAAAGTGCCTCAGCATCGGCATAGACATTACCAAAGATTACATCCCCGTTGCACCTGCCGCCCACTACTTGTGCGGAGGCATCAAGGTGGACTTGGACGGGCAGAGCAGCATCCGCAGGCTCTACGCCATCGGCGAATGCTCGTGTACGGGCCTGCACGGCGGCAACCGCTTGGCATCGAACTCGCTCATCGAGGCCGTGGTCTATGCCGACGCCGCCGCCCAACACGCGCTGAGCGTATTGGAGCGTTACGACTTCAATACCGACATACCGGAATGGAACGACGAGGGCACCATCTCGAACGAAGAGCGCGTGCTCATCACGCAAAGCATGAAGGAGGTGAACCAGATTATGGAAGCCTACGTGGGCATCGTCCGTAGCAACGTCCGCCTGACACGCGCTTGGAATCGCTTGGACATCCTGTACGAAGAGACGGAACGCCTGTTCAAACGATGCAAGGCCACACGCGAACTGTGCGAACTGCGCAACATGATCAACGTGGGCTACCTCATCACCAAACAGGCCATGGAGCGCAAGGAAAGCCGAGGACTGCACTACACCATCGACTATCCGCACGCCGCCAACAACGCCCAATAGCCCCGCGCCGCCTACTCTTGCAAACAGCGCCGCAACTCTGTCTGCCACCGCTCCCAGCTACCGGGCGGCAGACAGACGCGGGCAGGAACCGCCCCGGAGGCTTCCGCAGCAGCCCACTCGCCGATGCGCCGGGCACGCGCTTCCGAATTGGGATGCGTGCTTATCCATTCGGTCAAGGCAGGCAGGTCATCGTCCCCAGCCAGGCGGAGCAAGAACTCGCCGAAAGCCGACGCGTCAAGTCCCGCACGGAGCAGATAGCGCACGGCCAAGGCATCGGCCTCGCTCTCCAAAGTACGGTCGTAAGCCGTGGACGAGAGGATACGAGCCACCTCGCCCACAGTTTCCGTGCCCGTGCTGCCGGAAGTTATGGCCACGAGGGCGGAAAGCCCTACTTCCTTCGCCAGCTTTTGCATGACGTGGCCTTGCGTCAGATGGGCCAGTTCGTGAGCCAGGACGCCGCACAACTCGGCTTCGTTACGGCAGGAGTCCACCAACGAAGTATGCACCACCAAGTGCCGACCGGGGCAGGCAAAGGCATTGACTTCCTCGTCTTGCACCAAATGCAGGCGGACGGAACTACGGTCGATGTCGTTGGCGCGGCAAAGGACAGTGAGCAACGTATCCAACGGGGCCACCAGCGCAGGCTCGTCCACAAAGCGGGCATCGGACGAATAAATATCCCACCACAGTTCGCCCAGTTTGTCCTCGACTACCGTCTCTTTCAGGCCGAAAACATTCAGCCAATCCACACGCGAGAATCCGAAAAGCACGACGGCAAATACCGCCACGGAAACGGTTGCCTGGCTCAGGGTCTTTCTAAGTCCGGTTTGCATAACAAATCTGTCAGGGGGGCGTAGACGTACCAATCCACTTGGCGGCCTTTATTGACAGCCACCATGGTGTGGAACGTGGCGACGAAATCCACCAAATTGAACAATATCACCGTAAACAAGTAGGCAAAATAGAATGAAGAGAGCGGCACGAAGTCCAGCAAGACACGCACGCTCCACCAGAACAACACGCAATTGAGAATGAACAACGGCACCTGCGACACCAGCGCCTGCGTGCAGTGCCAACGCACAAAGTAGGTTTTGCGCCGGTTGGCCAGATAGAAGATGAACGTCGCCGCCAGATTGACGATAGGAAAAGGCAACCCTGCCATTACCACCAACAGCGACATGAGGTAGCTATGCGCGGCTGCCTCGCGTTCATGCCCTTGAGGGAAATAATAGTCTTTCATATTCCTTTAAATAGATTCCAGCACCAATTGGCCAAAACCAACCCGGCGAAAGCGATGAACGCCGCACGCCGGCGCAAGGTTTGGTCCACACGATTGAAAAAGGCGTAAAGCGTACTGCGTCCACGCACGGCATCCAGCAACAACCACACCGGCACCACCGTCATCAACACGGCTAGCACAATGCCTAAGGGATTGATGAGGAAAGCCTGCACCGCGTCGCCCTGCAACAACAAGGCGCGCAACGACCGTCCTGCACCGCACGCCGGACATGGCAAGCCCGTCAGCCCCCGGAAGAGGCACGGGCTGCCTCCTCCGGGATGCAGGCACGACCAAGCCGCCCAAGCGTAACCCAACGCGCTCAGCACCGCCGTCAGCCGGTAAAAGGCCCGCCGCGACATGGAGATGCACGCTTACAACATGGACTGTAGTTTCTGCATGTTACGGTCGCGCGCCGCGCCCATCACAAGGAACCAGTCCACGATGGTCCAGATGCCACAGCCCCCGCAGGTAATCAGTTTGATGACGCCCAAGCCCATGTCGCCCAAGAAGAAACGGTCAATGCCCAACGAACCGCCGACAAGGGAGATAAGCAACGTGATGGTAGGATCCTTGAACTGCAAAGCCTGTAGTATCGACCACTTGCTATCGTCCGCTGCCAAAAGAAATTGGCGCACCGACCCCACTTGATAATCGTGGAAGTATTTTCCATTCGCCATGATGAAGGCGTCTACTTTCTGTGTATCCATATTGATAGGAAATTTTATAAATTACGATACAAAGATAAGGAATCTACCAATAGGCGGCTACAAATCCTCCGTATTTTTCTTTTCCTTGTAATAACGGATGCGTTCGCCCCAAGGCAAATCTTCCAACGGGAACACGTCGGACTCCTTGGCCCAATCCGTCCATTTCTCTTCCAGCTCCTTCGCTTTGTCCGGATGGATGGCGGACAGGTCATGCAGCTCGTAGGGGTCGGTGGAGAGGTCATGAAGTTCCCACGGGCTGCGGCGATCGGCGCGAACCAGCTTCCAATGCCCGTCGATGACGGCGCACGAACTTTGGTGCTCGAAGAACAGCGTGCGGTCCGCCAGCTTGGTTTCATCCTCGGCAAATGGCAACAGGCTGATGCCCGGCAACTCATCCGCCGCTCCGGTGTAGTGTGCCGACGCCAAATCCAGGCAAGTGGGCAAGATGTCGATGATGTGCCCCGTTTGCCGGCTGATGCGTCCGCCTGCCTCCTTGCCCCAATCGCTGCCACGGGTCAGGATGAAGGGCGCGGAGATGCCGCCGTTGAACGTCCACTGCTTGTAGCTGCGATAGGGCGTGTTGCTCAGGTCGGCCCGGAGTTGGTTCAGGTAGCCGCCTTCGAGCGTCGCGCCGTTGTCGCTCAGGAAGATAAACACCGTGTTGTCCAGCATTCCCCGGCTCCGCAAGGCATCCACTAGGCGGCCGATGCCGTCGTCCATGATTTCTATCATCGCAGCATAAGTGGCCATGTCGGCGGTCCATTGCGCCTGCTGTTCGGGCGTAAGGTCTGCCCAAGCAGGATGCTTGCCGCCGAACTCTTGGGGGAAGACGGGCAACTGCGCGTCTTGGGGCACGATGCCCAACTCTTTCTGCCGCTCGAAACGGCGTTGGCGCAACACGTCGAAGCCGCATTCATAGCGCGGACGGCACTTTTCAACGCGGTCGGCCGGCGCATGAAGCGGCAGGTGGGGCGCATAGTGGGCGACGTAGAGAAACATCGGCTCGCCGGCCGGATGCCGCCGGATGAAAGCGGTGGCCGAATCGGTGATGGCAGTCGTATAATAATAATCCTTGGGGAAATCCTTGATGCGCGTCAGGTTGCGGTAGACGGGCGTGGGAGTATAATAGCTGCCGCCGCCGCTGAGGCAACCGTAGTATTGGTCGAATCCGCGCTGGGTGGGATAGCTTCCGTTGGGCGCGTCGAAAGCCTCGTCCACCGTCACGTGCCACTTCCCGCTCATGTACGTGCGGTATCCATTGGCACGCATCACCTCGGCAATCGTGGGGACGCTGTCGGTTATCTGCCCGCGATAGCCCGGTCGATGTTCGTCCACCGCCGTCATCCAGCCCATGCCGACGGTGTGCTGGTAGCGTCCGGTCAGCAACGAAGCGCGGCTGGGGCAGCTTCGGCCCGTGTTCTTAAACTCTGTAAAGCGAACGCCCGCCTGCGCCAAGCTGTCTAGATGGGGCGTACTGATTTCGCTGCCGTAGCATCCAAGGTCGGAAAAGCCCATGTCGTCGCACATGATCAGCACGATATGCGGGGCGGCTTCCGGACGGCTTGGAGCCTGTGCCTGCGCTTGGGCGGCAGAGACAGCCAATAAGAAGGAAAGATAGGAAAAATGTTTCATCGAATCTGGTTTGATAAATAATCGTTTCTATTCTGTTTAAGCAATGATACCTTCATATATAGGGATATTGCGCCTTTATAGGCGGGAAAAACGCCCTGGACGGCCGGAAAACTTGCCAAAGTTTGACGCAAAGTTTAAACGTAGGTTGCGTTTATAAAAACGTAGGGTAAGTTTATAAAAACGTAGGCTGCGTTTATATAAACGTAAGTTGCGTTTAAACTTTGCGCCAAAGATTCGCAAGTTTCAGCAAGCACATCCGGGAATTTTCTCACAAGGAACGGTTTCAACGGGACGGATGCGCCGGCTCCACGCTACGGATGACCAACTCGGCAGGCAAGGGCGTATGGCGGCCTTGCCACACCACCGAGGCGCGTACCTTTATCTCGCCCGCCGTGGACGTGCTGCGCACCAGCACGGGAGCCGTACCCCAGCTGACGGGCCGTGGATTGGTGAAGGTAGCGGCATCGGCCACCAGGCTGGCAGGGCCTTCCACCTCGAAGCGGACTTCGTAGTTGTTCAGGCGTTTGATGTTTCCCTGCTCGTCGGCAATGGCGGCCACTACCACCACCATGTCCGAACCGTCGGCTTGCAAAGGCACACCCTCGTCGTCCGCCCAAAGCAACAGCTTGGCAGGACGACGGGCAGGAAAGACCTGGTGCGTGGCCACCACCTTGCCGTCCATCAACCCCTCGGCCAGCAAATAAGACTCGGCGTGACGGCCGTCACGGGCCAGGGCCTTGTCCTGCATCACGTCGAAGACATCCTTGAAGACAATGACGGGCGAAGGCATTCCCTCCGCAGCCTGCGGTTTGCGGTAGACTTGCGTCTCCCCATCCTTGCAGAAGGTCAGACGGACTTCGTCGCAATTGCTATAGACGGTTACGTCGCGGGGCGAGAAGGGCGTCATGCTGTGCGCTATATACACCATCGGGCCGCTGTCCGCCGGCAAATCCGGATTGACGCGGGCGGGCCGCTGCGACATGAACATATAATAGGAGAGCTTGGGCTGTCGGAAAGCATCCATGATGCCGCCGTAGAAGGGATCCGGATGATAGCCGCGCTGGTGGTCGAAGGAATGCCACAGACAACCTCCTACGTGCTGGCGCGACGTACGGTAGAGGATGTCGTAGCACGTGAATCCGGGATAATCAAAGCGCGCATAACCCTGTGCCTGCACCAGCATCGGCGTCTCGCCCCAAGCACGGCTGGCGCGACTGGGCGAATTGTGCGACGACCAGTCGTCCACGTTGTCACCCCACTCACGGGTGAAGTAGGTGACGGCAGGGTCTAATTCGTCGGCATTGAACGCTCCCCCGCCCCCGTTCAGCGGATGGGTAAAGAGGACGGGGAAGTACTCGTGCCCCCTCGCCGTGACATCGCATCCGGCATAGCAGTAGGGATAGGGATATTCTTCTTTT
The DNA here is from genome assembly GCA_944322365.1 of uncultured Bacteroides sp. GTDB lineage: Bacteria > Bacteroidota > Bacteroidia > Bacteroidales > Bacteroidaceae > Bacteroides. The sequence goes on from CALUOW010000014.1 coordinate 20,625, forward strand.
ATAATCTCCGCCACGCGGCCCGCAAAGTCGGCGGGATACCAAGTCTCGTTCAGGATAGGCTCCCACAACCAGACGGAGGGATGGTTACGGTCGCGGCGCACCATGTTTCGGATGTCGTTGTAGACGCGTTGGGCAAACACCGGCTCGTCGCTCCAAAATTGCCAGCCGGGCGTATTGACGATGACAAAGAGGCCCAATTCGTCGCACGCATCCATAAAAGCGGGATCCTGCGGATAATGGGCGTTTCGGATGACGCGCAAACCCGCGTCGCGCAATTTCTTGGCGTCGCGCCAATGCAAGCTGTTGGGCAAGGCGTTGCCTATCACGGCAAAGTCCTGGTGGCGATTGGCTCCGATGAGCGGCTCCGGGTAGGGCTTGCCGTTCAACCAAAAGCCGTCCTGCCCACGGAACTCGACGCTGCGGATGCCGACGCGTCGCCGATAGCCGTCCACCGTATCGCCGTCTTTGTCCTTCACATAGACGTGCAGGTCATAAAGGTAGGGCGAATCGGGCGACCACAGATGCGGCTGCTCCACCGTCACCGTGCCGGACACCTGCCGCGCCTTGCCCCGGCCTACGGACAAGCGGCGCTCTGCCGTGGCCACCGCACGGCCCTCGCGATCGCGAAGCTCGCACACCACCCGACCGGCAAAGGCCCGATCCGAAAGGTTGCGCACATGCACGTCCATCCTGACTTGCGCCGAAGCGTCGGATACGTTACTGAAAGATACAAACAGGCCGCCGCCCGCCACCTCGTCCTCGCAATTGGGGTCGGTGATGAAGACGCGGTTGTGCACCACCAGCCAGCAGTCGCGGTAGATGCCTCCGCAGTAAGTAAAATCCAAATCGGCCTGCGGCTTTCCGGGAGGATAGGCGGGGTTGTCCCTATTGTCCGTCCAGACGGCAATGACGTTTTCTTCGCCCCACTTCAGCCAGGGCGTCACATCGGCAATGACGGGCAGGTAGCCGCCAAAGTGCTCCTTCACCAACTGCCCATTGACCCACACCCGCGATTGGCCCATGATGGCCTCGAAGTGCAAGAAGAGTTGGCGGCCTTGCCAACCTGTATCGGGGGTGAAACGTTTGCGATACCAAGCCTCGCCTTGATAGTTCACGCAGCCACTGGCTTCGGTGGGCAGCAACTCCAAACCATTGGGCAGGGACACGGCCGCCCAAGCGCGGTCGTCAAAGTCCGGTCGCTCGGCCCCGTCCGCCGCACCCTTGTGGAAGCGCCAGGCGGGATTCAGGTTAAATACTTCGCGCCCGGTTTCAGGAAGCGCATAGAAGCCGGCCGTAGAAAACTCCGGCCCGTTGTCCGCCCACGCGGAGAAGGCAAAACATTGCCAACACAAGACTGCGCAAAGCAGCCGTAAGAAAGATCGTTTTGTCATGTGTTGCATATTAAATTAGGTGAATCAAATGAAGAACAAAGATAGACCAATCCTTTGACTTCTGCAAACGGAGGCCTCGGCATGGCCGATAAAAAACGAAATCCGCCGAAAAAACCTCTTCTATCCCCTGTGGAAAGGCGTTGGAAAAGGCACAAAAAAAAGCGTGTCCGGCGGGCACGCTCCTTATGGATGGCAAACGGCAGTCGCTTACCAGTTCTCTTTCTTCACCTCGAAGTAGGCTTGCGGATGGAGGCAAGCGGGACAAACCTTCGGCGCATCCTTGCCCACGAAGATATAACCGCAGTTGCGGCATTGCCAAACCACTTCCTCGTCCTTCTCGAAGACCTGCCCGGCCTCGATGTTCTTCACGAAGGCCAAATAGCGCTCCTCGTGCCCCTTCTCTGCCACGGCGATGTTGCGATACATCACGGCGATTTCGGGGAAACCTTCGGCCTCGGCCACGTCGGCAAACTTCGGGTAGTCGGCCGTCCATTCTTCGTTCTCGCCGGCTGCGGCGGCCTTCAGGTTGTCCAGCGTCGTGCCGATGACGCCGGCGGGATACGAAGCGGTAATCTCTACCATGCCCCCTTCCAGCCATTTGAACATGCGCTTGGCGTGCTCCTTCTCTTGCTCGGCAGTCTCCAAGAAGATGGCTGCAATCTGTTCGTATCCCTCCTTCTTCGCCGCGCTGGCAAAGTACGTGTAACGCATCCGCGCCTGCGATTCGCCCGCAAACGAGGTCAGCAAATTCTTTTCTGTCTGGGTTCCTTTAATGCTTTTTCCCATAATCCATTGTTTTTAAAAGTGAATAATCCATTCTGTCTCTCTTGTGCCTACAAATATAACCAATTCTCCTTGCATCCGCGCAAGATTAACAATTATTATCAGCAACGTCTTTATGGATGAACAATATAGGCCGGATATATGTTCAGGTATGTATCACCAAAACTTTCAAGTCATGAAATCATTACGCCGACTCCCCTTCCTCCTGCTGCCGTTGCTGGGCATCCTGGCTTCGTGCATCTCTTATGAACGCTCCGTAGCTGTGTCCCGGTCGGAAAACAATCCCGACTATACGGTCAGCTACCTCTTCGAGCACGACGGCTGCCGCGTCTATCGATTCTACGACAGCTGGTCAAGCAGTTTCGTCTACTTCACCACGCAAGGCGACGTGACCAGCATTCCCAACGACTCTACGCGCCAACAGACCGTCACTTACCGGCAAAAGGATACGAAAAAAGCCGGACTTTAGCTTGCATTTGCTCATTTTTACCTAATTTTGCGCCCTCTTTTTGACAAAGGATAACAAACATAAACAGGTAACAATGAAAACTTTCAAGTTCAGGCCCAAGCTGTTCGACACGCTGGCGCACTACAACAAACAACAGTTCTCCGCCGACTTGATGGCGGGCATCATCGTAGGCATCGTGGCCCTGCCGCTGGCCATCGCCTTTGGCATAGCATCGGGCGTTTCGCCGGAAAAAGGCATCGTCACCGCCATCATCGCGGGTTTCCTCATCTCGTTGTTGGGCGGCAGCCGGGTGCAGATAGGCGGTCCCACGGGGGCATTCATCGTCATCGTCTACGGCGTCATCCAGCAGTATGGCGAGGCAGGACTCATCGCCGCCACGCTCATGGCCGGCGTCATCCTGGTGTTGCTGGGCGTCTTCCGGCTCGGCGCAGTCATCAAGTTCATTCCTTATCCCATCATCGTGGGCTTTACTAGCGGCATCGCCGTCACCATCTTCACCACGCAGGTGGCGGACATCTTCGGACTGAAGTTCGGAGGCGAGGCCGTGCCCGGCGACTTCGTGGGCAAATGGCTGCTCTACTTCCGCCACTTCGACACGGTGAACTGGTGGAACACGGCAGTCAGCCTGGCCAGCATCGCCATCATAGCCCTGACGCCCAAACTGTCCAAGAAGGTGCCCGGCTCGCTGGTGGCCATCGTGGTCGTCACCGTGGCCGTATGGCTGATGAAGCAATACGCGGGCATCGACGGCATCGACACCATCGGCGACCGCTTCAGCATCCATGCCGAACTGCCCGACGCGGCCATCCCCGCCTTGGACTGGGAGGCGGTGAAAAACCTCTTCCCCGTCGCGCTGACCATTGCCGTGCTGGGCGCCATCGAGTCGCTGCTCTCGGCCACGGTAGCCGACGGCGTGACAGGCGACCGCCACGACTCGAACACCGAACTCGTGGCACAAGGCGTGGCCAACATCGTGACACCGCTCTTCGGCGGCATACCCGCCACGGGAGCCATCGCCCGCACCATGGCCAATATCAACAACGGCGGACGCACGCCCGTGGCCGGCATCGTCCACGCCGTCGTGCTGCTGCTCATCCTGTTGCTGCTCATGCCCCTGGCACAATACATCCCGATGGGATGCCTGGCCGGCGTACTGGCCGTGGTGGCCTACAACATGAGCGGTTGGCGCACGTTCAAGGCGCTTCTGCGCAACCCCAAGGCGGACGTAAGCGTCCTGCTCATCACCTTCTTCCTCACCGTGGTGTTCGACCTCACCGTGGCCATCGAGGCAGGACTGGTCATTGCCTGCGTGCTCTTCATGCACCGCGTCATGGAAACGACGGAAATCTCGGTGATTAAAGATGAGATAGACCCCAACAAGGATACCGGCGCCGACACGCACGAGGAGCACATCCTCATACCGGAAGGCGTGGAGGTGTATGAAATCAACGGCCCCTACTTCTTTGGCATCGCCACGAAATTCGAGGAAATCATGGCCCGGCTGGGCGACCGCCCCAAAGTACGCATCCTGCGGATGAGGAAAGTCCCCTTCATCGACTCGACGGGCATCCACAACCTGGAGAACCTGTGCCTGATGTCGCAGAAAGAAAAGATAACCATCGTACTCTCCGGCGTGAACGAAAAGGTGCACCGCGCCCTCCAAAAATCCGGCTTCTACGAACTGCTGGGCGAGGAAAATATTTGCCCCAACATCAACGTAGCGTTGGAGCGCGCCCAACTGCTGCTCAAGCGCTAATCACTTATCCATATGGCCAGAAGAAAGAAAAAGAAAACGAAAAGCCGCATCAAATACCTCCTGACGCTGCTCCTGGCGTGCGCCCTCTACGTCGGCTACGAGCCGCTGGCAAACATCATCCAGCCCGCTCCGGCTAAAGTCGAGGCCCTGCCCGCCGACGTGCTGCTGCCCGCCCCGATGGAAGGCACGCCCGAGAAAATCCTGGTGCGCCGAGGCTACACCGTCTCCTACAACCGCGAGCATAACTTGCCCAACTGGGTGGCATGGGAGCTGACCCCCGAAAAACTGGTCGAACGCGAGAGCCGCACGGACAAATTCCTGCCCGACCCCGACCTGCCCGAAGCCGAAGCCGTCACGACCGACGACTACAAACGTTCGGGCTGGGACCGCGGACACATGTGCCCCGCCGGCGACAACCGCTGGCACTGGCGCGCCATGCAGGAGAGCTTCTACATGACCAACATCTGCCCCCAAAACCACAACCTGAACCGGGGCGACTGGAAAGAGCTGGAGGAAGCGTGCCGCGAATGGGCACAGCGGGAAGGAAAAATATACATCGTCTGCGGCCCCATCCTGTACCGGCAGCGGCACAAAACCATCGGCCGCGAACACCGCATCACCGTGCCAGAAGCCTTCTTCAAAGTCGTCCTCTGCCCCACGAGCAACCCGCCCCGCGCCATAGGCTTCATCTACAAGAATACCTCCGGCAACCACCCGCTGGACCATTACGTCAACTCCGTGGACCAAGTGGAGCGCATCACGGGCATAGACTTCTTCCCCGCCCTGCCGGACGAGGTGGAAAAGAAAATGGAAGCGGAGTATGATCTGGGATTGTGGAAGAGATAACCGCTTGGGGGAACCGGAGGGAATGAAATAAATCGGGCACGGAACTTTCGGGTTTCAAGGTTTTGCCTTATATTTGCCTCTTGAACCAAGAGGCGACCATAGGCAATGATAAGATTCATAGATTTATTCGCAGGTATAGGAGGCATCCGGATTCCATTCGATGAACTGGGCTACCAATGCGTGTTCTCGTCCGAATGGGATAAGGCCGCGTGCGACACCTATGCGGCGAATTTCGGCGAGCGACCGGCAGGAGATATTACTAAAATTCCTGCTGAAGACATTCCATCACATGATTTGTTACTGGCGGGTTTCCCTTGCCAAGCCTTTTCCATTATGGGCAAAATGCAAGGCTTCGCCGACACTCGGGGAACGATGTTTTTCGAGATAGAACGAATTCTGTCCTATCATAAGCCCCCTGTTATCTTGTTGGAAAATGTCAAGCAATTGACAACACATGATAAGGGTAGGACGTTTAAGGTAATCCTGTCTCGACTGGCTGCTTTAGGATATTTCGTAAAATGGAAAGTGCTAAACGCTTTAGATTTCGGTCTGCCTCAGAAACGTGAACGAGTGATTATCGTAGGATTCCGAAGCGAACAAGATTTTTTCGATTTCAATTTCGATTTTTCCGTGCGAAAATATAATTTGGCCGACATCTTGGAAAAGGATAACGAAGTGGACAAATCCTTGTTCGCATCGGAAAAAATCGTCCAAAAGAGATTGGAAAGCACGAAAGGAAAAGAGGTTTTCTATCCGTCCATCTGGCATGAAAACAAATCGGGCAATATTTCTGTTTTGGATTATGCCTGTGCCTTGCGAACCGGCGCTTCTTATAATTACCTGCTGGTGAACGGTTACCGGAGGCCTTCTTCCAGGGAATTATTGCGTTTACAGGGGTTTCCCGATTCTTATAAGATAGTAGTTTCGCATCAGGAAATCAGAAGGCAGACTGGAAATTCGGTCGCTGTGCCTATGATCAGAGCTATTGCAAGAAAAATAAACAATATCATAAAGAAAGAATACAATGAAACGGCCTAAATTGCGAGATTCATATAAATTGCAGACATCCGAACCTTATCCGATAAACGAAATTCCGGAAGATTTGATAGTAAAAATTGGCGGACATTTCGTTTACCTATTATACGTGGGGCGCAAAGACTTAACGGGCAGCGATTGGGGAGACGCATTCTCATCTGCCGTAGGAGGTACGCATTTGGATTCCCCCGTTGGCATTGCAGATGTCGTTTTAGGGAAAATGGCTTGGTCCATGAAAACGGTGAAGAATACCAATCCTTTTCGTTGCAGGAACATAAGGCTTATCAGCGGACGTTGCTCGCCCGATTATTCTTATGGCATCACCGACCCGCACAAGGATATTCAGGAAACGGGCAGAGCCGTTCTGGGTATTTGGAACGAGCGTATCAACATTGCGCAAGACAATTATAACCCTGTACGCACTTCCATCCTTATCCGAAGCAACGACTTGCTTTCTTATTGCCTGTTCGAAGAAGAAAACCACCGGTATAGGACAAGCGACTATGTATGGGAGGTAAATAGCAATGGGAATCTGATTGGAAAAGAAATTGAGACAGGGCGGGTATGCTTTACTTGGCAACCACATGGCTCTCAATTTACCATCCATACAATTGTTCCGGACAATGCGTTGAAGTTCAAAATAAAACAGCCCCCTCTGCTGACCAAAGATGCTATTTTAAATTCACTGAACTTCGATGAATCTTGGATAGAAATAATAAAAGAGCAAAATTCATTCTGATGCTTTTCCATATTCCACAACTCCCTCCGCCGCCACGCCGGGGGAGTTTTCGTTTTCTTCCAGCCGATAGGGCTTCACGTTTTTCTTCCTCAGCCGTTCCAAGTAAGCATGGTTGATGACGTACTCCAATTCCATCAACGTGTTTTCCCGCGCCTTCGGTTTTAGTTGGCATTCCCAAATAGTGATTACCGTCCACCCCATCCGCATCAATGCCTGCTTGTTTTTCTTGTCCCGTTCCTTGTTCCGCGCAATCTTCTTCTCCCAATATTCATGATGCGTCGCAGGAATGTGTTTGTCCACCTCATGCCCATGCCAAAAACACCCATGCACGAATATCGCCACCCCGTACTTGCGCAGCACGATGTCCGGCGTGCCCGGCAGCCCGCGCACGTTCTTCCGGTAGCGGTAACCCCGGCTCCAGAGGTAGCGGCGCACGATGAGTTCCGGCTTCGTGTCCTTGCTGCGGATTTTCGCCATGACGGCGGATCGTTTCTCTTTGTCCCAGATGTCCATGGATGCCTCCTATTAAGGATTGTCCCGCAAATGTAGCCATTCGACGGCAATTATCCTACGCTTTCGCCTGATAATCCCTCCTTTCCTCCTCCAAACGTGTATATACTCATTGAAGAATAATCCACTATATTCATTGACTATATCTCCAAGCTGAAGATTTGCATCTTTAGATTAAAGACACACATCTTTAAGTTAGATTTCTACATCTTCAGCTTAAAGATAGAGAATTTTCCTATATACGATGAACTTTTTCATACAGAGTTCGAAGTTCTCTGTCGTCATTCCACGCAATCCGCGCCTCATTATATGCTGAAACCGTTCATGGGTTTCCAAATCTCAATAGGACACGCTTACTTCGATACCCGCCTCGCGCACCAACGCGCCGATGCGGTCCAACTCTTCGCGCGATGCTTTGCGCAAGTCGTGGTCGGGCGTCTC
>CALUOW010000015.1 GCA_944322365.1 uncultured Bacteroides sp.
GTGTCGCAGGAATCGCTATTCGGGAAGCAATATATTGGTTATCATGCAATTAATAACAGCCATGATTCAGTGTTTTCGCAATAGCGATTAAAGTATAACAGAAAAGCCAACCAATCTCTTAGCAGATTAGCCGGCTTTTTCGTTGTATCATCAAGTGCTACGAAAGCAATGTGGCCGCGTCTTATTCCTTTTTATTATATGTTTTCTTGTAACGGCTTATTGCCCCTCGATGGAAGAGATGCGTCCCATCTTGTATGTTCCTTTCCGTATGATGCGTCCGTGCTTGTCTTTTTCCACAAAGGGACCGTCCTTTTTGCCTTGCTTGAAGAATCCTTCGTAACGGCCGCCGTTCTTGTCAATCTGCACGCCGCTTCCTTCTTCTAATCCGTCTACGAATCCTCCTTTGTAGAGTGAGCCGTCGGCCATTTTTAGCGTGCCTTGCCCATTGAACTTGTCGTTTTTCCATTCGCCTTCATACGAATCGCCAATGTTCCATTTGTAGGTGCCTGTGCCTTCTCGCAGGTTGTTTTTCCATTTGCCTTCGTAGACGGCTCCGTTGGCCCATGTAAAGGTGCCTTGCCCTTCTTTCAAGCCGTTTTCGAAGTGTCCCACATATTTGTCGCCGTTGATGTAGTAATAGATGCCTTCGCCCGTGCGTTCGCCCTGAACGTAGTCGCCTTCGTATCGTTCGCCGGTGTGGAAGAAGTAGATGCCCTTGCCTTCCTGGATGTCTTCGGCCCAATGGCCGGAATACTTGTCGCCGTTGGCATATTCGAAGGTGCCCGTACCGTGGCGCACGTCGTTTTTCCATTCGCCTTCATACCGGCTTCCGTCGTTCCATGTCAAGGTGCCTTGCCCGTTTTTCTTGTCGTTCTTCCAAGAACCAACGTATTCTGAGCCGTTCTTCCATGTATACGTGCCTTGGCCTTCCCGGTTGTCATGCTCCCAATCGCCTTGGTACACGTCGCCATTATAATAATACATCGTGCCTTGACCTTGCTGGTAGTCTTGATACCACATGCCTTCATAGCGGTTGTTGTTCAGGAAGTAGAAGATTCCTTGTCCGTGTTGTTGGTCTTGGTACCAATCGCCATCATAACGTTCTCCATCCGAAAAGGTGTAGACACCATGCCCTTCGCGTTTGCCTTTGACGTATTCGCCTTCATAGGTGTCGCCATTCTTGAACACGGTCTTTCCTTGCCCGTTCGGCTTGCGGCTTTTCATTTCGCCTGTATATACCGAACCGTCTTTGAAGGTGTAAGTGCCTATCTTTATTTCGGATGAAAACACGCCCTTCAGTTTCCCGAAGAATCCTTCTTTCTCTTGGGCCGTGGCTTGCGCAACGCAGCAGGTCACAGCAAAGGCTAGTATGTAAAATCTTTTCATAATCAAACTTCTTGTTTATATGATGTACTAAAACAGGTTCAAACATTCATTAAGACGGAATAGAACCGAGCAAAGTTACAATTTATCCTCTGTTTTTTCACCGCACACGACTACTTTTAAGTTCTCTTTGCATAAATACTTTTGAGCTAACGTTTGCAATTCGGCGGGCGTAACCTGATGGATGGCCTTGGGTATGTCTGCAAAGTAAGACTTTTGCAAGCCTGATACCTGGATGAATATCCATGCGTCGGACAGAGAAAAGACCGACTCGTAGCTACGGCACATCTCGCCCAACATGTAGTTGCGCACGCGGGTCAGTTCTTCTTCAGACACTGGCTCGTTTTGCAGGCGCTCCATTTCGACAAAGACTTCGTGCAACAGGGGGCGCACATTGTTGCATGCCGTGTCGGCCGATATGGCCAATACGCTTTCGGCAGGATATGGCAAGAGATTGGCCGATATGCCATACGTATAGCCTTTTTCTTCGCGGATGTTGGACATGAGCCGGCTTCCGAAGTAGCCCCCGAAGAGTGTGACCAGCACGCGCAATTTGAGATAATCCGGGTGATGTTGGCTCAAGGACAGCCCTCCGATACGCACTGCGCTTTGCGCCGCTCCTGTGCGTTCGATAAAGAAAATCCGTCCGGAGTTTTCGCACGGGATGCAGGTTTGTTTTTCTACACCTTGCGTCTCCTTCCCGAAAGGGGCACTGCCAAAGTGTTTCTCTACCAATTGCAAGCAACGTTCGTCCGCCCGCCCGGCCAAGTACAGGGTGCAATTGGCCGAATGATAATAGCGGTCGTAAAAAGCGCGCAGGATGTCGGGTGTGATGCGGTGGTAATCTTCCTCGCATAGGATATGCCCGGCCGGATGATCCGAACCGAAAAGGGCATTTGTCAGTTTGCGATTGGCCAAAAAGTCGGCTTTCGAGGAATTGACCAGGAATTGGCGAAGGTTCGTGCCCAATACCACCTCCAGCTCTTTTTGAGGGAAGAGCGGCTCTTTGATTATTGACTCCAGCACTTCGAGCGTCTGGGGCAAGTATTTGCTTAATGAGTAAAAGGTGAGGTAGGTATACTCGGCCGCGCAAGCCAACTCAATCCATGCTCCGTAATAATCCAGCTTTTCGGCAATCTCTTCGGAAGAGAAACGGGAAGTGCCTTCGCGCAACATACGGTTGGCAAACAAGGCTTGGAGGGGTTGCTCCTGGTGCCATCGTCCTCCGCCAAAGAGGAAATCCATGCGTACCACATCGCTCTCGTTGTCATTAAATATATGTAATGGGACTCCGTTAGGCAGGGTAATACACGCAGGTTGGGGCACTTCCTTATATTGTGGCGTGCACACAGGGGGCGGGATGGTTCTGTCTAAGATATGGTTCATAGTTAGAGTGAATCCTTATTACTTTCTTTCGCATCTGCATTGAGCAGCAGTTCTTTTATGCCTTCTTTTACATATTCTCTATCCCAATCTGCGGGTTTATACTTTTGGTTGTCGCAAGATAGCAGGTCGATGTCCAGCCGTATGACCTCCATCCGTCGTTCTTCTCGCGTGGAGCCGGCTTCGCGTTCGATGTCTTTCAGGAAACCGGTGACTTCTAATCTATCCAAGCATGATTCGAAGCGAGCTACTTGGTTGGCGAAAAGAGCCTTCCGATTGAGAGACAATGGTTGCGTATCGACTTCGTGCGCGAAACGGATGTCCGGAAACAGCTCGGACAAACGCCGGCGGGCAAACGCCAGATTGGCATGCCTATGCTCGTTGCTCCCTATGCAAACCGTATAAACCATCCTCCATGTCAATTGAAGAATTCGTCCAAGCCTTCTACGGGTTCATCCTGTTCGAAGATGTTTTCGCTCGAAGCATCGTCGGCGCAGGGGTCGTAGTTGGGCGGAAGTTGGAAGGTCTCCGTCTCGTCATATCCCAAGCTCTTGTCGGCAAAGACCTTGCTCATGTATTTAGCCCAGATAGGCAGGGCGGTGGAAGCGCCTTGTCCGTGAAGCATGGTGTCGAAGTGGATGTCGCGCTCTTCGCCGCCAAACCAGCATCCGGACACGAGCGAGGGTGTGAAGCCCATGAACCAGCCGTCGGCATGGAGATTGGTGGTACCCGTCTTGCCGCCCATGTCCGCCTTGATGCCATAGCGGAAACGCACACGTCCGCCGGTGCCTTCGTTGATGACGGCGCGCAGCATCACCAGCATCTTGTAGGCGCTGGACGCGCTGATGACCTCCTGCATCTGCGGGGAGAAAGTGGCTACGATGTTTCCTTCGCTATCCTCGATGTGGGTGACGAAGAGGGGCGCCACCCGGATACCTTTGTTGGGGAAGGCGGTGTAGGCGCTTACCATCTCGCCCACGGACACCTCGCAAGGGCCGAGGCAGAGGGAAACGGAGGGGAAGATGTCCTGGTTGCGCAAACCGAAGTTATGGAGCAGGCGTTTCAGTTCGTAAGGATTGAGCTTGCTCATCAGGTAGGCCGTAATCCAGTTGTCCGAGTTGGCCAGGCCCCACTTCAGCGTCACCATCTCGCCCAGGCGTTTCTTGTTGGAGTTGTTGGGCGTCCAAGGGATGCCGTTTTCGTCCATCAGGGTGTATTGCACGTGGCGCGCCTCGTCGCAGGGCGAGAAGCCGTTCTCCATGGCCAACGTGTAGACGTAGGGCTTCACCGTGGAGCCTATCTGGCGGCGTCCTACCATGGCCATGTCATACTTGAAGTAGTGGTGGTTGGGGCCTCCCACATATGCCTTGACATGCCCGTTGTGCGGATCCATGGACATGAAGCCTGCCCGGAGGAAGTATTTGTAATAGCGGATGGAGTCCATCGGAGTGAGTACGGTGTCCTTCACCTGCTGGGGATTCTCCCATGTGAAGACGGACATTTCTTGCGGGGTATTGAAAGCCTTTTCTATCTCCGCCTCCGTCTTGCCCAACTGCTTCATGATGCGGTAGCGGTCGGATTGGCGCATGGCGCGGTTCAGGATTTCATCCACCTGCTCTTGCGTGAGGCGGTAGGTGTAAGGAGCCTTCTTGGCGCCTTTCTTCTCTTTGAAGAAGTAAGCCTGCATCTCGCTGAGGTGTTCGGTGACAGCTTCTTCGGCATACTGCTGCATACGCGAATCGATGGTGGTGTGTATCTTCAACCCGTCCGTATAGAGGTTATAGGGTTTGCCGTCTTTCTTCAAGTTCTTGTGGCACCAGCCGTAGAGGGGGTTGGTTTCCCAATCGATGGAGTCTTCGTAATACTTCTGCATCTGCCAGCCCCGGTATTCGGATTTGACCGGTTTCTTGGCCGTAAGCATCCCGCGCAGGTATTCGCGGAAGTAAGTGGCCAAACCTTCGTTGTGGTCCACGCGGTTGTATTTCAGCGTCAGGGGCAAGGCTTGCAGGGAGTCACATTCGGCTTGGGTCAGGTAGCCTGCCTTGCGCATCTGGTCGAGCACGACGTTGCGCCTTCCGCGCGTCTGCTCCTTGCGGCGCAGGGGGTTGTAGAGCGAGGGATTCTTGCACATGCCTACCAGCGTGGCGGCTTCTTCTATCTTCAAATCCTTGGGCAGGCAGGCAAAGTAGGTGTAGGCGGCAGTCTTGATGCCCACGGCGTTGTTGAGGAAGTCGAACTTGTTGAGATACATCGTCAGGATTTCCTCTTTCGTGTAGTAACGCTCCAAGTTGACGGCTATCACCCATTCGATGGGTTTCTGGAAGAGACGCTCCATCACATTGCCCGCGCTGGGCGAATAAAGTTGTTTGGAAAGCTGTTGGGTGATGGTGCTGCCACCGCCTGCATTTTTCTGCATCAGGATGCCCCGCTTCAGGATGGCGCGGAAGAGCGCCTTGGCGTCGATGCCGGAGTGTTGGGCGAAGCGCACGTCCTCCGTGGCGATGAGGGCGTTGATGAGGTCGGGCGAGAGGTCGTTGTAACCCACATAAACACGGTTCTCCTTACTATAAGAATAGGTGCCCAGGACTTTTCCGTCGGACGAGAGCACCTCGGTGGCAAATTTGTAGTTGGGATTCTCCAAATCTTCGACAGGGGGCATGTAGCCTATCCAACCTTTGGCAATGGAGTAGAAGATGACCACGCATGCCAATATGCACAGCGTCAGGAAGATCCACAGGGCAAGTATGATTTTCTTGATCATGATTATACGTTCTTTATATAGGTATCTATTTTTTCGCGCCGACAAAGTTACGCATTTATATGATATGTGCCGATGCTTTCACGCTTTTTATTGAAATAAATTGTTCAGCGTGCCGCTGTCTTTCTCTCGGCGAGGCGACGCCTTTGTCTCGGCGTGTCGTCGCCTTTGTTTGGGCGAGTCGGCAGGTTGATTTTGCCGGAGAAACACATTATTTATATGTCTCCCTAAACTTCTTACTCCAAAAGTTTGCCGTGTCGGAAAATATCCGTACTTTTGGGCAAAATTAAACCCCAAAAAACTATTTGTACATCATGATGACACAAGAAGACAAAGACTTGCTGGCCAAGAAAGGCATTTCCGAGGAAAAGATTGCCGAGCAATTGGCTTGCTTCGAGACTGGTTTCCCTTATCTGAAACTCTATGCGGCCGCTTCTGTGGAGAACGGCATCTTGGCGCCCGACGCCGATGACCAAAAGAAGTACCTGGACGCGTGGGAGGCTTACACGCAGACGGACAAGACGGTGGTGAAATTCGTGCCCGCATCGGGCGCCGCCAGCCGCATGTTCAAGAACATGTTCGAGTTCTTGGGCGCCGACTACGACGTCCCCACCACGGATTTCGAGAAGAAGTTCTTCGACCGCATCGAGGATTTCGCTTTCTACGCCGACCTGAACGAGGCTTGCTTGAAGACCACGGGCAAGGACATCCCCGCCTTGGTGGCCGATGGAAACTATAAAGCCGTGGTGGCTGCCCTGCTGCAAGCCGCCGGTTTGAACTATGGCTCCCTGCCCAAAGGTTTGCTGAAGTTCCATAAGTACGAAGATGGAAACCGCACGCCTGTGGAAGAACACTTGGTGGAAGGCGCCCTCTATGCCGCCAACAAGAACGGCAAGGTGAACGTGCACTTCACCGTATCGCCCGAACACCGCGCTCTCTTCAAAGCCTTGGTGGACGAAAAAGCCGACATCTATGCCAAGCGCTATGGCGTGGATTACAACATTTCCTTCTCCGAGCAGAAGCCCAGCACGGATACCATCGCTGCCGACATGGACAACAAACCTTTCCGCGACAATGGCAAGTTGCTTTTCCGTCCGGGCGGGCATGGCGCCTTGATTGAGAACCTCAACGACTTGGATGCCGATGTCATCTTCATCAAGAATATAGATAATGTAGTGCCCGACAAGCTGAAGGGCGATACGGTGCTCTATAAGAAAGTAATTGCCGGCGTGCTCGTAGGTCTCCAGCAACAAGCCTTCGCCTACCTCCAGTTGCTCGATAGCGGCAAATACACCCACGAGCAGGTGATGGAAATCCTCCAGTTCCTCCAGAAGAAACTCTATTGCAAGAATCCCGAAGTGAAGAACTTGGAAGATGCCGAATTGGTCATTTACTTGAAGAGCAAGCTGAACCGCCCGATGCGCGTGTGCGGCATGGTGAAGAACGTGGGCGAGCCGGGCGGAGGTCCGTTCTTGGCTTACAATCCCGATGGCACCATCTCCCTCCAAATTTTGGAAAGCTCGCAAATCGACATGAACGACCCTGAGAAGAAGGAAATGTTCGAAAAAGGCACGCACTTCAATCCCGTGGACTTGGTATGCGCCGTGCGCGACTACAAGGGGCATAAGTTCGATTTGACGAAATATGTGGACAAGGCCACCGGCTTCATCTCGCACAAGTCGAAGAACGGCAAGGACTTGAAGGCCCTCGAACTGCCCGGCTTGTGGAATGGCGCGATGAGCAATTGGAATACCGTCTTCGTGGAAGTGCCCCTCAGCACGTTCAATCCCGTGAAGACTGTGAACGACCTCTTGCGCGAGCAACATCAATAAGCGTATAAACCTGTAAAGGTAGCCGGAGAGAGAGTACATGTTCAAGCACCCCTCTTCGGTTACCTTTTTGTCCTATAACCTAAATACATCGAAATGAAGAAGATACTATTGTTAGGCTCAGGAGAACTGGGCAAGGAATTTGTGATAGCCGCCCAACGTTTGGGCCAGTATGTCATTGCGTGCGATTCGTATGCCGGCGCTCCCGCCATGCAGGTGGCCGACGAGTGCGAAGTGTTCAGCATGTTGGATGGCGAAGCCCTGGAGCGCGTCGTGCGCAAGCATCGTCCGGACATCATCGTGCCCGAAATCGAAGCCATCCGCACCGAACGCCTCTATGAGTTCGAGCAGGCAGGCATACAGGTAGTGCCCAGTGCCAGGGCCGTGAACTATACGATGAACCGCAAGGCCATCCGCGACTTGGCCGCCAAAGACTTGGGCCTGAAGACGGCGCGCTATTTCTATGCCAAGTCGTTGGACGAGCTGAAGGAAGCTGCCGAAGAGATAGGTTTCCCCTGCGTAGTGAAGCCGCTGATGTCCTCGTCCGGCAAGGGGCAGTCCATCGTGAAAGGTCCCGAAGACTTGGCGTATGCCTGGGAGTATGGATGCAGCGGGAGCCGGGGCGACATCAAGGAGCTAATAGTAGAGGAATTTATCCAGTTTGATAGCGAAATCACCCTCCTGACAGTGACACAAAAAAACGGTCCTACGCTATTTTGCCCCCCCATCGGCCACGTGCAGAAGAACGGGGACTACCGCGAGAGCTTCCAACCCGCCCGCATCGATCCTGCCCACCTGAAGGAAGCGCAAGACATGGCCGAAAAGGTGACTCGCGCTCTGACAGGCGCCGGCATCTGGGGCGTGGAGTTCTTCCTGAGCCATAAGAACGGGGTTTACTTCTCCGAACTTTCGCCCCGTCCGCACGACACAGGCATGGTGACACTGGCCGGCACGCAAAACCTCAACGAATTCGAACTCCACTTGCAGGCTCTACTCGGTTTGCCCATCCCCGGCATCAAGCAGGAGCGCATAGGAGCCAGCGCAGTCATCCTTTCGGGCATATCCAGCCAAAGCACGCCCAATTATCGGGGGGTGGAAGAGGTGCTCAAAGAAGAAGATACCTACCTGCGCATTTTCGGAAAACCCGCCACACGCCTCAACCGGCGGATGGGTGTGGTTGTATGCTATGCGCCTTTGGGGAGCGACCTCAACGCTTTGCGCGACAAAGCCAAGCGTCTGGCTGCCAAGGTGGAGGTATATTAAATTGGGAATTATTATCTGGCATAGTCAAAGCCTCCATTTACAATAGGCTGATATTCAGCATTGTGAATAGCGACTCTATCTATGCTTCGCCGAGATACCATTCTCAAGCCCGTCGAGAGAACTCTCTCAATGTTGTCGAGAGAACTCTCTCGATGCTGTTGAGAGAACTCTCTCGATGTCGCCGAGAGTGGTATCTCGATTTGAGGTATCCCATATGCATCCTTTTTACCGCAGCGCGAGTTGGCAGACAAAAGCATGGGGGCCGAAGTCGTATCCTTGCGCTTCGTTCTTAAACAAACCGAAGACTGACGACCCCGACCCGCTCATCGAGGCATAAACAGCCCCCAAACGATACATCTCGTCCTTGATTTCTCCAATCAGGGGAAATTGGGGGAAGACGCTTTCCTCAAAATCGTTCACCAGCCGCCCGCGCCACTTCTCCACGGGAAGACGGACAATTTCTTTGGGGGAGGCATCGGCACGCCGAGGCTTTATGCGGGCAAAGGCATCGCGGGTGGAGACGAAGACATCGGGTTTGACCAGCAGAAGCCGATAGCCCGATAAGGAGAAGGAGGGGAGGGGCGAGAAGATGTTGCCAATGCCTTCGGCAAACGTGGGGCGGTTGCGGACGAAGAAAGCACAATCGGCTCCCAAGCGGGTGGCGTATGCTTCCAAGTTGTCTTCGGTCAATCCCAACCCGAATTGCTCGTTCAGCATCTTCAGCATGAAGGCGGCATCCGACGATCCTCCGCCCAATCCGGCGCCCGAGGGGATGTGCTTCAGCAGGTGGATGTCCACGGCGGGGAGACCGAAGTCGGCATCCAGCATCCGGTAGGCTCTTGCCACTAGGTTGTCTTCCAGCGTCCCTGCAATCTCTTGTCCGGCCAGGTGGAGGGTGCAAGTACCCCGTGGGGTATCGGGCAGGGGGATAATCTCCAGCGCGTCTTCCACGGGGACAGGATAGAAGACGGTCTCCAAGTTATGATACCCGTCGGGGCGTTTTTCGGTGATGTTCAACCCCAAGTTTATCTTTGCGTTAGGAAAAGTCAGCATGGCTATTCGTAGTTTAATTAAAATCTAGCAGGGGCAAAGATAGTTATTTTGCAGTTATTTTCTTAACTTTGCCAGGCATATCTGAGATGATCTGATTTAATAAACATTATATAGAGAAGAAAAATGATTGTATCTACCTTGAAAGACAGTAACCGGATGGAGCCGCTTCATCCGTTGTTCAAGCCGCTTTTTGATTATGTGAAGTCCCACGACTTGCTGCATGCGCCCTTGGGCCGCATCGAGATTGACGGGGACAACCTGTATGTGAACAACGTGCTTGCCGAAGGCGTGCCTGCCGAGAAACAATTGCTGGAGGCGCACCGTGCCTACATCGACGTGCATATCCTGTTGGAGGGAGCCGAACGCATCGGTTGGAAAGCCTTGGAGGACGTGACCGAAGAAGTGAAACCTTATGATGCCCCGGCCGATTGTGCCTTGTATGCCGACAGCCCCACAACGTATGTGGACATGGTTCCCGGCCAGTTCGTAGCGGTGTATCCGGAAGACCCGCACGCTCCCCTTATCGGACAGGGTAAGATCCGGAAACTGATAGCCAAGGTTAAACTGTAATACTGTGAACGCCATGAAGAACAGCAAGTATTATCCTTGGATTGTGGTGGGCCTCCTTTGGGTAGTGGCCCTGCTGAATTATATGGACCGCCAGATGCTCTCCACTATGCAGGAGGCCATGAAGGCGGACATCGTCGAATTGAACAAGGCCGAAGCGTTTGGCGCGCTGATGGCCATATTCCTTTGGATTTATGGTTTCCTAAGCCCGGTGGCGGGCATGGTGGCCGACCGCATGAGTCGCAAATGGCTGGTGGTGGGCAGTCTTTTCGTATGGTCCTTCGTCACATGGATGATGGGCTATGCCGATACTTTTCAGCAACTTTATTGGCTTCGTGCCATCATGGGGGTGAGCGAGGCTTTGTATATTCCCTCCGCCCTGTCCCTGATAGCCGACTGGCACCAAGGCAAGTCGCGCTCGTTGGCTATCGGTATTCATATGACGGGCCTCTATGTGGGGCAGGCCATCGGAGGTTTCGGGGCCACGATAGCCGCCATGTTTTCTTGGCACTCTACTTTCCATTGGTTCGGCATCATCGGCGTGGTCTACTCGCTGATACTGATGGGATTGCTTCACGAAAACCCCAACCACTCCATCCCCGCCAAGAAACTGGCCGAGGAACCGAAAGAGAAGAAGCCTTCCGTCTTTGCCGGATTGGGCGTATTGTTTTCCACTTGGGCTTTCTGGGTCATTCTTTTCTACTTTGCCGCACCCAGTCTGCCGGGTTGGGCCATCAAGAACTGGTCGCCCACCTTGTTCTCCGAAAGCCTGGGCCTGCCCATGTCGCAAGCCGGGCCTATCTCTACCATCACCATTGCTGTATCCTCGTTTATCGGCGTCATCATCGGCGGTATGATGAGCGACCGTTGGGTGCAACGCAACATCCGGGGCCGTGTCTATACAGGCGCCATCGGCTTGGGGCTGATGATACCTGCCTTGCTGTTGCTGGGCTTCGGGCATAGCTTGGTGGCCGTGGTAGGCTCTGGCTTGTTGTTCGGTGTAGGATACGGTATGTTCGACACAAACAACATGCCCATCCTCTGCCAGTTCGTCTCCGCCAAATACCGTGGTACGGCCTACGGGCTGATGAACATGACGGGCGTTTTTGCCGGGGCGGCGGTCACCAAAGTGTTGGGCGCGTGGACGGACGGCGGCAACCTAGGCTTGGGATTCGCCCTGCTGAGCATTTTTGTCCTAGTGGCCGTGGCCTTGCAACTTTACTTCTTGAGGCCGAAGACGGACAACATGGAGTAAAAAGATTGAAAATACATCCTTACTAAGTAAATATAAATAAGTATATGGAAAAGATTATTGGATTGATAGACGCGCCGTTCACCCCTTTTTATGCGAATGGCGAAGTGAATTATGAACCCATCGAGGCATACGCCAAGATGTTGCAAAAGAATGGTCTGAAAGGCGTGTTCATCAACGGTTCGTCCGGCGAGGGCTATATGCTGACCGAAGAAGAGCGCATGAAGTTGGCCGAACGCTGGATGGAAGTGGCTCCCGAAGGCTTCAAAGTCATTGTCCACGTGGGCAGTTGCTGTGTGAAGTCCAGCCGGATGCTGGCCGAACATGCCCAGAAGATAGGTGCTTGGGGCGTAGGCGCCATGGCTCCTCCCTTCCCGAAAATCGGGCGCATTGAAGAGTTGGTGAAGTATATCGAAGAAATTGCCGCCGGTGCTCCCGAACTTCCTTTCTACTACTACCACATCCCCGCCTTCAACGGTGCTTTCCTGCCTATGGTGAAGTTGCTCGAAGCAGTGGATGGCCGCGTGCCCAACTTTGCGGGTATCAAATATACCTTCGAGAGCATGTACGAGTACAATCAGTGCCGCCTCTATAAGAACGGCAAGTATGACATGCTGCACGGACAAGACGAGACCATTCTTCCCTGTTTGGCCATGGGTGGCGCGCAGGGCGGCATCGGCGGCACCACCAATTACAACGGCCGCGAACTTGTGGGCATCATCGACGCGTGGCAGAAGGGAGACCTGGAGCTGGCCCGCGAACGTCAGAACTTCTCGCAAGAGGTCATCAACGTCATCTGCAACTATCGGGGCAATATCGTGGCCGGCAAGCGCATCATGAAACTTATCGGACTCGATTTGGGCAAGAATCGCACGCCCTTCCAAAACATGACCGACGAAGAAGAGGCACGCATGAAGCAACAATTGGAGGCCATCAACTTCTTCAGCCGTTGCAACCAATTCTAAAAAAACAACCGACCATGGATATAAAACAATACTTAAACAATTGGGCCACTTCCTATCGCGAGGATTTGACCGGCAATATCCTTCCCTTCTGGATGAAGCATGGCTTGGATAGGGTCAATGGAGGCGTTTATACCTGCGTGGATCGCGACGGGAGCCTGATAGACACCACCAAGTCCGTCTGGTTTCAAGGGCGCTTCGGCTTCATTGCAGCGTATGCCTACAACCACATCGAGCGCAATCCCGAATGGTTGGCCGCCTCGAAGAGTTGCATCGACTTCATCGAACAACACTGCACGGACACCGACGGGCGCATGTACTTTGAGGTGACGGCCGAAGGCGTGCCTTTGCGCAAGCGCCGTTATGTCTTCAGCGAAACCTTTGCCGCTATCGCCATGTCCGAGTATGCCATTGCCTCTGGCGACAAAAGCTATGCGCAAAAGGCTCTGGAGCTATTCCGCAACATCCGCCGCTGGCTTGCCACGCCCGGCGTGCTGGAGCCAAAGTACCTGCCTGCGCTTCAAGCACGCGGCCACTCTATCACGATGATACTCATCAACACCGCCTCGCGCATCCGTGCCGCCATCCAAGACCCGGAGCTAGACGAGCAGATTGACCAGTCCATCCACGACCTGCGGGCGTACCACGTGCATCCGGAGTTCAAGGCCCTGCTGGAGACGGTAGGACCCAATGGCGAGTTCATCGACACTTGCAACGGCCGTCTCATCAATCCCGGACACTGCATCGAGACCTCGTGGTTCCTTCTCGAAGAAGCCCGCCTCCGCAACTGGGACAAGGACCTGACCGACTTGGCTCTGCAAATCCTCGATTGGTCGTGGGATTGGGGCTGGGACAAAGCCTATGGCGGCCTTATCAACTTCCGCGACTGCCGCAACCTGCCCGTGCAGGACTACTCGCAGGACATGAAATTCTGGTGGCCGCAGTGCGAAGCCATCATTGCCTCCCTCTACGCCTACCTGGCCACGCGGGACGAGAAATACATCCTGATGCACAAGATGGCCAGCGACTGGACCTATGCCCACTTCCCCGACCCGGAGCATGGCGAGTGGTATGGCTACTTGCACCGCGACGGCACCGTGGCCCAACCCGCCAAGGGCAACATCTTCAAAGGACCCTTCCACATTCCCCGCATGATGATGTATGCCTATGGCCTCTGTCGGGATATATGCGCGCTCTGACAAAGCAGTTTAACGTAGACGCGTCTAAAAGATGTTCATACATTACTCTTAACATTAAATATTATAGAAATGCAAAACAAAAAAATGTGGACGACGCTTCTCTCTTGCTGCCTGGCCGTTGCCGGCATGGCGCAAGGGCAAAGCCCTGCGAAAGGAGGCGATATGCCCCCTTTGGCCAATGCAAACACAATTAAAGTAGAAAACGACCCGCGCGAAATCGTTATGTGGAAAGCGGCCCATGTGGTGCCCACGGAAAACCAGTTAGCCGCTTTGAAAAACGAGTTCATCGCTTTTATCCATTTCGGGCCGAACACCTTCACCCGCAAAGAATGGGGCACGGGCATGGAATCGCCCGATGTCTTCGCCTTAGAGACGCTGGACACCGACCAATGGTGCCAAGCCATGAAAGCCGCCGGCATGAAGATGGTCATTTTCACGGCCAAACACCACGATGGCTTCGTGTTGTGGCAAAGCCGCTATACGGACCACGGCATCATGTCCACCGACTTCCGTGGAGGCAAAGGCGATATTCTGAAAGACTTGTCCCGCTCGTGCCAGAAGTACGGGCTGAAACTGGGTGTGTACCTGTCTCCGGCTGATTTGTACCAAATAGAAAATCCGGAAGGATTGTACGGAAACCTTAGCCCATACACCAAGCGCACAATCCCGCGCGAAGTCCCCGGCCGTCCTTTCAAGAATACGCAGAAATTCGAGTTCGTGGTAGATGATTACAATGAATACTTCCTGAACCAACTCTTTGAACTGCTCACCGAGTATGGACCTATCCACGAAGTCTGGTTCGACGGGGCGCACCCCAAACGGAAGGGCGGACAAACATACAACTACGCCGCTTGGAAGAAATTGATTCATGCTTTGGCGCCGGAAGCCGTCATCTTTGGACGGGAAGATGTGCGCTGGTGCGGCAACGAAGGAGGCTGGACGCGCGACACCGAATGGAACGTCGTGCCTTATCAGGCTAATCCCGACACGATGACGCACTTTGCCGACATGACCAAGAAGGACTTGGCCAGCTTGGACGAATTGTGCAAGGCCAAATACTTGCATTACCAACAGGCCGAAGTCAATACCTCCATCCGCGAAGGCTGGTTCTACCGCGACGACACCCACCAGCGTACCCGCAGCGCCGACGACGTGTTCGACATTTACGAAAGGGCCGTCGGGGGCAATGCCACTTTCTTGCTGAACATCCCGCCCAACCGCGAGGGACGTTTCTCGGACACCGACGTGGCCGTGCTGGAAGAAGTGGGCAAGCGCATCCGCGAAACCTACGGGACAAATCTGTTGGCCGATGCCCAAGGACCGAAAGAAGTCTTGGACGATGACGATGCCACCTACATCGTGTTGGACGACAAGCGCGAGTTCGAGGTACGTATGCCGAAGCCTGTCCGCATCAACCGCATCATGCTGCAAGAAGCCGTTGCCAAGATGAGCGAGCGGGTGGCCGCTTTTGCCATGGACGCTTGGACAGATGGGGAATGGAAAGAGATAGCCGTCTCCACGAACATCGGATACAAGCGCATCCTTCGTTTTGCGGATGTAGTGACTGACAAACTTCGCTTCCGCCTGCTGGATTCGCGTTTCGCTCCTTCCATCAGTCGCATGGCCGCTTACTATTATCGCTCGATGCCTCCCCAGCTTTCCATCGTGCAAGACGCCCAAGGGCTGGTGACGATTGCCCCCAAGCGTCAGGACTTCGGGTGGAACCGCAACGAACAGAACGCGGCTAAGAACCTCAATGCAGGCTATAAGATTTATTACACTACCGATGGCACAGAGCCGAACGCGCAATCCGCTTTGTACACGGAGCCGGTGCATGTGGAAGCCAGCACGGTCAAGGCCATAGCCATCTTGGGCGAAGACAAAGGACCGGTTTGCACGGAAACCGTGGGTTGGCCCAAGCAAACTTGGAAGGTGTCCGGCAAGAGCAGCGAGGCAGACCAACATAAAGCCGAAGCCGCCTTCGATGCGAACCCGGCAACGTATTGGAGCACGGCGGAGACTCCTTCTCCGCACTTCATCGAGATTGACCTGGGCGCCGAAAGGATGCTGAACGGTTTTGCGTATACCCCTCAGACTCAAAACTCGCAAGGCATGATGGCAAGCGGCAAAGTCAGCGTGAGCCAAGACGGGAAGACTTGGACGGAAGTAACGACCTTTGAGTTTGGCAATTTGGTCAACGACCCCTCGAAGCGTTTCTGCCAATTCGCCAAGCCTGTGGCTGCACGCTACGTCCGCATCGAAGCGACAGGAACCGAGGCCGGAAGCAAAACGGTGGCCGTGGCCGAACTGGATTTGTTCTGATAACTTTCTTTGAAAGAGTTAAGGAGTTATAGGAGTTAAAGGAGTTAAGCCAACAGTAAGTTAATCAGCCGCATACACGAAGGTATCGGCTTAACTTCTTGACTCCTGTAACTTCTATGGCTCCTAAATTATTTATGGATAAACGATTTTGTTCCCGTCTTCTCCAAACAATTGGTCTCCCAATGTAGTGAGGTTTTGTCCTGTCACCACCACGCGGCGCAGGTTGTGGCATCCCATGAAAGCGCCAAACTCGATGGCGGTCACGCTGGGGGGCAGCGTCAACGTGCCGCAAAGGCGCGTGCAACCGCTGAAGGCGCGCTGCCCGATGCTTTTCAGGGCATGGGGCAAAACCACCCGCAGCAGGAACTTTTTCTGGGTGAAGGTATATTCGGGGATGGCCGTGGCATTGCTTTGCCCCATGTCGATGGATACCAAGTTGGGCATATAGTCGCGGATGAGGAGAAAGTCCGCCTCGTCCAGTTTGCCTTCTATCTTCAGGAAGTTGATGTCCTTGGGCTGCTTGCCCTGTTGCAGCAACTCGCTGGCCAAGCTGCCCATGCGCCCAATCTGCACCTTGGCCCCCTGCGGTTCCCCTTCGACAAAGGCAAACGTCTTCCACTGCTCGCGGCTTCGGTAGGAATCGGCCGAACCTTCGGGGACGAAAATCGCGGTCAGGCTGTCGGCCAAGGCTTCGGCTTGCAGGCGCGGCGCTTCCGAGCGGCGTATCTGGCAAATCTTCAAATTCGCGCATCCTTTGAACGCCGCCTTGTCTATTTCTTTCAAACCGGGCGGGAGGATGATTCTCTGCAACGTCTCCTTGCCTTCGTAATGATGCTCGTCGGTCTGCCGGCAGAAGGCGAAAGCGGGCAGGGTATGGGCCGAATAGACGTGGAAGCCCTCCCAAGTGCCGCCTTTCCCGGCATACATGCTGATAGAGGCTTGCGAAATGTCCAGCAAACGCAGTTGTTTGAATTCATCGCGCAGGTGGCGGAAGTCTACCGCGTTTAGTTTCCCTTGCAGGCGCAAGTGGGTGATTTCGTTCGCTTCTGCTTCGGTAAGCATTTCCACCATGGTTCCTGCTTTGGGCACATAGATGGTCCGCGACTTCTGTGCATGGAGTCCTAACGTTGCGCACAGGCTTATGGCCGTAATGAATAATTTGATTCGTTTCATGGATTCCTATTTTTTTGTGTGCCCAAAAATACAAAGATTTTCTGTAAATGCCGGGGGCATCTATGCTTTTTATGATAATTTTCAGTAATCTGCTGGCTTCGGAAGGTCTTTTTTTTATGATGTACGGCATGAGTGTTTGTTGCTAAATTTAACTAAATTCAAAATGGATAATTTATTACTTATTTATGACTTTTTCCGGACAAAATCGGGGATTTTCCCTGTCGCCGCCCGCCTTCCGCATTTTCCGCCGCTTAGAGCCACAAAGGCTTTTTGGCTAAATATCCGCCCGTCTAAAGCTCTGAAAATTCGGGAAATGGGCTAATTTTCGCCTTCAACTTTGTTACCCCTTCGCTACCCCTCCTATTCCCCTCCTATTCCTCTCCTATTCCTCTCCTATTTCGGGCTTATCTGGAAGGGGTGATTTGTATGTCCGGAAGCGGTCGGGATGAAGGAGGGCTTCGATTTCGTAGCGATTATTTACAATTGATAATAGGCATATTTAAAATTTTTCAACGCAATACATGCACGGTGTTTAGGCGTGCCTTTCATCCGCCAAACCGGGGTCCGGGCATTAATGACTACGATAGTATGTTAAATAGTCCCATTTCGGGCCGGGGGGGCATACAAGTGAACCAAATTTTGCGTATCTTTGTTTGACCAATGGATAAAGAGGCAGGTCGCCGGGGGGATACCGCCATGCAGGCTCCGCCTCTGATGTGATTAACCGATTAAATGAAGAAGGATATGAAAAAGATTGTTTTTTTATCGCTGATAGCCTTGTGCCTGCCATGGGGGCTGATGGCGCAGAGCGTGGTGGACGACCTTTACTATGTCCCCTCCAAGAAAGAGAAAAAAACGGATAACGAGCGCAAGGATACGCCTGCCGCGAAAGAGACCGTGGTCCTGACGGATGACGACGAGGTGGTGGTGCGCTCTAAAACGCCCGTCAGCGTGCGCACGGCGCCGGGACAGACCACGGTGGTGGTGCGCGACGCCCAGGGGAGCAAGCGCGACGTGGATGCCTACAACCGCCGCTACGATGCCTCGGACTATTCGTTTGCAGCTCAGAATGATACCCTTTACATCGACGCCCGCGAGGACGACGGCCTGGACGGCGAATGGGTGGGCGGCAGCTTCGATGGCTCGGCGGACGACTACGAGTATGCCACGCGCATCATCCGTTTCCGCAATCCGCGCTATGCCATCCCCATCAGCAGCCCGCTCTACTTCGACGTGGTCTATGGGCTGAACACGTGGGATTGGAATGTCTACTACGACGGCTTCTATGCCTATGCCTTCCCCACCTTCACCAACCGCTTGTGGTGGGATTGGCGTTTCAACTCCGTCGGGTGGGGCGCCTATCCTTATTGGAGTTGGTCGTGGAGCAGTTGGTACGACCCCTGGTATTGGGGGCCGGGGTGGGCTTGGCATCGTCCGCACTGGCATCATCCGCACTATTGGCATCCGGCTCCCGGCTGGGGCGGCCCGCATCATTGGGGCAATGCCTATACGGCACGCCGCTCGTTCAGCGCCCGCTCGTATGCAGGCGTGCGCGGGGGCGGCACTGCGCCTCGCCGGGCTACGTCCATCGTCAACGGGGGACGCACGCCGCGCCGCACCACTGCCACCGTGCGTCGCTCGTCGGCTACCGGCGCCAGCCGGCGCGTAGTGGGCACGCGCGCGGAGACCCGTTCCGCCACCACGCGCAGGGGCACAGCCGCCGGCACGCGCCGCACGGGCGTATCGACCTCCACGCGCCGCACAGGCACGTACACGCGGCCCAGCGGGACGACTACCTTGCGGCGGGGAGCCACGACGGGCGTGAACCGCACTACGACGAACGGCGCGCGGACCTTCAACCGGGGCTCGTCCACCGAGGCGCGGCGCACCTACAACAACAATTTCAACAACAACCGTAGCAATACGCGCTCGCGCACGTTCAGCACGCCTTCGCGCTCTAACTCGTCGCGCTCCACTTTCTCCAGAGGCGGAGGCAGCACCATCCGTTCGACGGGCGGAGGCAGCGCACGTTCGGGCGGCGGCGGGCGCAGACGGTAAGGAAATGGGGAGTCAGATGGACCACAGATGACGCAGATAAAACAGATAACCACAGATGTAGCCGTTTATAAATGAATAATCTGTGAAAATCCGTGCCATCCGTCTCATCTGTGGTTAATCCCCGATAAATAATCTTTTAATTTTAAGCACGTACTTAGTTACTTTTATGAGAACTAGAATCTTCACACTAGCCTGCGCCTTCTGCATAGCGGCCGGCGTGGGCGCACAGACAGCATACGACGCCGCCAACATCGCCCAACGCGACTTGAACGGCACAGCCCGCTTCGTAGGCATGGGCGGAGCCATGAGCGCGTTGGGGGGCGACATCTCTACCATCGGTACCAATCCGGCGGGCATCGGCATCTACCGGAGCAACGATGTGATGCTGTCCTTTGGCTATTCCGCCATGGGGACGGAGAGCAACTACGGGGGCATCAAGTCTACGAACGACAAGAACCGTTGGAGCTTCGACAACATCGGGGCGGTCATCTCCACCAAGATTGGCAATGTCACTCCGCTGCGCTATGTCAACTTCGGTTTCAATTACCACCGCTCCAAGTCGTTCTACAAAAACATGTCGATGGAGGGGCTGATGGGAAGCGTGCAGATGGCCGACGGCCGGTGGACGCCCATCTCGCAAGTGCGTTACATGGCACAGCAAGGCACGGACACCTACTGGAAGGACTTGGACTATACGACTTCCGACCCTTATTATGACATCAATACCGGGTGGTTGGGCGTGATGGGCTATCAAGGCTTCTTGACGGACTTGGACGGAAGCGTTTTCCGCCCCTATGTGCCCACCGAGGCTTACGGATATTTCCACTCGCAGGAGCGGGGCGGGATAGACCAGTATGACATCAACATCTCGTTCAATGTGAACGACCGCTTCTACTTGGGTCTGACCGCAGGCATCTACGATGTGGATTACAGCAAATATGCCCTCTATGACGAGAGCTACGACACGCAGGAAGGCTACTCGATGGAGACCTTCAGCGGCATTCGCGGGGCGGGCTTCAACGTGAAGTTGGGCGCCATTGTCCGTCCTTTTGAGTATTCGCCCCTGCGCATCGGGCTGGCCGTGCATACGCCTACGTTTTATAACCTGACCTATACAACGGGTGCCTTGCTGACATCGGACAGGCTTCTGCCCGACGCGCAGAACCAGACTTCCCTGCAACGCTCGACGGTGGATACTTACGAACTCTTGGACGGGCGCGACATGGAGCGCGATTTCCAACTCAACACCCCGTGGCTGGTCAATGCCAGTTTGGGTTATACGGTGGGCAACAGCCTGGCCCTCGGCGCGGAATACGAGTTTGAGAACTACGGCTCCATGAAATTCAGCTACCCGGAAGGAGGCGAGATGCTCGACGAGACAAGCGAGGTAGGCCGATGCCTGAAGGCTGTCCACACTGTGCGCGTGGGAGCCGAATACCGCCCCATACCGGCTTTCGCCTTCCGGGCGGGCTACAATCATTCGACTGCTGCTTTTGAGGACGATGCGCTGAAATATCTTCCCGCCAACTCCATCAGCACCGATACGGACTATGCCAACACCCAAAGCATGAACACCTTCACGCTGGGCATCGGCTATCGTTGGTCGTCCTTCTATGTGGACTTGGCCTATAAATACCAGAACCAAAAGGCGGATTTCTATCCCTTCTTCAACGAATTGTCCGACGATGCTTCGCAGGATTACGTCATCACCTCCGCAGACCAGAACGTGACGTTGGTCACGCCCGAAGCCACGAAGGTGAAGTATACGCGGAGCCAGGTACTCCTGACGCTGGGATTCCGCTTCTGACGGGGGAACTGATGGTTCACATTACCAATACCAGGCAATGCCGAACGAGCAAGGCTCCACATCGGGGCCTTTGCTTTTTTGGAAGAAGCTGTACAGGTTGTAGCGCAGGTAGAATCCCAGGTTTCCATATCCTGCTTGGGCCAAGAGGCTGACGCCTACGGGGTTGGCATACATGCCCTTGCCTATGCGCTTCTTCTTTCCGCCGTTGATGTGGGTGAAGGACTTGACGCCGTGGCGTATCTCGAACTCCGGACCTAGGTTGAAGAATATCAGGCGTTGGCGGTTGGAGATGCGTTGTTGCCACTCCACAGTGACGGGGATGCGGAAGAAGAAGTGGCGCAAGCGGCTCCGGTCGTAGCGGGTGTCAGCGTCTCCGGCAGAGAAGGCGCTGCGGCCGTCTTCCTTCACGAGAGCCACATTCCCGTCGATGTTGAACGAGCGGTATCCCCAGTTCAAGCCAAAGTTCACTCCCCAATGCGGGTTCTTCTTGAAGTTGTGGTAGGCGGACAGGAGGTTGATGCCGAATTCCCACGATTGGGACAAGTCCTGCGGAAACGCTTTGCTATCGCTAAAGCCCATGAATCCGTCCGTCATCCGGGCAAAACCAAAGTAGAGGCCGGAGTTGTGCGGTTCGTAGGCATTCTGCTTTTTCTTTTTGGGGATAAAGGGCAGGGCATCGAGGAAAGCGTTTCGTTCGTCGTCTTCGCGCTCCAGGTAGATGCCTTCGTAGATTTCCACTTCGCGGGGTTCTTTTCCCGCTTCGGCTTGTTCTTCGTAAATGCGGATGCGCAGGTCGCCTTCTCCTTTGCGGATAATGACGGAATCGCCTCGTGTTTCCACAGTGGCTCTACGCAGGGTGTCTGCCTTTTCTTGGGCGAGGGCGGGGAAGCTCGCAATGGCTAGGAACATGCCCGCAAGAATGATTTTTTTGTTCATGGTTTTCTGTTTTTTTGTTAGTATTTTTGTTGCGGTTTTATTTCTTGTATAACATCTCCATCAGTTCTTTTTCGTTCAATGTCCCTTCAATATAGACCAAGGTGGCCAGTGCTTCCTTGCCTCGTTTGAAGAGGATGTATCGCTTCCTTGCCTTGCCCCGGCGTCGCACGTCGGCCAGTTGGTAATAGGCGCTCATCAGCGTGTCGCTTCGGGTGACTTCCTGCCGCTTTTTCACGTGGGCGGATTGCGCTTCTTTTTCCAAACAAGCCTCTATCTCTGTGGCGTAGGGAGTGACGTTTCTGAACACCAGGCTTTTGTAGGTTTCCATGCGATAGGAATCCAAGATCTCCCCGTTCAGCTCCACGTAGGTCACGTCTTTCTCTTTCCCATATTTCTCGAAGAGGCGTTCTATCTCCAATCCTTCTTGTGCGCGGAGCGACAGAGGAAGGCATCCCAAGAGGACGATGCTTATCAGTTTCAGGTAGTTATGTATCATATCTTTGCAGTATTAGGGTTGCAGGGGGAAAAGCAGAAGGTTCAGTTCTTCGTCCGTATAGCTCACGTTGTCCAACGCCTCGCGCGCCTTGGCTTGCACCAGGGCAGGGTCGGTATATCGTTTCCCGTTGATGATGGCATAATTTTCGGTTTTCCCGCTTCCGGGGAGGAATCGGGCGAGGACGAGGCAGAGGGCAAGTCCGGCGGCGATGCTTCCTATCCAATATCGGTGGCGGTGCGGGGATTGCATGACAATCTTTCGGCGTGCGGGCGTCACGTCCTCGGCGTGTTCGCGTCTTTGCGCCTCTTTGTCCAGGTAAGCAAAGAGGGGGCGATACACCTCCAGGTGTTCGGGCACTTCGCCTTGGGCAAAGGCTTGGCGGATGGCGCGTTCTTCGGCGCAGGTGGTTCGTCCGTCAAAATATTTTTCTATGAGTACTTCCATATTATCCATGTTGGTTCCTCCGGTCTCTTATGATTCTCAAATAAACGTCCCTGACCCGTTTCCGGGCGCGGGATAGGTTGCTCCGTATGGCTTCGGGGTTGCACCCGGTGACTTGCGCGATTTCTTCGGTTTCATACCCTTCGATGTCCTTCATCCGTATGATGGTTCGTTGGAGGGGCGGGAGCGAGGCGATGATGTCGTGCACCCACCTCATCTCGTCCTTGGTCTCCAAGTCTTTGTCCGGCGCCTGTCCGTCGGCTGTGCTTAGGACGTCCGCCAAGGAGGCATCGCCGGTATGCTTCGTGCGCAGGAAGTCTATGCTGGCATTTCGCACCAAGGTACTGGCGAAAGCGCGCAGATTGAGGCACTTCTCCAGTTCACTCCTTCGGCTCCATAGCTTGAGCAAGACGTCCTGTACCACGTCTTCGGCATCATCTTCGTCTCCGACGAACTTGCGGGCTTGGTGAAGCATCTGCGCGCGGAGCGGCCAAACTTGTATTTTGAATGTTTCTAGTTCCATTTACATTGATATGACGAACGGGCGTGGGAAACGTGACATGGATGGTGAAAGAATTTTTGTTCAATAAAAAAGGATGCACCTTGTGGCACATCCTTTTTTGTCGTTCTCTATTGAGAGATAGGGGGTTACTTCTTGAAGTAGCGGTTGTACAAGCCTTCGAAGCCTTTGCCGTGGCGAGCTTCGTCCTTAGCCATTTCGTGAACTGTGTCGTGGATGGCATCCAAGTTCAGGGCTTTGGCGCGGGTAGCGATGCGCTTCTTGTCTTCGCAAGCGCCGCACTCGGCAGCCATACGCTTCTCCAAGTTGGTCTTGGTGTCCCAAACGCAGTCGCCCAGCAGTTCGGCAAACTTGGCGGCGTGCTCAGCCTCTTCCCAAGCATAACGCTTGTAAGCCTCGGCGATTTCGGGATAGCCTTCGCGGTCGGCTTGGCGGCTCATGGCGAGGTACATGCCTACTTCGGTGCATTCGCCCATGAAGTGGTTGTTCAGGTCCTTGATCATTTCTTCGTCGCAGCCTTTGGCCACGCCAATCACGTGTTCGTCGGCAAATACCAGCGGACCGCCGGCAGCTTGCTCTTCTACTTCAACAAACTTGCTGGCCGGAGCCTTGCAGAGGGGGCACTGGGCGGGAGCTGCATCACCTTCGTAAATATAGCCGCATACTGTACATCTGAATTTTTTCATTTTCTTGTCTCCTTTAATGAATTAGTTAGTTAATATGGTTGTCTATGTTTAAACGCTTTTCCTCCATGCAATGTTTACAGATACCTTTATAATAATGATGTATTTCCTGGATTTGATGTCCTTCGCGCTCCATTTCGCCCGGATGCGAGTCGCTTTCCGTGGGGGTGAGGTCGTATATCCGCCCGCAACATTTGCAAAGGAAGTGCGCGTGGGGGGTGGTGACCGCATCGTAGCACGTGTTCCGCCCGTCTATTGTCAAGGTTTGCACCGCACCGTTGTCGCTCAAGAGCTTCAACGTGTTGTAGACGGTGGTCTTGGAGAGGGTGGGGATGGAGGGCGATAGAGCCACGTAAATCTCGTCCACCGTGGGGTGTGTGCGGTGCTCCATCAGGTATTCCATGATGGCTATCCGTTGCACGGAGGGCTTGATGTGGTGACTTTGCAATCGTTCTAAAACATCCATTGTTACAAGTTTGTAATCATTCCATTTTTATTTTCGTTGCAAAGGAAAGCATTTTTCTTATATCTCCCAAATATTTCCGGGAAAAAATCAAAGGCGTGCATGAAATTATGTGAAAAAGCGTATCTTTGGGGCGCGAAATAGGAACTTAGATGAACCACAGATGACATAGATAAAACAGATAACCGCAGATGTAGTTGCTTATAAATGAATAATCTGTGAAAATCCGTACCATCCCGTGTCATCTGTGGTTAATCTCCGATAAATTATCATTTAATAAATATGAACTACGGATTTGTAAAGGTGGCATCGGCCATACCCCGTGTGAAGGTGGCCGATTGCAAGTTCAATGCTTCTCAGATAGAGAAAGAAATTATCATTGCCGATGGCAAAGGGGTAGAAATCATTGTTTTTCCCGAATTGTGCCTGACGGGTTACACGTGTGGCGACTTGTTTGCGCATCCGCTCTTGCTAGAGAATGCCGAGATGGGATTGATACAAGTCTTGAACAACACGCGTCAACTGGACATTATCTCCATCTTGGGAATGCCCGTGGCAATGAATGGCGCGTTGCTCAATGCGGCGGTGGTTATCCAGAAGGGCAAGGTGCTGGGCGTGGTGCCTAAGACTTATTTGCCCAACTACAAGGAGTTTTACGAGAAGCGTTGGTTCGCTTCGGCTTCCGATGTGAGCGAGAAGGCTATCCGTCTGTGCGGCCAAGTAGTTCCTTTGGGAAGTTCATTGCTTTTCGACACCGTGGATACCACCTTCGGCATCGAGTTGTGCGAAGACCTTTGGGCGCCTGTCCCCCCCAGTTCCAAACTGGCCTTGCAAGGCGCGGAAATCATCTTCAATCTTTCGGCCGATAACGAAGGAGTGGGCAAACATGCCTATTTGCGTTCGCTCATCTCCCAGCAATCGGCCCGGTGCATAGCGGGTTACGTGTTCAGTTCGTGCGGCTTCGGAGAATCTACGACGGATGTGGTCTTTGCAGGCAATGGATTGATTTACGAGAACGGCGCCTTGTTGGCTTCCGGCAAGCGGTTTTCTTTTGAGGCGCAAGTGGTCATTGGCGAGATTGACGTGGAGAGGCTCCGTGTCGAACGGCGTGTGAATACCACCTTTGCCGGATGCCGGTCGCAGGTAGCCCCAGAGGCAGCAGTGCGCATTAGCACGGAATATGTCAATGTGCGAGAGTTGCAATTGACCCGCACGTTCGACCCGCATCCTTTCGTGCCGCAAGGTCCTATGTTGGACGAGCGTTGCGAAGAGATATTTTCCATCCAAGTCTCCGGTTTGGCGCAACGGCTGACTCATACCCATGCCAAGTCCGCTGTGGTGGGCATATCGGGAGGATTGGATTCGACATTGGCTTTGCTGGTGTGCGTGCAGACGTTTGACAAGCTGGGATTGTCGCGCAAGGGCATCATCGGCGTCACCATGCCCGGATTCGGCACTACTGACCGCACGCACAGCAATGCCGTGGATTTGATGGAGTCGTTGGGTGTCACCATCCGCGAGGTGAGCATCAAGGACGCCTGCCTCCAGCACTTCAAGGACATCAACCACAATCCAGAGGTACACGATGTGACCTACGAAAATTCCCAAGCCCGCGAACGTACGCAGATACTGATGGACATTGCCAACCAGATGAACGGCCTTGTGATAGGCACGGGCGACCTCTCCGAACTGGCTTTGGGCTGGGCCACGTACAATGGCGACCACATGTCGATGTACGGCGTCAATGCCAGCGTGCCCAAGACGTTGGTGAAGCATCTTGTCAAGTGGGTGGCGGAGAACGGCATGGGCGAGGCTTCGCGCAAGACCTTGCTCGACATTGTGGATACCCCCATCAGCCCCGAACTGATCCCTGCCGACGAGGACGGGAATATCCGCCAAATCACCGAAGACCTGGTAGGTCCCTACGAGTTGCACGACTTCTTCCTGTATTATTTCCTGCGCTTCGGGTTCGCGCCTTCCAAGATATACTTCCTGGCCGTTCGCACCTTCAAGGGCGTGTATGACGAGGAAACTGTCAAGAAGTGGCTCCAAACCTTCTGCCGCCGCTTCTTCAACCAGCAGTTCAAACGCTCGTGCCTGCCCGACGGTCCCAAGGTGGGAAGCGTTTCGCTCAGCCCTCGTGGCGATTGGCGGATGCCCAGCGATGCTTCTTCGGATTTGTGGCTCAACGACGTAGCGCCTCTTTAGCCGCCCGGCGCCCGGCCTCTATGATTTCTTCGGCGCGGAAGAACTCCATCATGTCATAGTCTTCTCCGCACAGCCGGATGAGGAGGTCGGGAGGCGTTTGGGCCAATTGGTAGCGGGTGATTTGCTGCATCATCAGGCGCGAAGACTTGGTCATCAGTTGGTAGGGATTGAGGCGTTTCTTTCCATTCTTTCCGGCAGGGGCGTTCACGTCCACCGCCACGAGGAGGTCGCCTGGCGTGCGCACGGCATGGTTCAGGGGCAGGGGATTGAGGATGCCGCCGTCCACCAGCCTTTGTTCGCCCCGGCGGAAGGGCCGGAAAAGCATCGGGATGGAGATGGAGGCGCGGATGGCATCGAACAGGTTGCCGTGGTCGAACTTCACTTCCTCCTCGCTGACGATGTCCGTGGCCATGGCGACGTAGGGCAGGGGGAGGTCTTCGATGTTCGTGTCGGGCAGGATTTGCTTCAGCTCCCGGATGAAGCGGTCGCCCTTCACGATGCCGTCGGTGCTCAGGCTGAGGTCGGCCAGTTGCCACATCTTGCGTTTGTTCCACGAGCAGAGCCATTCTTTGCAGACTTCCAGTTTGTCCGTGGCATACATCGCGCCCACCATGGCCCCCATCGAGCTCCCGGCAATGGAGGTGATTTCATAGCCTTGCGCCAGCAACTCCTCAATGACGCCGATGTGGGCAATGCCCCTCGCCCCGCCCATGGAGAGCACCAGGGATACGCTGGGCTTGTTCTTTTCCGAATGATTTTCCATATATATAATAATGTGTAGTTTATCGAGGGGCAAATTTAAGGATTTCCCTTTATTTGCCTTGCTTTTTCATGCTAAACAATGATGAAAATCCTGATATTGAATGCCAGTCCCCGTCCCGGTGGCAGCATCGCCCGTATGCTGGATGCGGCCAAGCTCGAAGCCGAAGAGGGCGGGGCGCAAGTTTTTACGGAGAGCGTGTCATCCCTCCGCGTCCGTCCTTGCACGGGGTGCATGAGGTGTCGCACGGGCGGGCGTTGCGTCCTGCCTGACGACGATGCCCAGCGGATATTGCAACTGATTGAGGCGTGCGACGTGCTTCTGATAGGCAGTCCCTGCTATTGGGGCAACATGCCCGGCACGCTGAAAGTGCTCTTCGACCGGATGGTGTACGGCCTGATGGGGGAGAGCCCGCGCGGCATGCCCCGCCCTTTGCACAAGGGGAAACGGGCCATCCTGATAACCGCCTGCACTACGCCGTGGCCTTTCAACGTCTGGTTCCGCCAATCCAGGGGGACGGTGCGTGCCTTGCGCGAGATACTCCGTTGGAGCGGCTTCCGGGTGGTGAAGTCCATTGAGCGGGGCGGGACGAAGACGCGCCCCCTGACGGAACGCGACTTGGAAAAGTGCCGCAGAGCCGTCAGGAAGTTATAGCGCGTGCCACCCGCAGGGCCGTATTCTCCAATTGTTGCCGGGCAAAGTCCAGGCGTAGGGCAAGGCCGAGCGGCGTGCCCGGCGGATTGATGCAACATACGGTCTTGAACCCCGCCTCCAGCAGTGCGGCTTCATCTTCCACCTGTCCGGCCAGGAGCGCCACGGGGATGCCCCGCTTGCGGGCCTCCGCCAAGATGCCGGCGGGCACTTTGCCCATCAAGGTTTGGCGGTCGGCCCGGCCTTCGCCTGTAATGACCAAGTCGGCATCCCGAATCAGG
>CALUOW010000016.1 GCA_944322365.1 uncultured Bacteroides sp.
TAGGCGAAAGGTTGTACTGTTACGTTCTTGCCGAGCTTTGCGGCAGGATCAACGTATGCTAAAGGACTAATCATGATATATAGATGTTAGTTATTCTCTTCCTCCGCCCAGGGCCTGGTACAGGTTGATGACGGCCTGCATCTGGTCGAACGTGTCCGATGCTTCGGACAGCTGCGCGCTCAGGTAGCTTTGTTGGGCGGTCAGCACCTCCAGGTAGGTTGACGTGCCTAAGTTAAACAATTCTCTCGTATCTTCTGCTGCTTTGCGGGCAGAATTTACTTGTATGGCGCGCGATTTAACTTTTTCACCCGTATTTTGGTACAAGGCAAGGGCGTTGCTCACTTCGTTGCCCGCATTGAGCAGGGTTGTCTGGAAGGCAATCTTGGCTTGCTCCTCCTGTGCCTTGGCTTGGCGCAGGCGGGCGATGTTGGCGCCGCGGTAGAACAAGGGTTGCGTCAGCGAGCCGATGAGGTTGGCCAGCAGCTTGCCGGGGTTGACGATGCCGGCGCCGCTGCTGTTGGTCCATCCGGCCGATCCGCTCAGCGTGATTTGCGGGTAGAAGGCGGCGCGGGCGCTATTGGTGTTGTAGTAGCAGGCGGCCAAGGCCATTTCGGCAGCTTGGACGTCGGGGCGGTTGGACAGCAGTTGCAAGGGCACGCCCACGGAGAATTGGGCGGGCAGCACTTGGTCTTCCAGCACGCCGCGCTCGATGGCGTGGGCCGGCTCGTTGAGGATGAGGCAGAAGGCGTTTTCCGTCTCCGTCAGGCTCTGGCGCAGGTCGGACAGCGAGGCTACCACCTGCGCG
Organism: uncultured Bacteroides sp.; assembly: GCA_944322365.1. Classification (GTDB taxonomy): domain Bacteria; phylum Bacteroidota; class Bacteroidia; order Bacteroidales; family Bacteroidaceae; genus Bacteroides. Next base: position 806 of record CALUOW010000016.1, read on the forward strand.
TAGGCCGCGCGGCTCTGCTCGATGCCGGCGCGGTTCACGCTGCCATAGTCGTACATGGCCTCCATCGTTTCCACATAGTCTTTCAGCACGGCGGCCGTTCCTTCGGTGATTTGCAACTGCCGATCCAGCATCAGCAACGTGTAGTAGATGTTGGCGGTGCTGGCGATGAGTTGCGTCTGCACGGCCTGCTGGTTGTAGCGGGCTTGCTTGAGCGACACTTGGGCGGCGCGCTTGGGGTTGAGGATTTGTCCGAAGAGGTCGATCTGCCAACTGGCGCTGACGGGGATGTTGTAGGTCTTCGACGTGGCCTCGCCTTTGTTCCAATTGGTCAGTGTGCCTTGCGGCGACAGGGACAGTTGCGGCAGGTAGGCCAGGCGGGCGCTGAGCAGGGCGGCTTTGGCCGACTCCACATTCAGCAGGGCTGTGCGCTGGTCGGCGTTGTTGGCCAGGGCTTGTTCGATGTAGGCTTGCAGTTGCGGGTCGGTGAAGACTTCGCGCCAAGGCACGTTGCCAAAGTTGGCCGTATCCGCCTCTGCGGCGGCGTTCACCAAAGCCGTGTCGCGGTACAAACCTTCGGCGCTGATGTCCTCGGGCCTGTCGTATGCTTTGTAGATGTGGCAGCTGCTCAGCATGGCGGCGGCGCACATCAGGGCGATTATTTTTCCTTTCATACTCTTTAATGAAGAATTAGGAATGAAGAATGAAGAATATGGCGGTTCTTCATTCTCCATCAAGTTATTTATTTGCTGTATTGTTCAATCTCAGCTTCTGCGTCCGAGTTGTCCACATCGTCCCATTCCATCGGCTTGAATTTCTCTTGCAAGGATTGGAAGGCGACGAACAAGGCGGGCACGATGAAGATTTGCAGGATCATGCCGATGAACATGCCGCCGATGGCCGACGTGCCCAGCGTGCGGTAGCCGTTGGCGCCTGCGCCGCTGGCGAACATCAAGGGCAGCAGGCCGATGACCATGGCCAACGATGTCATCAGGATGGGTCGCAGACGGGCGCCTGCGCCGAGGACGGCGGCCCACGTGATGCTCATGCCCATCTTGCGGCGGTCGAGGGCGAACTCTACAATCAGGATGGCGTTCTTGGCCAACAGGCCCATCAACATGATGAGGGCAATCTGCATGTAGATGTTGTTGGACATGGTGCCTATGATCATCTGCAAGGCAGGGATGCCGCCTATGAGGCTGGCGCCGTTGACGAAGATGAAGCTGCCCATCAGGCCGAACGGCACGGAGAGCAACACGGCCAGCGGCAGGATGTAGCTCTCGTATTGCGCGCTCAGCAGCAGGTAGACGAAGACGAAGCAGAGCACGAAGATAAGTCCCGTGGTGCTGCCGCTCGTCTCGGCTTCCTCGCGCGCCATGCCGCCCAATTCGTAACCGAAGCCGGCGGGCAGGTTCTGGTCGGCCACTTCGGCGATGGCCTGCAAGGCTTGGCCGGAAGTGTAACCCGTGGCGGGAGCCACCATCACCTTCATGGACGTGTAGAGGTTGAAGCGGTTGATGACGTCGGGGCCGTAGACCTTGGTCAGCTTCACGAACTGGCTGACGGGCGCCATTTCTCCGGCTTCGTTGCGCACCTTGATGCTCTCCAGCGACTCGACGTTCTTCGTGGCGTCGCGTTCGCCTTGGATCATGACGCGGTACATCTTGCCGAAGCTGTTGAAGTTCGACGCATACATACTGCCGTAGTATCCCTGCATCACGCTCAGGATTTCGTTCGGCTTGATGCCTGCGCGCTTACAAGCGGCTGCGTCGATGTCCAGCTGGTATTGCGGGAAATTCGGGTTGAAGTTCGTGGCGGCCGATGTGATTTCCGGACGTTCTTCCAGCGCGGCCATGTAGTCTTGCACCACGGAGTAGAAGTGATCCAGGCTGCCGCCCGTCTTGTCCTGCATGTTCAACTCGATGTCGGTGGACACAGAGTAGCCTGGAATCATGGGCGGGGCGAAGAACAGCACCTGTGCCTCCTTGATAATCTTCTGCGCGCGCATGAACAGCGTGGCATAGACAATGTTGGAGTTTTGCATCGTCGAACGCTCTTCCCACGGTTTCAGCTTGATGATGACCGAACCGTAGCCGGGGCCTTGGCCGCCGATGAAGCTGAAGCCCGAAATCACCGTGCGCGATTGTACGGCAGGTTCGGCGGCAATCAGGCTGTCTACGCGCGCCAATACCTTCTGAGCTTGTTCTTGCGACGTGCCGGGAGGCAGCGTGACGGCGCCCATGATGGTTCCCGTGTCTTCGTTGGGCACCATGCCCGTCGGGGTTATTTGCATGAAGACTACCAACAAAGCAATGGAGGCAACCACCAGTCCGCCGCTCAGCCAAGGCTTTTGGATGAACTTCAGCACCTGCTTCTTGTACTTGTTCAGGAGGTTGTCGTAGTCCGCGTTGAACGTCTGCTTGAACTTGTCCGTCGTCATGCCGGCCACGGCCAATATGCTGATGACGATGAAGATCGGGCAGAGAATCGGGTGGTTTTCAAAGCTGAACAAACCGAAAATCATGCCCAAGATGGCCACGATGGTGAAGAGGATGGTCAGCTTCGGTTTCATGAACTTGCCCAATCCTTGCACGTAGCGTTGCATCCATATCTTGCGGGCTTCTTTCGTGGCCGTCCCGATGCGCTCCTTCAGCGGCGCTTCGTGTCCGTCGGCGTTGTGCGGCTTCAGGAAGATGGCGCACAAGGCAGGACTCAGCGTCAAAGCGTTGACGGCCGAGAAGAAGATGGCGATGGCCATGGTCAGGCCGAACTGCTGGTAGAACGTACCGGCCGTGCCGCCCATGAAGCTCACGGGGATGAACACGGACATCATGACCAGCGTGATGGATACCAGGGCGCCGCCCAACTCGTGCATGGCGTCGATGGCTGCCAGACGGGCCGACTTATAGCCTTGGTCTAGCTTGGCATGGACGCCCTCGACGACGACTATGGCGTCATCGACCACAATCGCGATGGCCAGCACCATGGCCGAAAGCGTCAGCAGGTTGATGCTGAATCCGATGAGCTTCAGCACGAAGAACGTGGCAATCAACGCTACCGGGATGGCGATGGCGGGAATCAGCGTGGAGCGCATGTCTTGCAAGAAGATGTACACCACGATGAACACCAGGATGAAGGCTTCTATAAGGGTCTTGATCACCTCGTGGATAGAGGCGAACAAGAAGTCGTTGGCGCTCTGGGCGATGTTCACGCCAATGCCGGCAGGCATGGATTTCTGCATCTCGTCCAATACTTTCTCCAGGTTTTGGATCGTGGCGGTGGCGTTGGTGCCTGCCATCTGGTAGACGATACAGCTGACGCCCTTGTGCCCGTTCATGGTGTTGTCGAAGCCGTAGGTGTTACGTCCCAACTCGATGTCGGCCACGTCCTTCAGGCGCAATACTTCGCCGTCGGCCAAGGATTTGATGACGATGTTCTCGAATTCTTCGGCCGATTGCAAACGTCCACGGTAGCGGATGGTGTATTGGAAAGTTTGTCCGCTGCGCTCGCCGAATTGTCCCGGCGCGGCTTCGATGTTTTGTTCGGCCAAGGCCGAGCTGATGTCGGCGGGTATGAGTTTGTACTGCGCCATCACGTCCGGCTTCAGCCAGATGCGCATGGAGTAGTCGGCGCCCAGCACGAAGGCGTCGCCCACGCCGGCTACACGCTTGATTTCCGGTATGATGTTGATGCTGGCGTAGTTTTCGATGAACTCGATGTTATACTTGTCCTCCATGTCATAGATGGAGAAAATCATCAGCATGGACGATTGGCGCTTGCGGGTGGTCACGCCAATCTGCGTCACTTCCTGCGGCAACAGGCCCTCGGCGGCGGTCACGCGGTTTTGCACGTTCACCTGCGCCATGTCGGGGTCGGTTCCTTGGTTGAAGTAGACGGTGATGGAGGCCGAGCCGTTGTTGGAGGCGTCGGAAGTCATATACATCATGTTTTCTACGCCGTTGATTTGGTCTTCCAGCGGCGAGACGACCGCGTTCAGCACGGTTTGGGCGTTGGCGCCCGTGTATGTTGCGCTCACGCTGATGGTAGGAGGCGCGATGTCCGGATACTGGGTGACGGGCAGCGTGGCCAAGCCGATGAAGCCCAGGATGACCAGCAGGATGGAAATCACCGTTGACAGTACCGGACGGTTAATGAATCTGGATAAGTTCATACTTCTTACTGTTTAATGAAGAATTAAGAATGAAGAATGAAGAATCTTCCGTGGAATGGGATTCTTCATTTTGTCGCGACGCGGCTATTCTTCATTCATCAATTTAATTTATTGGAATGCGCTTTGGATGTTGCCGCTTCTTTGGTCCTCAAGGGCTTTTTGGTAGGCGGCTTCCTTTTCGGCCGGCGTGATGGGCGTGATGGTTTGCCCGTCGTTCAAGGCTTGTACGCCTTCGATGACGATTTTATCGCCGGGTTTCAATCCTTCGGTGACGTAATAGTTCTGTCCATCGTTCAGGTAGTAGACTTGCACCTCCGTGTTTTTCACGGTATTGTCCGGCTGGACGATGTAGACGAACTTCTTGTCCTGGATTTCGGTCGTGGCCGATTGCGGCACAAGGATGATGTCCTGCAACACGTTGGGGAAGATGACGTTGCCCGTCGAGTTGCTGCGCAGCACGTTGTGCGCGTTGGGGAACATGGCACGCATGCTGACCGAGCCTGTGGTCGGGTCGATGACGCCGCTGATGGTTTCCACGCGGCCGCTGTCCGGATAGACGCTGCCGTCAATCAGTCCGAGGTTGACCTTGGGCAACTTGGCCAGGATTTCTTGGTTGGTGCCGCCTTCGCGAATCATTTTCAGCAACTGGCGTTCGGGCATGGAGAAGTAGGCATACATCTCCGAGTTGTCGGATACGGTAGTCATGGGCGTGGCCATCGAGGCGCTCACGAGGCTGCCGATACGGTAGGGCACTTCGCCCACGATGCCGTTGCTGGGGCTGGTCACCTCGGTGTATTGCAAGTTGCGTTCGGCGTTCACCAGCGATGCCTTGGCTTGCGCCAGCGATGCTTTGGCTTGCGCCAGTTGGTTTTCGGACGTGCTCAGCTGATAGTCGCTGACGATGCCGCGCTTGTTCAGCTCGCGGTTGTTTTGCGTGGTCAGTTCTTGGGTTTGCAAGGCGGCCTTGGCCGTCTCTACGGCAGCTTTGGCCGTCTCTACGGCAGCCCGGTATTGCACTTGGTCGATGGTAAACAGCACTTGTCCTTTCTTCACCACGGAACCTTCGTCCACGTGCAACTTGGTGATGAAGCCGCTGACCATCGGCCTGATTTCCACGTCTTGTTTGCCACGGATGGTAGCCGGGTAACTGTTCGTCAGGTGGGCAGTGGTGGCTTGGGCCGTTATCACTGCATACTCGGGCGCTTTTGCCGCGCCTTTGTCGCCGTTTCCGCAACTGCTCAGCAGCGCCAAGCAACCTGCCAGTAATACTAATCTACTACTACTCTTCATAATCATTTTTGTTCTCATATAGAATGTTTATTTATTGTGCAAAAGCGCCGTCCATTGAGCCGCTTGCCGCGCGTGGAAGGCCGTTGCCGGGCGGCATGAACAAAAACCGGCGTCTCATAAAAACTTGAAACGCATTTTCAGTTTTCGGCCGCAAAGTTATTCTTTTCTTCTTATATAAGAATGGTATGCCCCGATATTTTTAACTATGTTTTGAAAGAGAAAAGGTTATTTGTTGATTAAAACCGTCCAATCGGCCGTTTGTCCGCGATATATCAGCCGCTTGCCGGCGATCTATCGCCCGCTTGCTGCGGATATATCCGCCGTCCGCTGGGGATATATCGCCCGTCCGGCCCTGTTTTATTGGGTTAAAATACCTAAAGCTTGCGCCTTATTGGGCGAGAAGCCGTATTTTTGCAGCGCATTGAACGCTAAAAACCGAATGATGACGAAGACGAAACTTTTTCTGCGCCGCTTGGCAGGGATGCTGGTGCTGGCAGCCATTGTCTACTCTTGTGCCAGCGTGGGACGCATCGAGGGCGGGCCGATAGACGAAACGCCGCCCCGGTTTGTGGGCAGCACGCCCGCGCCGGGCGCGTTGAACTATGACCGCACGCGGGTTCGTATCGAGTTTGACGAATTCATCAAGCTGGAAAACCCGGGCGAGAAGGTGGTCATATCGCCGCCGCAGGTGGAGCAGCCCAACATCCGTGCCGTGGGCAAGCGCGTGGTAATCGACCTGGAGGACACGTTGAAGCCGGACGTGACGTACACCATCGACTTCTCCGACGCCATACAGGACAACAACGAGGGCAATCCGCTCTACGACTTCGCCTTTACCTTCTCTACGGGCGACCACATCGATTCGATGGAAGTGGCGGGCACGTTGCTCAACGCCGCCGACTTGGAGCCGGTGAAGAACATGTTGGTGGGCCTGCATGCCAACCTCGAAGATTCGGCTTTCACGGCTTTGCCTTTCGACCGCGTGGGGCGTACAGACAGCCGGGGACGCTTCTCCATCCGGGGCATCGCGCCGGGCAAATACCGCATCTACGGATTGATGGATGGCGACCGGAATTATTACTTCTCGCAACCGACGGAGAATATCGCCTTCAGCGACTCGTTGATTGTCCCCACCTGCGAACCGCGCATGAGGCAGGACACCATGTGGCTGGACACGCTGACCATCGACACCATCGTCGAGCGCGAGTACACCCACTTCTTGCCCGACGACATCATCCTGATGGCGTTTAAAGAAGTGACCACCCGCGCCCAACGCCTGGCCAAGAGCGAAAGGCCCGTGATGCAGAAGTTCACCTTGTGCTTCACCGCGCCCGCCGATACGTTGCCCCGGCTGCGCGGCCTGAATTTCGATGCCGACGACGCCTTCATCGTCGAGAAGCCCACCGGCCGCATCGACACCTTGGATTATTGGATCAAAGACTCCCTCGTCTACAAGCTGGACACGCTGAAGATGGAGCTGAGCTACCTATATACCGACACGCTGAACCAACTCGTCCCCCGCACGGATACGTTGGCGCTGGTGTCGAAAGTAAAGCCGCCCACGGAAGAGGAATTGGCAAAGCAGCGCGAAAAGGAGGACAAAGAACGGAAAAAACGCCGTAAAAAAGGCGAGGAGGAAGAAGAGAAACCCAAGACCCAATTCTTGGCGATGGACGTTTATGCCCCTTCGGCATTGGACATCTATGACTATCTGACGCTGACTTTTACCGAGCCGGTGGCGCGTATAGACACGGCGGCCTTCCATCTGAAGCAGCAGGTGGACACGTTGTGGAATGACATCCCCTTCGACTTCCAGCAAGATTCGGTCGACATCAAGAAATACAATATCTTTGCTGACTGGGAGCCGGGCAAAAGCTATTCGCTCGAAATAGATTCTACCGCCATCCAGGGGCTTTATGGCCTCTTCACGGACAAAGTGAAGAAAGACTTCAAAGCCAAGGCGCTGGAAGAGTACGGGCAAATCTTCTTCGACGTGACGGGGGCAGATTCGGTGGCCTTTGTCGAACTGCTGGACGAGAAAGACCAGGTGCTGCGAGTCGTGCCCGTAGTGGACGGCCGCGCGGATTTTTATTTCCTGAACCCCGGCAAGTATGGCGCCCGCCTGGTGAACGATGCCAACGGCAACGGCGTGTGGGACACGGGCGAATATGCCACCAAGCGGCAGCCCGAACAAGTGTATTATTATTGGCAGGTGTTGGAGTTGAAAGCCAACTTCGATTTGACGCAGAGTTGGAATATCCATGCACGGCCGCGAGATAAACAAAAACCTGACGAACTGAAAAAACAAAAACCGGATGAAGACAAAAAAAACAAAAACCGGAGCAACAACTGAGGCAACGCGGCTCGTAGAGGCCGGGGCTACAGCTATTGATAAGAGAGGAAGCCGCCGGTGGATGGCGTTCCTTGTGTGTATGCTGCTGGCGGGCCAGTATGCAGCCGCCCAGTGCACGGCCCGCAACACAGCTTTCCTGCCGGGCGAGCGCGTCTCTTATGACTTGATGTTTAACTGGAAATTCATTTGGATCAAGGTCGGCACTGCCGAACTGACCACCGACAAGGCTACCTACGAAGGGAAAGACGCCTATTGCTTCCGCCTGAAGTCGCATACCAGCAAGCGCGCGGACTTCTTCTTCAAGATGCGCGATACGCTGACCTGCTATGTCACCGACCAATTGGAGCCTCTCTATTTCTGCAAGGCAGCCGAAGAAGGCAAACGTCACACCAAGGACGAGGCCTGGTTTTCCTACCGCGACGGCGTGTCGCACGTCAAGCAGCGGCGCACGTGGTACAAGCCTTCCGACCGTGAGCCGCAGGAGATGGAGTATAGCGACAGCCGCTGCATCTTCGACATGCTCAGCATCTTGGGGCAAGCTCGCTCGTGGAATCCCAAAGACTTCAAGGTGGGCGATAAAATCCACTTCCCCATGGCTACGGGCCGCAAGGTGGAGCAACAGACGCTGATTTATCGGGGCGTGGAGAATGTCGAGGCAAAAGACGACAATACGTACCGTTGCCTGGTCTTCTCGTTCGTGGAATACGACAAGGAGGGCAAGGAGAATGAAGTCATCACCTTCTTCATTTCCGACGATGCCAACCACTTGCCCATCCGCTTGGACATGTACCTCAGCTTTGGTTCGGCCAAGGCTTTCCTCAGCGGCGTCGATGGCAATCGCTATCCGCTGACGTCTGTTGTGAAGTAGGGGGGGCGTGTATGGCGCGGCAGCGTGCCGTTAAGTCTTGTCAAGTCATACATAAAGCGCGGATTGCGCAGGTCTCAGAGAGCAATGCCGATGGCTTTGTCCACGAGAACCGCGCAATCCGCGCTTGTATAATCAGTGGCCTACTCTTCCTCTTCGCTACACACGCTGAACGGCACCGGATCGCCCATGCGAAATACACTGGACTCGAATGTGGCAATCAACTTGCCTTGTTGGTTGGTGATGTCTATTTGGTAGCAACCGGTGGCGCGTCCTATGTAGCGTTCGCGCGCCTCGGCATAGAGCGTGTCGCCCGTCCCACTGGCTCGCAGGAATGTAATGGTGGACGACAAGGAAAAAGCCAATGTGCCGTGCGAGTTGGCTGCGGCTGCCAAGGCTAGGTCTGCCAGTGTGAAGAGGACGCCGCCCTGTGTCCGCCCGCCGGCATTGAGGTGTTCGGCGGTCAGGACCAAGGAGGCTTTGGCGTAGCCTTTGTGCACCTCAAGCAATTGAATGCCTGTATTGGCGGCAAAGCGGTCGTTTTGGAAAAATTCTTGCGGTGTCACAATTTCAGGGTTTTATCGGGTTGATGCGTTGGATGCTTATTTGTTCAGTTTCCATTCCGTCCGTTCCTTCCCGTCTTTTATTTCGAAGCCCAAAGCGGTCAGTTCGTTGCGGATTTTGTCGCTGGTGGCCCAGTCCTTGTTGGCTTTTGCTTGGGCGCGTTGTTCCAACAGCAAGTCCACGACATGCCCGAAGGCTTCCTCGCGCGCTGCGTTGGACACGTTGTCCGCCCGCAGGCCCAGGATGTCGAAGGCAAAGAGGCGGAAGGTGTCCTTCAGCTCCTGCAAGTCGTCGGCGGTGATGGTGTCGTTGCCGGCGGCTATGTTGTTCACCATCTTTGCGCCATCGAAGAGGTGGGCTATGACGATGGGCGAGTTGAGGTCGTCGTTCATGGCCTCATAGCACTTGGCGCGCAGCGTGTGTACGTCTACCGACGATGTGGCGGACGGTTTCAGGTTGTCCAGCTCGTGGATGGCGTCCATCAGCCGGCTCAATCCCTTCTCGGCAGCTTGCAAGGCTTCGTTGCTGAAGTCCACCGTGCTGCGATAGTGCGCCTGGAGGATGAAGAAGCGGATGGTCATGGGCGTGTAGGCTTGCGATAATTTCTTATGCTGCCCGCTGAAGAACTGCTCCAGCGTGATGAAGTTGCCCAGCGATTTGCCCATTTTCTGTCCGTTGATGGTGATCATATTGTTGTGCATCCAATAGTGCACCATGTCGTCGCCTTGCGAGGCCACGGCCTGCGCAATCTCGCATTCGTGGTGCGGGAAAATCAGGTCCATGCCGCCGCCGTGTATGTCGAAGTGCGCGCCCAGATATTTGCGTCCCATGGCGGTGCACTCGCAGTGCCAGCCGGGAAATCCGTCGCTCCAAGGCGAAGGCCAGCGCATGATGTGTTCGGGTTGGGCTTTCTTCCACAGGGCGAAGTCTGCGGGGTTGTGCTTCTCCTCTTGCCCGTCCAGTTCGCGGGTCGTGTTCAGCACGTCTTCCAGGTTGCGCCCGGACAATTTTCCATAGTGGTGGTCCTTGTTGTATTTGGCCACGTCGAAGTAGACGGAGCCTTGGCTTTCGTAGGCATAACCATTGTCCAGGATTTCCTTCACCAGCGCGATTTGTTCGATGATGTGGCCGCTGGCTTGCGGCTCGATGCTGGGGGGTAGGACGTTGAGGGCGCGCATGGCGTCGTGGTATCGGTTGGCATAGTATTGTGCAACCTCCATCGGCTCCAGTTGCTCCAGCCGCGCCTTCTTGGCAATCTTATCCTCGCCTTCGTCTGCATCGTGCTCCAAGTGGCCAACGTCCGTGATGTTACGCACGTAGCGTACTTGGTAACCCAGGTGTTTGAGATAGCGGAACAGCAGGTCGAAGGTGATGGCAGGTCGCGCGTGTCCCAAGTGCGGGTCGCCATAAACAGTAGGTCCGCAGACATACATTCCCACGTGGGGGGCGTGCAAGGGTTTGAAGAACTCTTTGGTTCGGCTCAGGGTGTTGTAGATGGTCAGTTGATGTTCCATATAGCTTCTTGTATTTTGTTCTTTACCGTTAGAGGGTTGTGATCATTTCGAGGGACAGGCCCGTTATGTCGGCAATGTCGGTTGCAGCATAGCCTTTGGCTTTCATGCGGCGGGCGATGTCCGTTTGGTTTTGTTGTATGCCTTGCTGTATGCCTTGCTGAACTGCATAAAGTTCTGTAACCAGGTTGTCACGATATACTTTGATGCTTTCGTCATACTTTATGCGGTCTTCCTTACTCAGGGAAGCGATGTCCACAATATCTTCCAATTTTTGGAAGACGGTGTTGCGGGCTTTGAAAGGGAGTCGTTGCAGGGTTTCCATATTCTTTAGTACATATATCCAACGTTCAAGATTGTTTTCGCATTCGTTCTCTTCTTTGTCAAACAGGGGTAGTTGCAGGAAGATGAAGCGCATTTTGTCCGAGAATAGTTCGTGCGTATCGCGGTCTTCCAAGCAAATATCGGTACGCAGTTTGGGCTTGATGTCTTCCAGTCGGAAGTTCATGAAGAAGATGCCGTACACGGCTTTCAGGTTGAATTGCCAGTTGAGCCCCCGTTCGCCTTGCCGGGAGATGGCACGTGCCAAGTAATAGATAGACCGTTCGCGGAAGAAGGCCTGTCGTCGGTTTTGCATCTCTACGATGAACTGTTCGCCGTTTTCATCCGTGCAGTAGATGTCGTAGATACAGTTGCGATCAACAACAGTTTCGCCTAGTATCTCTTTGTCCAAGAATTGGATGTCGTGGATGTGCCGTTCGCCCACGAGAAGGCTGTTCAGGAAATCTATCAGCAAATCCTTGTTGATTTCCTGTCCGAAGATGCGCTTGAAGCCCACATCTGTAAAGGGGTTGATGAACTTTGTCATAGCTGAAGCGGTTGTTATTCCCTGCAAAGATAGGGATTATTCGGACACTTCGGTCGTTTCCGCCTTGATTTTCTTGTTTTCGTACGCTTCAAGTTGCTGTCGGCTCTTGCTGATAGTCACCAAGTACACGCCGCCGAAGATGAGGACGATGGCCAGCCCCTTGGTGAGGTTGAACGCATCCAACCCCATGCAGATGCTGACGATGCAGGCCACCACGGGCTGTACGTAGTTGTACATGCCTGCCACGGTGGGGCGCAGGCTTTTCTGCCCCACGACGACGAGCATGTAGCACAAGAAAGTGCCGCAGGCCACCACGTAGGCAATGCCGCCGATGTCCGGAAGCGTCAATACACTCCAGTCGGTGCCCATCAGATCGTTGTAGGAGAAGGGCAGGGTGCAGATGAAAGCGTAGGTGAACATCCACTTCATGAGGGTTACCAACGAATACTTCTGCACGAAGTTTTTGAACAGGACAATGTAGAGGGCATAACTCAACTGGGCTGTCAGTACCAGCAGGTCGCCCCATATCGGGTGGTTTCCGCTTGCGGTGGCCTGTCCCGTGGAGTTGCTGCCCATGATGAGCAGGAGGGCGCCGCCTGCACCCAGCGCAATGCCCAGCACCTTTTTGCCCGTGATGGGTTCTTTCAGGAAGAAGGCCGCCAATACCATGGCCCACAACGGCATGCTGGTCGTGATGATGCTGGCATCCGCCGGCGAGATCAGTCCCACGCCGAAGATGAAGCAGCCTTGATTGAAGACGATGGCCAGCAGCGAGGCGCCCAGCAGTTTGGCCATGTCCTTGTGGCGCACGTGTTCAGGCTTTTGGAAGAAGGAGATGACCCAGAAGAGCACCATCGCCCCGAAGATGCGCAGGTCTGTCAATACCAGCGGGCTGATGAGGCCGCCCGCCATGACTATCTTCGCCACGGGCGACATGAGTCCCCACATGGCGTTGGCGGCCAACATCGAGCCATGTCCTTTCCAATTGAAATTGCCCATATCGCTTATTTGTTTAGTGCCAGCATTTCTTCGATATACTCCCGCGTGTTGCTCAGGCGGGGAATCTTGTGCTGTCCGCCCAGTTTACCCTTTTGCGCCAGCCAGTCGTGGAAGAGACCCGGACGGGCCACGATGATTTCCAGCGGCTGCAAAGCCAGGTCGTTTTGGCGCTTGGCCTCGTAGTCGGAGTTGATTTCTTTCAGCGTGTCGTCTAGTATGCGCGCAAACTTGGGCAAGTTGTCCGGCATACGGGCAAACTCTATCAGCCATTGGTGGCGGCACTTGGCGTTGGCGTCCATGAAGACCGGCGCGGCGGAATACTCCAACACTTGCGCACCCGTCTCGGCACAGGCACGGGCCAGGCCTTTCTCCGCATTATCCACGATAAGTTCTTCGCCAAAGGCGTTGATGAAGTGCTTTGTGCGGCCGGTGATGACGAACTTGTAGGGATATTTATGCGTGAACTTCACCGTGTCGCCTATCAGGTAGCGCCACAAGCCCGCCGACGTAGAAATGACCATCGCGTAGTTCTTGCCGATTTCCACCTCTTCCAGGCAGTAGGCGCGCGGGTTTTCCTTGCCTACGTCTTCCAAGGGGATGAATTCGAAGAAGATGCCGTAGTCTATCATCAGCAGCATGGCGGGATCCGTCGGGTCGTTTTGCGTGCCGAAGTAGCCTTCGGAAGCGTTGTACGTCTCCACGTAGTGCATCTTGGGGCTGCGGATGATTTGCTTGTACTGTTCGCGGTAAGGCGTGAAGGCCACCCCGCCGTGGAAGAACACCTCCAGGTTGGGCCATACTTCTTCCAGCGTCTGCCGTCCCGTCTTCTCCAAGATATGCTTGATGAGGACTAACATCCACGATGGCACGCCCGACAGGTTCGTGACGTTCGCGCCGATGGTGCTGTTGGCTATCGCCTCCATCTTCGGCTCAAAGTCGCCCATCAGCGCGATTTGCTTGTTGGGGACGCGAATCAGGTTGACGATGGAAGGGATGTTTTCAATGAGGATGGCGGACAAATCGCCCACCAGGCTGTGGTTGGAGTTCAGGTTGGGGGCGTGGCTTCCGCCCAATATCAAACCTTTGCCGGAGAAGAAGCGGCTTTCTGGATTCTGTCCCAAGTAGATGGCCACGGCATCCTGGCCGCCCCGGTAATGCGTGTCCTTCAACGACTCCCGGCTGACGGGGATGAATTTGCTTTTGTCGTTTGTCGTGCCTGATGATTTGGCAAACCAGCGTATCTCCGAGGGCCATAGCAAGTTCTGTTCGCCTTGGCGCAAGCGGGCCACGTAGGGTTTCACTTCCTCGTAAGTTTGGATGGGGAGCCGCCGGCGGAAGTCGTCGTAGGTACGGATGCCGGCATAGTCGTGTTTGCGGCCCCATTCGGTGTCCCCGGCCAGGCGAAGCAGGCGTTGCAACACCTGTTCCTGCAAGTCGCCGGGGCAGGTGGCGTATCGCTCGATCTCTTTCAAACGCGGGGCGAAGTAGGCCTTATTCAGTAATTTCGTGATGTTCATCGTTCTGTTGAAATCTGTTTGGCGACGCAAAAGTAAGGTTAATTCTTGGCATCTCTATCTTTTTTCACGCTTTTTTCTTACCTTTACGCCTGGTTTCATAAACATAATCATTAGGAAGCGACATGAGAATAGGCATACTTACTTCGGGCGGCGACTGCCCGGGCATCAACGCTACCATCCGGGGCGTGTGCCAGACGGCCATTCATCAGTATGGAATGGAGGTGGTGGGGATACATAGCGGTTTCCAAGGTTTGTTGACCAAGGACACCGAAATTATTACGCGCGGCTCGCTCTCGGGTTTGCTCAATCAAGGAGGCACTATGCTGGGCACTTCGCGAGAGAATCCTTTCAAGAAGAACGGCGTGGTATCCGGCGTGGACAAACCGGCCCTCATCGAGCGCAACGTGCGCGAATTGGGGCTGGATTGCATCGTCTGCATCGGGGGAAACGGCACTACGTTGACTGCCGCCCGATTGGCCGGACGGGGGCTGAACATCGTAGCCGTCCCCAAGACCATCGACAACGACATCTGGGGGACGGACTTTTCGTTCGGGTTCGACTCTGCCGTGAGCATCGCCACCGATGCCATCGACCGCTTGCATTGCACGGCCAGCGCGCACAAGCGGGTGATGGTCATCGAAGTGATGGGGCACAAAGCGGGATGGATTGCCCTCTACGCGGGCATGGCGGGAGGAAGCGACGTCATCCTGCTGCCCGAAATCCCGTATAATATCCACCGGGTCGGCACGGCTATCCTTGATCGTTTGAAGCAAGGCAAGCCTTACTCCATCGTCGCAGTGGCCGAGGGCATCCAAACCGACGGACGGAAGCGGGCAGGAGAGTACATTGCCCAAGAGATAGAATACGAGACGGGCATCGAAACGCGCGAGACGGTGCTGGGATATATCCAGCGCGGAGGGGCGCCCACGCCCTTCGACCGAAACTTGGCCACCCGTATGGGCGGGCACGCCACAGAGCTGATAGCCAACAGGCAATACGGGCGGATGGTGGCTCTGCGGGGGAACGACATCACGTCCATTGCCTTGGCCGAGACGGGCGGCAAGCTGAAGCTCGTGACCGAGAACCACGACTTGGTGGTGCAGGGACGGCGGATGGGGATTTGCTTCGGATGAGAGCTATTCTCAGGCAGAAGGATTCAAGGGATGAGCTGTGCGCAGGCTCGTGCCTTCTGCTTCATGTTCTTATGTTTGGTTACAGAGTTTCCTCTGTTTGCGCGCAAAAAAATAACAAAGTTACTCGTCTGTTATATATTATTTATACATAGCCGTTTCTGCTCTTTTTTAAAACCGTTGCAAGACCGTTGCAGGACCGTTGTATCTCCGTTTATAAAACGGAGGAGAAACGGAGGAGAAACGGAGGAAAAGCGGAGGGATAGCGGAGAAGAATACGGAAATCAAACGGTTTTTCGCGTTTTTAAGGCTTTAGATGGAGGGTTTGTAGTCCTTGGTGTGTCCGTCGGGCTACGGAAGGGAGAATGCGAAAGGAGGACTTCGGTAGGCGAAATATGCGGTTTTGTCTAAAGTGATTCTTTGTCGGAGTAAATAATTATTTGTGTCGCATTAAGTTGGATTTGTTGACAACACTGGATGATATAGGGTTTCCTGTGCTTTATGAGTTTGCCGTGGGGACCATGCATTCACCTGAAGTTGTACCTGATTTTCAATACGGCATTGACGGGGCGCAGTTGGCAGCTGTAGCGATACATGTCCGGGCCGTTATAGAAGACACGGCTGTATTGTTTTTCGTTGAACAGGTTGCAGACTTCCAACTCGATGTCCACTTGCTTGCCTCGCCATGTGGCCTTGAAGTCGGCGAAGAGCATGTGCCGGTTCGAGGCCAGGTTGGTGTATTGGTGCTCCAGTCCCGCATCCAGCGTCAGTGTCCGGGTGGGGAAGAATTGGAGACGGAGTTTTTGCAGGGCAGATTTCACCATTGAGAAGTTGCCCCGGTCTGCCTTGACGTAGCTCCGGGTCCATTGTCCGTCCAAGGAGTAGTCTGCACTGAGCCAGCGGACGGGCTGGAGGTTGGCTTGGAAGCCGCAGACGATGTTGTCGGACACATAGTCCACCACCTCGCCCTGTATCAGTCCCTCGCTTTTGTCGCGCTGGTAGCTGCCTTTCGCCTGCAGGGTCATCGCCCAAAAATCGAAGCCTTTGCCGAGGTTGAACCGCGCGTCGTAGGAGTCCCACGTTGTAGGTTGCCTGAGTGTCCGTCGGATGCGCATGATGCCTTCGTAGTCGTAGCCATAGAGCAGGTTCCGCTGCCGGTGGGTGTAGCCGCCCTGCACGTTGCCGAAGACGGATGTGAAAACGTCGTCATACGAAATACTCCCTCTGGTTCCTGCTTCCCGCGTTTCGGGCAAATCGTCTGCCGAATTGCACAACAGGTTGCGGTAGCCTTGCATGACGTAGCCTTTGTAGACGGAATATATGTCGCCATAGGAATAGGTGTAATAGCCTTGCAACAGGAGCGCCCAATTATCCAGTTTATAACGGATGGTCAGCCGGGGCATGATCATGGGTTTGTCATGGTTTTTTCGTTCTGCTGCCAGACGGTCGTTGACACGCAGGCGTTGATAGAACAGCGGCAGCAACAGTTCCGCACTGAAGGGGTCGTTGCCGTAGCTGTACAACTGCTGTAACCCGCCTCGCCAGGTGTCGTAGCGCAAACGGTTCTTCCAAATGTCATCGGCAAAGAACGAGTCGCCGCCACTCTCACGGCTGCCTAACCCGGTATCCATACGTCGCAAGTCGCCGCTGCCGAAGAGCAAGTAGTTCAGACCGAACTTGCCCAACTTCAGCCCGTATTCAATGCCCAGGTTCAGTGCCGCGTTCCGTAGCGTGAAGTCCTGCTCCAACGAACGGACGGGCAATTCGTCCCAATAGTCCACCGGAGCGACGGCCAGCGTGTGGGGCATCTCGCTATAGCCGGCCGAGGCCGTCAGTTTGTAGGTGCTTTTCCCCACCGAACGAATCAGGAACAGGTTGTCGCCCACCGCCAACAGGGGACGTTCCAAGCGTTGGTTCACCGCACTGTTGCCTGTCAAGGCGTTGCTCGTCACGGCGCTGAGGCTTTCATCGCGATCCCAATTGGCTTGGATCGTCAGTTGGTTATTCAGGTAATGCTGCTCTTTGTTTATCGTCAGCGTCGAAGCCGCTTCCAGGTTGTGGACACGGTTGGAAGAAGCAAGGTTTTCGTTCACCGTCAAGCGTTCTCCGCCGGACAGGTATTGTTCCGTAACCGAACGCCCTTCTCGCTCAATGCGGTCGTTGTAGTACATCACGCCCGTGCTCCATTCGGCCCCGCTCTTCAGTTTGGACAGATGGTTGGTGGAGACGGCGTGCGAGTGGTTTTGGAAATAACGTTTGGACGACACGTCCGGTGCCGACGGCATCTGGACGCTCAACATACCGTTGGTTGCCGCCGCCCGGTAGCTGCCGTACTTTTGGCGAAACTCTTGGCGGACATCGTCGCCCGTATTGTTTCCTTTGTACACGCTCATTGTCTGGTAGTTCTTGTCGAAGAGCATTCCCACCAGTTCGGCTGTCCACAAGGCAGGTTTGTAGCCTCCGCCTGCCAGTGCCGTAGCCGCAAATACGCCTTTGGCATCTTCTTGCAATTTCAGGTTGATGGCCACCTCGTCCGAGATGACCTTGTCTTTCAGCACCTTCACAGGCTGATGATTTTTCAGCACTTGCACCACGCTGACGGCTTTGTTGGGCAGGTTTTGCGTAGCCAGCCCGTAGCGGCCTTGCAGCAGATCCATCCCTTCGACATAGAAGTGCGAGATGGCTTTCCCATTATACGAGATATTGCCGCTTTCGTCTACCTCGATGCCCGGCATCTTCTTCAGTACGTCGCCAATGACGCGGTCGCTCTGGTCGGCAAAGGCACTGACCAGATAGCTCAGCGTGTCGTTGCGTTGGGTGATTTTCGGGGCGCGCACGCTGACTTCTTTCAGTTGGATGCCATTTTCCGCCAGGACGAAGTCTTGACGCTGCGTGGCGTTGCGCACCATCCGCTCGTGCCGGCCCACGTTCAGACTGGATACCACTAGCAACAGGCTGTCTTCAGGGCCTAGGTACTCCAGGCGGTAGTTGCCTTGGTTGTCGGTTGCGGTATATGCTTTCACCAGCGTGCGGTTTGTCTGTTGCAGGCTGATGCTCACGGTGAGCGGATGCCCCTTCGGGTTGGTCACCCGGCCGGTGAAAAGGGACTGTGCCTGCAAGGCGGCAAACGTCCCCAAGAACAAAAGGGTCAGTAGGTAGTGTTTCATGTGAATTCGTTTATATCGTTTATTCCTGCTGTTCATTCTAGTTCCAGCGGTTCGTAAGGTTTATAAATAGAAAGCGGTTTCCCGGTTTCCATGTCCCGCGCATTGATTACACGGAAATAATCTTCGTTGAACTTCCGTTGCAATTTCAGGACCTTGTCTCGTGGCATTTGCTTGTAGCCGTCGATGTCGTACTTGCGGATAGGGAAATGCCCTTGCTCTATGCGGACGCACTCGAAGACGTACAGGCTGTCCGCGTCTTGCAGCTTCAGGATCAGTCCCGGCAGACCGCCAAACGTCCAAGGCCCTTGTCCGATGGGAACCTGCGTGGCAAACCAGGCCTCGAAGTCGCGCCCCCGGAAGTGGCACGTTGCCTTTTGGCACAACTGCCCGCAGAGGGTCAGCGTGTCCGCCTGCAATTGCCATTGTTGCTGTGGGTATGGCTCGGTGTACCAACAATCGCAGTTGCTCATATAGCTTGGCATGCGGCAATACGTTGTCTGTTCGTTGCCGGAGCGGAAGATTTCGCAGTATTGGTATTCCGACCAGCAATCGGGCTTTTTGCCGCCTTCGCCACGCCAGAATGGACGGCCTT
Organism: uncultured Bacteroides sp.; assembly: GCA_944322365.1. Classification (GTDB taxonomy): domain Bacteria; phylum Bacteroidota; class Bacteroidia; order Bacteroidales; family Bacteroidaceae; genus Bacteroides. The sequence continues at coordinate 19,830 of CALUOW010000016.1, forward strand.
GCCCCGGATTGGCTTTCATCCATTCGGCAGAAATCGAATCGGACCAGCTCAGGAAAGCGCTGTAATACTTCGAGATTTGCGATCCTACCTCCAGATATTGCAGGTCGATGTAGGTGGAAAGGTCCTCAAGGTTGTCGGCATTGAGTGCATAGCTGACACGCAAACTGGCCTTGTCTACTACCGTATAAGGCACGTCGACGCGGGCGCCGTTGCTCATCACCATGTTGTTTTTCGGCTGGGCAGCCAAATCAATGGTATCCGCCAGGCCGCACAGGCACAAAAGTAAGATAAATGTTCGGATCATAGCTGTTTGATAATTCGTAAATGAAAGATGCGTCACTCCAGCTCCAGTGGCTCGTAGGCTTGGTAGAAGGAGAGAGGTTTCCCGGTGTTCGTGTCCCGCACATGGGCCACCCGGAAGTAATCTTCGTTGATTCGTCGTTGTAGTTTCAGCAACTGTTTCCGGTCCATCTCTCGGTAGCGGCTGTAGTCGTATTTCCGGATGGGGAATTTTCCTTGCTCCACGCCCACGCATTCGAAGGTGTACAGTCTGTCTGCGTCCTGCACTTTCAGTATGAGGCCAGGCAGGCCGCCGAACTTCCAAGGCCCCATGCCAACGGGTATGCCCGGTGCGAACCAAGCCTCGAAACTGCGCCCCCGGAAGTGACACACTGCCTTCTGGCACAACTGCCCGCAGATGGTCAGCGTATCGGGCTGCACCGTCCATTGTTGCAGTGGGTACGGTTCCTTGTGCCAGCAGTCGTAGCGGCCCAAACCGTGCGGCATACGCGAGTAGACGGTAATTACGTCCCCTTCTTTAAAAATCTCCGAGTATTGGTATTCCGACCAGCAATCTTGCCGTTTGCCCCCTTCGCCCAGCCAATGGGGGACACTTTGCGCGCTGGGACGCTCCTTGATCCAGGCATCCACCCGTTGTTCTTTGTCGCTTAGGAAACGGCTGTAATATTTGGCCACCCGGTTGCCTATCTCCAGGCATTGCAAGTCGATGTAGGTGTGCGGGTCGGCCAAGTCATCGGCATTGAGCGCATAGCTGACGCGCAGGCCGGCAGTGTCCAAGGTGACAGTCTTGTCTAGGTTCTTTAGTCGCGCCGGATCGATGATATATTTGGCCGTCTTGGGCTGTGCCAACAGGACGCTATATCCGCACAGGGCGATGGCCAGCAGGAAAAAACAAAATCTCTTCATACGTTCCTTGTTTGTTTTAAAGTGAAACATGCTGTAGGATGGATGGCCTATCCGGACGCAAAGGAACGTGCCTGCCGACTGAAAAACAAAAAAAGAGCCGTGCAAAATCCGTGCAAAGCTCTTTGTGCCTGATTTACAGGGAGAGAATAAACTTATGCCAAGCGGCCGACGAAGGCTTCTCCTCAGGGAATGCCTTGGCGTGGAGGCGGCGGCAGACGGAGGCTACTCCTTCGGGCGACAAGGGAACCAGGCGGGCAATGTCCGTATCGCCCCAGCCCATTTTGGCCAGGAGGCAGATGTGGAGGTCTCGGCTGCGGAGGTTACAAAGGCGGGCCAGTTTCTGTGTAAAGCCATCGTACGACTTGTCCGCCAAGCGGCCCAGCGCCTCCCAATCGGCCGGTGTCGGCGAAGCGCCTTCGTCCAGCAGTTGTTTGAACCGGCGGCACCTCTCGTCGCTGAGGAAGAGACTGTCTATTACATTGCGCTGGCCCTGCAGGGCTTCGGACTCGAGGTTGGCATACGTCACCAGTACTTTCTCTTGCTCCAAGCGTTTCCGTGCTTCGGTGGTATCCTCCAGTTGGCGGCTAAGTTCGCGAATCTGCTCTTCCAGCCGGCCTATCTGACGGTTGTTGGATTCAATGAAATCCTCGCTCCGGCGGTAGATGTCCTCGTTGAGTTGACGGGCCACCCGCAACTGCACGGTCAGTTGCCGCCTGCGGTAGAGGTGGTAGAGCACAGCGCCGGCAAAGAGACAAGCCGCCACCAGCAGGATGCGGAGAAATAAATCCCGCCCCCGCTTATTGGCCTGCCGCAGGCGGATGTTCTCTTGTTCGGGCGAACGGTAGTTGGACAATGCATCCTGCCACGCGGCCTCTTCCATTCCCGTAATTTGCAGGAGCGAATCTGCCAAAGTCTGGTAATTGCGCAGATGAGCCAACGGGCCATTCCTGTCTTTCTCTTTGGGGATTTTTGATACACTTTTCAGCCCTGGCAGGCTATTGGGGGTATACACGATGCCGGCAGAGTGCGCGTCTTCCCACACCAATACATCTTTATATCGCCACATCGCCGAATCTGCCCCGTCTCTATCATAGAAGCCCAGCGCCTCGCGTATATAGACAATGTTTTTCCCGGCACGGGCGCTGTCCAAGGAGGAGTTTTGCAGGTATTTCCTGGCCAAGTCAAATTGCCCGCGGTAGATGTAGGCGGTTGCCAGGCGGTTTCGCACAGAGTGTAGCAGGTCCATCCGACGGACTTGTTCGGCCAGTTGGCAGGCTTGCAGGTAGCATTGCAATTCGCGGTCGTATTCACCCAGATGGTAATGGCATTGGCCCATGTCTTGCAGGTTGTAGGCCCATCCGATGGTATCGCCCACCAAGGAATCGCAGCGGACACCTTCCTTCAACATCTTCAGTGCATCGCGATACAGTCCCTGCGCCAGATACAGCGACCCGATGCACGACACCACCCTTCCGCGCAAATCCGTCGCTCCCTGTGCAGGCAGGGTAGTCAGCGATTTCACCAGGTAGTCCAATGCCTGCGTAGCGTCTTCCGCCCGGTATAGCACCCGACCGGCATAATAATAAACTTCGGCCAACCGCCGAGGGTCTTCCGCCTTTTCGTAATGGCGCACCAAGGCACGAACGAGGCTGTCCGATGCTTCCGGCGGCAAGGGCCTATGCGCTCGGTCTCTGGCTTGAAAGCGCAAAAGGGCGTAACGCATCTGCGCCTCCTTTCCCTCGCGAACCAACTGGGGGCGCAACGAGTCCAACAAAGCCCATGCGCTGTCCGGACAGACCTGCACCAGGCTATCTGCCGTCCGCCACACTGTCGGCTCTTGTCCGGACGAACAGGAGCCCCACGACAATCCTATAATCCATAAAAGCAGAAAAAAGGGAATCCGTTTCATAACGATGAGCAAGGACGAATGAGAATTGCTTTGCTTTCAGCCGTCCAACGTGCGCTTCATTTAAATTTATATACCACCAACACAGGATTTTCTTCTTCGTCCAATTGTGCAGCCAGTTCCTTCAGTTTTCCCTTCAGACGGTTTTGCTCCAAGGCTTTCCGTAAGCCGGCTGCGCTATAACATTGCACGCCCCAGCCGGGTTGGGTGGCGGTGAAGGTACAGAAGAGCAAGTCCGAGCCTTCGTAATTGGCATCAGTCAGACCGCTGCATTCATACACCCGGTTGTCCGTCTTGTCTATCACATAGCAGACAATGGGGAATCCGGTGTCCGCTTTCCGATCCCAAATCTTCTTGATGCTGCACACGAAACTGTGGCGAGGCGCATCCAGTATCGGACGCACAAATACCGGCGGGTTCATGGTCTGCAGGGCAGGTGTCTTGAATCCCACGGCTTTCCATCCGCCGGACGGAGAGACCTGATACATCGTGTCCGAAGCATAAGCTGCTGCCAAGTAACTCCCCTCGGCCACACCCGACATCAGGGATGGAGTGGATGCATTGGCCCTGAAATTGTCCTCCCACTCAATCATCAAATGTACATCCTTGCCTTTGCGGAAATTCTTCTCTTCCAACAGTTTCCCGTCTTTCTTGGACAGGCGGGCAAACACATTGTCAAAAACGTAAGCCAGCAATTCGTCCGGTCCAAAGTCCACAATGTCATAGACCCGGTGCAGACCGGAATAAGGCAACTGGAAGGAACGTTTGAAATTCCCCTCCAAATCGTACACCACAACGCGACAACCCAGCATGTCCAGCACAAACAACTCGTCCGCCACACGGTCGTAACATACATTCTTGATGGAGATATATTCTCCCGGTCCCGAACCGCGATGGTTGAAGGCGTGACGTGCCCTCCCTTGTCCGTCGTAGACCATGATGCCACACTGCTGGTTGGCTGCAATGATCAAATCGTCCTGAAAGTACTCCACCTCTTTGCCCAACCACAACATGGAATCGTTGGTTTCAATCGGGATATACTCCACTTCGGCAATGTCTTGCAATACGACTTCTTTCGTAGGATAAGATTGGGTCACGTCAATGTGCCATGGCCCTAAGTCGGGAAGGGAAGGTACGACGACGGTATCCGGGGTAGTAACGGCTGCTGTTTCCGGTTGGGAGGCTTTTGGGGGGTTGGCGCAACAGCAAAGGGCGAACCCTGCGATGAGACAATAGGCTGCTTTCATTGTGCATTCGGTTTGATTAAGTTCAACATAAAGGGATTTTGTGGAGGGTTGCTCGCAGGGAATATTTCCCATTTGCAAGTCATATATCTCCTCTCTGCCGATGATATATCTCCTGCCGGCTGGTGATATATCTTCCGTCGGCAAGCCATCTATGCGCAGCAAAAAGGGCACATATCGACTTTCCTCCCGCAAATATAGGGAGAAACTTTTTTATTAACGGACCGAAATAGGTGGATTATGTTTTTTTAATAAATGAATTATACGCAACTCATTGTGCAGGCTCGCCCTCGGCAGCGATTTGGTGGTTGGCAGCCTTGGCGTCGTCTACTTGTTGGCGGAAGTCTTTATCGCTCTTGATTTTGTTCAGGGCCATGCGGGCAGCGTTCTGTTGGGATTCTTTTTTGGAATATCCCGTGCCCGTGCCGGCGGATAGTCCTTCCACCTTCACTTCGGTTTGGAACATGGGACTATGGTCTTTGTCCATCACTTGGTTGATCAGCTCGAAGGAGACTTCGTATTTGTACTTTTGGCTCCATTCGATGATTTTCGACTTGAAGTTCATCTCCTGCCGGGACATTTTGTCCAGGTCAATGTATTCCTTCAATATCCTTTGTTCGATGAATTGCTTGCAACGACTGTAGCCTTGATCCATGTAGATTGCGCCGATGAAGGCTTCGAAAGCGTTGCCATACATGTAGTTGTTGTGCGATGCCGAGCGGACATTGTATTTCACCAATTTGTCCAAGCCAATTTCAACGGCAAGTTTATTCAATGTCTCACGCTGCACGATTTTAGAACGGGTATTGGTCAGGAAACCTTCACGCTTCCCCTCGAAACGTTTGAAAAGGATATCCGCCATGATGGCATCCAGGATGGCGTCGCCCAAGAACTCCAGGCGTTCATTGTTCAGCGGGCGGCCGCCCTCGGAGCGTACGAAGGTGGATTTGTGCAACACGGCCTGCTGGTAGTACTTTATGCGGCGCGGAAAAAAGCCCAGGATGCGGTAAAAACGAAAATAAGACTCTCTGTCCTTGCGGAACAGGAGCCTTATTTTGTCTATTAGATTGTGCAACACGACCTTATTCAGCGTATTTCTTGAAGATGACGCACGCGTTGTGACCGCCGAACCCGAACGTGTTGGACAAAGCCGCGCGCACTTCGCGCTGCTGTGCCTGGTTGAAGGTGAAGTTCAGGTTATAGTCAATTTCCGCGTCATTGTCGCCCTCTTCGTGGTTGATGGTCGGTGGTACGGTGCCGTTCTTGATAGCCAAGATGCTGGCGATGGCCTCCACAGCGCCGGCGGCGCCGAGCAAGTGTCCGGTCATGGACTTCGTCGAACTGATGTTCAGCTTGTACGCATGGTCGCCAAACACTTCTTTGATAGCCTTCGCCTCGGAGATGTCGCCCACGGGCGTCGAAGTGCCGTGCACGTTGATGTAGTCAATCTCCTCGGGGTTCATTTGCGCGTCTTCCAGCGCGTTCTGCATCACCAGTTTGGCGCCCAAGCCTTCGGGATGGGAAGCCGTCAGGTGGTAAGCGTCGGCCGACATGCCCACGCCGGCTACTTCGGCGTAAATCTTCGCGCCGCGGGCCTTGGCATGTTCCAACTCTTCCAGCACGAGGCAGCCTCCGCCTTCGCCCATCACGAAGCCGTCGCGGCTGGCGCTGAAGGGACGGGAAGCCGTCTCCGGCGAGTCATTGCGCGTGGACAGGGCGTGCATGGCGTTGAAGCCGCCCACGCCGCAAGCGGCAATGGCTGCTTCCGAGCCGCCTGTCACGATGGCATTGGCCTTGCCCAAACGGATAAGGTTGAATGCGTCCGCAATGGCGTTGGTGGAGGTGGCGCAAGCCGAACAAGTCGCGTAGTTAGGGCCGTGGAAGCCGTACAGGATGGAAATCTGGCCGGCGGCAATGTCCGAGATCATTTTGGGGATGAAGAACGGATTGAAACGCGGCCCCTTCTCTTCGCCGGTCAAAGCGTAGTTGCCGGCTTCTTCTTCGAACGTGCGGATACCGCCGATGCCGGCGCCGAAGATAACGCCGATGCGGTTCAAATCTTCTTTCTCCGTGTCAAGACCCGAATCGCCTACGGCCTGCTTGGCAACAGCCACGGCGTATTGCGTGTACAGGTCCATCTTGCGCGACTCTTTGCGGTCGATGTATTGCGAAGCGTCGAAGTTCTTCACCTCGCACGCGAACTGCGTCTTGAAAAGGGATGCATCGAAATGAGTAATAGGTCCCGCCCCACTAACACCATTGACAAGGTTCTCCCAAAACTCGGAGACGGTGTTGCCAATGGGGGTAATGGCGCCGAGACCTGTTACGACAACTCTTTTTAATTCCATGTGATAAACGGATGGATAAGATTACTTGGAGTGCTCCTCAATGTAGTTGATGGCATCGCCTACGGTAGCAATCTTCTCGGCTTGGTCGTCGGGGATGGAAATACCGAATTCCTTTTCGAATTCCATGATGAGCTCTACAGTGTCCAGAGAATCGGCTCCCAGGTCATTCGTGAAGCTAGCTTCGTTCTTTACTTCAGATTCTTCAACGCCTAACTTATCGACGATAATCGCTTTCACTTTAGATGCAATTTCAGA